>NZ_CP051651.1:300961-601923 GCF_012848175.1 Xanthomonas campestris pv. badrii | reverse complement strand
AGCCGTAGCGGGCGATGCCTGCTTGGGCTTCTTCTCCATTCCCGATTCCCCATTCTCGATTCGCCTTTCAACGGTAAAGCCGTTGGTGTAGCGCAGGTCGGCGCGTGCGATCGGGCGCTGCGGGTCTGACAACTGCGGCAACACGCGGGCGAAGCGCTGCAGGCGGGCGCGCGCATCGTCGCGGCCGATCATGATTTGCAGGCCATTGCTCAGCCCCAGCGACCAGCTGCCGCGCGCATCCATTTCAAGACGCTCCACGTCCAGCCCGGTCGGTGCGAACAGCGCGCGCGACTCGTTGTACAGCGCCACCACGTCCTGGGTCTTGGCGTCCGGGCCACCGAGCTGGGGCAACTTGAAATCCTTCAGCAACGGCGGCGTGCGGAACAGACGGCCCTGTTCGGACAGCATGCGGTCGGTGCCCCAGCGCGCAAACGGCTTGTGCTCGGTCACGTGCACTTCCAGCACATCCGGCCAGCGCTTGCGCACCTGCGCGCTTTCCACCCACGGCAGGCGCGCGATGGCGTCCTGCGCCTGCTGCAGCTTCACCGCAAAAAAGCCTGCGCGCGCATACGGCAGCACCACTGCGCGCAACTCCTCTGCCGGCACCCGCTTGAAATCGCCGGACACCCGCAACTTCGCCAGCGGCCAGCGCTCGGCACCGACCCAGCCATTGAGCACGGCCACCACCGGCAACGCGACCAGCGCCACCGCCAGCAACCAGGCGAGGATGCGCAGGGTGGCGTTCATGGGTGTGCTCCGCACACGGGAATTGGGAATCGGGAATAGGGAATCGCAACGGCAACAGCGCATCTGCTGTTACCCATTCCCGATTCACGATTCACGATTCCCGTCTTCACAGCGTCTGCTCCAGCACGCGCCAGACCAGCTCTTCGAATTCGATGCCGAGCTGGCGGGCGGCCTTGGGCACCAGCGAGTGGCTGGTCATGCCGGGAGCGGTGTTCACTTCCAGCAGATAGAGCTGACCGCTGCTGCGATCACGCATGACGTCCACGCGGCCCCAGCCGCGGCAGCCGGCAGCACGGAAGGCGTCGAGGGCGAGCCGGCGGATCTGCGTTTCGGCCTCGCCTTCCAGTCCCGGGCACAGATACTGCGTGTCCTCGGCGATGTATTTGGCGTTGTAGTCGTACCACTGCCCCTTGGGCACGATGCGGATGGACGGCAGCGCGGTGTCGCCGAGCACGGCCACGGTGAGTTCGTCGCCTTCGATCAGCTGCTCCATCAGCAACGCGCCGTCGTAGCGCGCAGCCAGCACCACTGCTTCTTCAAGCTGGGCCTGGTCGAACACGCGGCTGACGCCAACGCTGGACCCTTCGTTGGCCGGCTTGACGATCACCGGCAAGCCGATCTGGCGTGCAGCGGCGTGAATGTCGTCGGCGCTGGCACCGGCAGCCAGCCGCGCATAGCGCGGCGTACTCAGACCCAGCGACAGCCACACCTGCTTGGTGCGGATCTTGTCCATGCTCAAGGCCGAACCCAACACGTCCGAGCCGGTGTACGGGATGCCGAAGGCGTCCATCAGGCCCTGCACGATGCCGTCTTCGCCGCCGCCGTTATGGCCGTGCAGCACATTGAACACGCGATCGAACTGCTGTGCGGCCAATGCCTTGGCCAACGCCGGAATGCCATCGACCGGCTGTGCATCCACACCGCGTGCGCGCAGCGCTTCCAGCACATTGCTGCCGGAGTTCAACGAGACTTCACGCTCGGACGAGGTGCCGCCGAGCAGCACCGCAACGCGGCCGAAGCTTGCCGGATTGCTGGTGCGGGAAGGTGCGGGACCGGGGACCGGGGACCGGGGACCCGGAACAGCAGACAAAACGGACTGCACGCCCTGCTGTTCACCGGCCCCGGGTCCCGGGTCCCGGGTCCCGATCGCTGAAGCGCTCATGCCTCACCCCCAACGAACCCGTTGTTGATGATGTGCTGGGCCACATAGCCGATATCGCCGGCACCCATCATCAGCAACAGGTCGCCGTCCTGCAGCACGTCCGGCAGCACTTCGGCCAGGCCGGCAATCTGCCCGACCACCACCGGTTCGCTACGGCCGCGTGCACGGATGGCACGCGCCAGTGCGCGCGAGTCGGCACCGGGAATCGGTGCTTCGCCGGCCGGATAGACTTCGCTCAACACCAATGCGTCGACGGTGCTGAGCACGGCGGCGAAGGCGTCGAACTGATCGCGGGTGCGGCTGTAACGGTGCGGCTGGAACGCCACCACCAGGCGCTTGTCCGGCCAGCCGCCGCGGGCGGCGGCGAACACCGCTTCCAGCTCGCGCGGGTGATGGCCGTAATCGTCGACCACCCGCACGCGTGCGCCGTTGCTGGTGGTGACTTCGCCCAGATCGTTGAAACGGCGGCCGATACCGGCGAAGTTTTCCAGCGCGCGCGCAATGGTCTGCGGCTCCACGCCAAGCTGCCAGCCGATCGCGGCAGCGGCCAATGCGTTGAGCACGTTGTGACGGCCCGGCAACGCCAGCGTCACCGGCGTGGTGGTGCCTTCGGGCAGGCGCAGGGTGAAGCGCATGCGCGGGCCGTCCTGCACCACGTCTTCGGCGCGCACGTCGGCGTTTTCGCTCATGCCGTAGCTCATGACGTGACGCGGCGTCTTGCCGGCCAGTGCGGCCACTTCCGGATCATCGATGCACAGCAGGGCCAAGCCGTAGAACGGCAGGCGCTGCAGGAATTCGGCGAATGCGGCCTGCACCCGGGCGAAATCGTTGCCGTAGTTTTCCAGATGATCCGAATCGATATTGGTGATCACCGCCATCAACGGATTCAGCCGCAGGAAGCTGCCGTCGCTTTCGTCGGCTTCGGCCACCAGCCACTGGCCACCGCCGAGCTTGGCGTTGGCGCCGGCGGCCAGCAGCTGGCCACCGATGACGAAGGTCGGATCCAGGCCGCCTTCGCTCAGCACCGCCGCGGCCAGGCTGGTGGTGGTGGTCTTGCCGTGCGTGCCGGCCACCGCAATGCCGCGACGGAAGCGCATCAGCTCGGCCAGCATCGCCGCACGCGGCATGATCGGAATGCGCTGGCTGCGCGCTTCCATCAGCTCGGGATTGTCTTCGCGGATCGCGCTGGAGACCACCACGCAATCGGTGCCCAGCACGTTAGCCGCCGAATGGCCGCGCATCACGCGCGCACCCAGCTTGGCCAGCCGTCGCGTTGCCGCGTTGTCGGCGTTGTCCGAGCCGGAGACTTCGTAGCCCAGGGTCAGCATGACCTCGGCAATGCCGCTCATGCCGGTGCCGCCGATGCCCACGAAATGCACACGCGGGAACGCGCGCACCAGATCGCCACTGTCCTGCAGACGGCGGATCACTGGGCACCTCCTGCGGAGATGCGAATCGGGAATCGGGAATCAGGAATCGTGTGGAGCTGAGCGCCAGCGGCGACGGATGCCTGGTCGGTGCGCTTGTCTGCGTGCATCAATGTGTGTTCCTGCGGTTGTTCTGAGCTCTGCCCATTCCCCATTCCCGATTCACCATTCCCGGCTTCTTGAAGAATGATGTCGGCAATGCGCTCGGCGGCGTCCGGCTTGGCCAGGGTGCGGGCGGCTTGCGCCATCGACAGGCGGCGTGCAGGGTCGGCGAGCAGGGTCTGCAGGACCTGCTGCAGGCGCACCGGCAAGCTGTCGTCCTGCTTGAGCAGCACCGCGGCGTCGGCGCCGACCAGGTATTCGGCATTGCGGGTCTGGTGATCGTCCACGGCGGCGGCAAAGGGCACCAGCACGCTGCCGACACCGGCGGCGCACAACTCGGCCAGCGTGGAGGCGCCGGCACGGCACACCACCAGATCGGCCCAGGCATAGGCCTCGGCCATGTCGGCAATGAAGGGTTCGACGCTGGCGTCGACGCCAGCCTGCGCATACGCCGCATCGGCTTCGCCACGCAGCTTTTCACCGCACTGGTGGCGTACCTGCACGTCCGGGTGACCGAGCGCGACCAACGCCGACGGCACGGCGTGATTGAGTACGCGTGCGCCCTGGCTGCCGCCCAGCACCAGCACCCGCACCGGACCGCCGCGACCAACCAGACGCACCGCCGGATCCGGCAGCGCGGCGATTTCCGCGCGCACCGGGTTACCCACTGCTTCTTCGCCAGCGAAGCTGCCCGGAAAACCGGTCAGCACGCGGCGCGCGACGCGCGACAGCACCTTGTTGGTCATGCCGGGCGCGCGATTCTGTTCGTGCACCAGCAAGGGCACGCCGAGCAGGCGCGCGGCCAGGCCGCCCGGGCCAGCCGCAAAGCCACCGAAACTGATCACCGCACGCGGCTGCCTGTTGCGCAGTACGAAACCGGCAGCGCGCACCGCGCGCATCACCCGCACCGGTGCGCCAAGCAACGTGATCACGCCCTTGCCGCGCAAGCCACTGATGGCGAGCGTGTCGATCGGGATCGCGTGCTGCGGCACCAGCCGCGTTTCCATCGCCCCGTCGGCGCCCAGCCAGATCACCGGCACGCCCCGCGCGCGCAGCACCTTGGCCACGGCCAGTCCCGGAAAAATATGTCCACCGGTACCGCCGGCCAGAATCATCACTGGTCGAATCCCCGCACGCGAAGGTGCGGGCTCCTGCGCGGGAGTCGCATAGACGCTCATGCAATCCTCCCGAAGGTCGGTTCCACACGCGGCTGCATCCGGCTGGTGCCGCGCAGGATCGCCGACGCCGGCGCCACCGAAGGCGCTGCAGTTGACGGCGCTGCCACCGGTGCCGGCGCTGCCGCCGGCTCACGCTGCGGCTTGCGTCCGGCGGTAGACGCCGGCGGAACCGGGTCGGCCGCCGGCTCAGCCGGCTCGGAGGGTGCGGCGCCCGCGCCCTGCGGCGACAGCTTGCTGCGCAGCCGCTCGGCGCGGTCCATTTCATAGGACACCCGCAGCAGCAGGCCCATCGCCACGCAGGTCATCAGCACCGACGAACCGCCGGAGGAAATCAGCGGCAGGGTCAGGCCCTTGGTCGGCAGAATTCCCAGGTTCACGCCGATCGACACGAAGCTCTGCATCGCCACCCACAGGCCGATACCGAAGGCGACATAGCCGGAGAAATGGCGCTTCATTTCCACGCAGCGCATGCCCAGCCAGAACGCCCGGCCGACCAGCAACGCGTACAGGGCCACCACGCCGCACACGCCGATGAATCCCAGTTCTTCGGCGATCACCGAAAAGATGAAGTCGGTATGCGATTCGGGCAGGTAGTTGAGCTTCTGCACCGACGCGCCCAGGCCCACGCCCATCCACTCGCCACGGCCGATGGCCATGAGCGCGTTGGACAGCTGATAGCCCGAGCCGAGCTGATCGACCCATGGATCCATGAAGGAGGTGACGCGCCGCATGCGGTATGGCTCGAAGATCACCAGCGCCACCAGCGCCGGCAGCAGCAGCAGGATCGGCAGGATGATGCGCCCGATCGGCGCGCCGCCCAGCACCAGCATGCAGGCAGTGACGCTCAACAGCAGCATCGACGAACCGAAGTCCGGCTGCAGCAACAGCAGCGCCACCAGGAAACCGACCACGAACACCGGCTTGAGCATGGCCTGCCAGGTCGCGTTGACCTCGTCGCGAAAGCGCACCAGGTAGCTGGCCAGCCAGATGATGTAGAGCACCTTGACCGACTCGACCACCTGGAATCTGGACACGCCCAGATTGATCCAGCGCTTGGCGCCGTTGACGGTGCTGCCCAGCCCAGGCACGAACACCATGATGAGCATGACAAAGCAGCCCAGCAGCAGCATCTGGTTGTGCTGCTCGATGGTCTTGAGCTCGGTACGCATGGCCCAAAAGGCCAGCCCGATGCCGACGCCCAGGAACAGCAGGTGGCGGGTCAGGTAATAGAACGGGCTTGCCTCCAGCTCGATCGAGCTGGACGCCACCATCACCACGCCCAGCGAGGCGAGCGTGACCGCGGCCCCGAGCAGCCACGGATCGTAGCGGCCGCCGATGGCGTCCAGTCGCGTGGCCTGGCGGGACATGTCGTTCATCAGCGCACCTTCAACGTGGCAAGGCCGATCAGCACCAACACCACCGAAATGATCCAGAAGCGCACGATCACCCGCGGCTCCGGCCAACCCTTGAGTTCGAAGTGGTGGTGGATCGGCGCCATGCGGAACACGCGCTTGCCGGTCAGCTTGAAGCTGGCCACCTGGATCATCACCGACAGCGTTTCAATCACGAACACGCCGCCCATGATCACCAGCACCATTTCCTGGCGCACGATCACCGCGATGGTGCCCAGCACCGCGCCCAACGACAGCGCACCGATGTCGCCCATGAACACCATCGCCGGATAGGTGTTGAACCACAGAAAGCCCAGCCCTGCCCCGGCGATCGCCGAGCAGATGATGATCAGCTCGCCTGCCCCGGGAATCAGTGGGATTTTCAGGTATTCGGCAAACACCACGTTGCCCGAAGCGTAGGCGAACACCCCCAGCGCGCAGGCCACCAGCACGGTGGGCATGATCGCCAGGCCATCCAGGCCGTCGGTGAGATTCACCGCATTGGAGAAGCCGACGATCCAGAAATAGGCGATCACCACAAAGCTCACGCCGGCCAGCGGCAGCGCGATCGACTTGAACATCGGAATGTAGAAGGTGATCGCCGCCGGTACGTCGGCTGTGTAGTACAGGAACAGGCCGGCGGCCAGACCGAAGATCGACTGCAGCAGGTACTTCCAGCGCGACTTCAGGCCGTTGGGATCGCGACGCACGATCTTGATCCAATCGTCGTACCAGCCGATCGCGCCGAAGCAGATCATCACCGCCAGCACCAGCCACACATAACGGTTGCGCAGGTCGCCCCACAGCAGCACCGACAGGGTGACGGTGAGCAGGATCAGCGAGCCGCCCATGGTCGGCGTGCCGGCCTTGGAGAAATGCGTTTGCGGGCCGTCCTGCCGGATCGGCTGGCCGCCCTTGAACTGGGCCAGCTTGCGGATCACCGCAGGGCCCATCCACAACGACAGGAACAGCGCGGTCAGCGCAGCCAGGATGCCGCGGAAGGTCAGATAGTTGAACAGCCCGAACAGGCTCTCCAGTTGCTGCAGCCAGCGCGCCAACTCAAGCAGCATGGGAGGCATCCTCCGCAGGTGCGAGCAACGCGGTGACGATGCGGTCCATGGCGCTGCCGCGCGACCCCTTCACCAGGATCGTGATGGTGGAGCCGGGACCGGGGGCCGGGGACCGGGGACCCGGGAGGGCATCGGGAGACTGCGCTTGCTGATCGTGACTCAAAACATTTCCCTGCATATTTTCTGGTGCTTGCTGTTGCGTTTCCCCGGTCCCCGGTCCCGGACCCCCGGTCCCGGCTTCGGCAAGATCCGCCTGCAACGCATCGATCAACTCCGCGTGCGTGGCGAACACTCGCCCACCGGCGCCGAACGCCTGCGCAGCCGCGGCACTGAGCTCGCCCAGCGCGTACAGGCGCTGCAGCTTGGCCGCGCGGGCGCGCCGACCGGCAGCGGCATGCAGAGCGGCGCCTTCCGGACCGAGTTCGCGCATGTCACCCAGGACCAGCCAGCCCTCGCCTGGCGCGGCGGCCAGCGCGTCGATCGCGGCATCCAATGACCCGGGGTTGGCGTTGTAGCTGTCGTCGATCAGGACCGCCCCGCCCGGCAGGCGGTGGGCGATCTGCCGGCCAGCCACCGGGCGCGCCTGCGCCAGGCCGGCGGCAATCACCGGCAATGCGATGCCCGCACCCAGCGCCAGGCCGGTGGCGGCCAGCGCATTGAGCACGTTGTGGCGACCTGGCAGCGGCAGCGCAATCTGCGCCTCGCCCTGCGGTGTCACCAGCGTGAACTGCGCGCCATCGGGATGCAGCCGCAGCCCGCGCGCGGTGATCTCGGCGCTGGCCTGCAGGCCGTACCGAAGCACGCGACGGCCCTGCACCTGCTGCGCCAGCACCTGCTGCTCGAACCAGGCACCGAAGGCGTCGTCGGCATTGATCACCGCCACGCCATCGGCCGGCAGCGCGGTATAGATGGCGCCCTTGGTCTGTGCAACGCCAAGCAGGCTGCCCAGGCGCTCCAGATGGGCCGGTGCGATGTTATTGACCAGGGCCGCGTGCGGCCGCGCGATCTCGGTGAGATAGGCAATGTCGCCGGGCTTGCCTGCACCCATTTCGTACACCGCGATATCCGCATCGTCCGGCGCGGCGATCACCGCCAGCGGCAGGCCGATTTCATTGTTGCGATTGCCCGGCGTGGCATAGACGGTGGTGCCGTCCACGCGCCCGGCTTCGGTCAGGATCGACAGCAGCAAGGCCTTGACGCTGGTCTTGCCGTTGGAACCGGTCAGTGCGATCACGCGGGTGGCACGGTCGCGCTGCAGGCCGGCAGCGATGCGCGCCAGGGCCAGTTCGGTGTTGGCCACCAGAACCTGCGGCACGCCCAGCGTCGGCAGCAGGCGCTCGACCAGCACACCGCTGGCACCACGCGCGACCGCGTCGGCCGCAAAGTCGTGCCCGTCGAAACGCTCGCCACGCAGCGCCACGTACAGGCTGCCGCTGCCGAGCGTGCGGGTATCGTTGCCGACCGCATCGATCATGGCGTCGTCGCCATGCAGCTCGCCGCCGGCGAAATGCGCGATCAGCGACAGCGGAGTGAGCTTCATGCGCGCACTCCCAGCACGGTGCGCGGAAGCAAGGCCTGCGCCGCTACTGCCGCGTCGTCGAAGGCATGCCGCACGCCTGCCACTTCCTGGTAGGGCTCGTGGCCCTTGCCGGCAATCAGCACGATGTCCGAAGCGCCTGCCATGCCGATGGCCTGGAGGATCGCCGCGGCGCGGTCGCGTTGCACGATGGCCGCATCCGGGCGTGCAAAGCCGCGCAGGATGTCGGCGACGATCGCATCGCCGTCTTCGCCGCGCGGGTTGTCGTCGGTGACGATCGCCACGTCGGCATTGAGTTCGGCAATGGCCGCCATCTGCGGGCGCTTGCCGGTATCGCGCTCGCCGCCGCAGCCGAACACGCAGATCAGACGATCCTGCGCATGCGAGCGCAGGCTGGTCAGTGCCTGTTCCAGCGCGTCGGGCGTATGCGCGTAGTCGACCACCACCAGCGGCGCGCCGTGCGCGCCGCCGAGGCGATTCATGCGGCCGTGGATCGGCTGCAGCTGGCCCAGCACCTGCGCGATCTGCGCCGGGACGTAATCCAGCGCATGCAGCGCGCCGGCCACCGCCAGCAGGTTGTCCACGTTGAAGCGGCCCAGCAGCGGCGAGTGCACCGGGTGCACCGCGCCTGCAAGGTGCAGCGCGAAACCGATCCCGTTGTGATCCAGCTGCAAGGCCTGCGCGCGCACGCCTGCCTGGGCCTGCCCACGCGAACTCACGCCGACCGCGCGCAGTGCCGGATCGAGCGAGGCGAACAGGCTGCGGCCGAACGCATCGTCCAGATTCACCACCGCCGCCTTCAATCCGGCGCGAGAGAACAGCTTGGCCTTGGCCGCGCCGTACTGCTCCATGTCGCCGTGGTAATCGAGGTGGTCGCGGGTGAGGTTGGTGAACACCGCCACGTCGAAATGCACCGCATCCACGCGGCCCTGATCGAGTGCGTGCGAGCTGACTTCCATCGCCACCGCCTGCGCGCCGTCCTCGCGCAGCTGCGCCAGCAACGCGTGCATGGGCAGCACCAGCGGCGTGGTGAACCCGGTCGGCACGGCCGCGCCGTACAGGCCCACGCCCAGCGTGCCCAGCGTACCGGTCGGTGTGCCGAGCAGGGTCAGCGCCTGGGCAAGCAGTTGCACGGTGGAGGTCTTGCCGTTGGTCCCGGTGACACCGACCATGCGCAGCGCGCGCGACGGGTGGCCATGGAATTGATCGGCCATCGCACCCAGGCGTGCACGCAGGCCGGGCACCGCGACCGCATCGGCAGGTGCCGGCAGTTCGGCCGGCGCCGGTGGTTCGAACAACACCGCCACCGCACCATTGGCGCGCGCCTGCTCGACAAAGCCCAGCCCATGCGCGCCGAACCCGGCGATCGCCACGAAGGCATCGCCCGGGCGCACCGCACGGCTGTCCATCACCAGGCCGGAGACCTGCACATCGCGCGCAAGCGTCAGGTCCGGCAATAGCTGCGACAGCGGCATGCTGCGGCTCACTGGCGGGTCTCCTGCAACGGCGCCGGCTGCGCGGGCGTGGCCGGCGGTGCGATCGCAGTCGGAATGCCCGCAGACACTTCGTCTACCGGATCGGGCACCAGCGCCGGATCCGGTTCGGCCGGCTGCGGCTTGACCACCGGCTGACCGGTCTTGCCGGCCGCCTGCGCAGCCAGCCACGACTGGATGTCGTCCGGCGGCACGTCCATCAGGCGCAGCGCGCCTTCCATCACCTTGTGGAACACCGGCGCCGACACCAGGCCGCCGTAGTACACCTTGCCCTGCGGATCGTTGATCACGATGACGGTGGCAAAGCGCGGGCGACTGGCCGGCACCAGGCCGGCAAACAGCGCGTTGTAATGCCCGCGCTCGTAGCCGCCGGCGCCGTTCTTGCGCGCGGTGCCGGTCTTGCCGGCCACGTGATAGCCCAGGATCGCCGCGCCCTTGGCGCCGCCTTGGGTAACCACGGTTTCCATCATGTCGATGACTTCGCGCGCCACTTCCGGCGTGACCACCTGGCGCGACTCGTTATGTTGGCCACGCACGAAGGTCGGCGGTGTCAGCTTGCCGCCATTGCCCAACGTGGCATAGGCCTGCGCAATCTGCAGCGGCGTCACCGACAGGCCGTAGCCGTAGGACATGGTCGTCTTGGACGGGCCGCTCCACCGCTGCGGCTGCAGCACCACGCCGGACGATTCGCCCGGAAATCCGCTATGCGGCGCGCTGCCGTAACCAAAGTTGCGGATCGACTGGTAGAAGGTCTGGTCCGGCACCTTGGCTGCGATCTTGGCCGCGCCGATGTTGGAGCTGCGGGTGATCACCCCGGTGACGTTGAGGACACCGTTGTTGCGCGGCACATCGCGAATGGTGAAGCGCCCCACCGACATGTAGCCGGGATTGGTGTCGATGACGGTGTCCTTGGTCACCACGCCGGCAGTCAGCGCGGTAGCCACGGTCAGCGGCTTCATCGTCGAACCCGGCTCCACCAGATCGGTGACCGCGCGATTGCGGCGCGCCGACGGGTTGATGCCGGTCACCGAATTGGGGTTGTAGGTCGGCAGGTTGACCATCGCCAGCACTTCGCCGGTGGCCACGTCCATCACCACCATCGACCCGCCGGCGGCGTTGTTTTCGACCAGCGCGTTGCGCAGCTCCTTGTAGGCCAGGAACTGGATGCGGCGGTCGATGCTCAGGGTCAGGTCCTTGCCCGGCTGCGCCGGACGCACCAGGTCCACGCTCTCCACGATGGCGCCGCGCGCATCGCGCACCACCTTCTTGGAGCCCGGCTTGCCGCGCAACCATTCGTCGAAGGCCAGCTCCAGCCCTTCCTGGCCGCGGTCGTCGATGTTGGTGAAGCCCAGCACGTGGGCCATCGCCTCGCCCTGCGGATAGAAGCGGCGGAACTCGCGCTGCGAGAACACGCCGGGAATCTTCAGGTCCACGATCGCATGCGCCTTGTCCGGATTGATCCGGCGCTGTAGGTACATGAATTCCTTGCTGGCCTTCTGCGCCAGCTTGGCATTCAACTCGTCCAGCGGCTGGCCGAGCGCGGTGGCGAGCTCGGGGATGCGGTCCGGATTGCGCAGCAGTTCCTGCGGGTTGACCCAGATCGATTCCACCGGCGTGGACACCGCCAGCGGCTCGCCGTTGCGGTCGGTGATCATGCCGCGCGAGGTGGCGATGGGCAGCTCACGCAGGTAACGCGCTTCGCCCTGGCGCTGGTAAAAATCGCGGTTGATCAGCTGCACGTACGCCGCGCGGCCGATCAGGGTGACCGAGCACAGGCCCAGCGCCACGCCGACCAGGGTCAGGCGGCCGCGCAGGTTGAAGTTGCTGCGGGGACGGTTGCGACCGGTCTTCATGGCGCACCTCCGTGTGCGCCACCCTGCGGGCGGCTGCGCCGTGCACAACGGCTGTCCTGCCGTTGTGTCATGGCGACACCTGCGTATGCGCCACCCTGCGGGCGGCTGCGCCGTGCACAACGGCTGTCCTGCCGTTGTGTCATGGCGACACCTGCGTATGCGCCACCCTGCGGGCGGCTGCGCCGTGCACAACGGCTGTCCTGCCGTTGTGTCATGGCGACACCTGCGTGTGCGCCGCCCTGCGGGCGGCTACGCCGTGCACAACGGCTGTCCTGCCGTTGTGTCATGGCGACACCTGCGTGTGCGCCGCCCTGCGGGCGGCTGCGCCGTGCACAACGGCTGTCCTGCCGTTGTGTCATGGCGACACCTGCGTGTGCGCCGCTGCGCCATGCAACACGGCTGTCGTGCAGATGTTTCATGGGCGCACGACCACGATGTCGTTGGTCTCCGGGAACTTCATCCCGATGCGCGCGCGCGCGACCTGATCGACCCGGTTGCTTTCCGCCCAGGTGGCCTGCTCCAGCTGCAGCCGGCCGAACTCGATGTTCAATTCATCGCGCGTGTGCTCGAGCTTGGACAACTGCACGAACAACTTGCGGTGCATGTGGCGCATGTACACCACCCCGATCGCCGAGGCGATGCTGCAGGCCAGCAGCACGATGAGCAGCAGGCGGCTCATGCAGCGTCTCCGTTCGGAGACGCCGGGAATGGAGAATCGGGAGTCGGGAATCGGGAAGCAGCGGCGCTGTCGCCTTTGCCCATTCTCGATTCCCCATTCCCCATTCCCAGCTTCTCAGCCACCCGCAACACCGCGCTGCGGGCGCGGGGATTGATGTTCAATTCGGCGTCGTCGGCCTTGATCGCGCCGCTGATCAACTGCAGCGTCGGCACGAACGGCTGCGCTTCGGGCAGGCGGCGATTGCTCGGCGGGGCCTTGGCGTAGCGGGCCATGAATTGCTTGACGATGCGGTCTTCCAGCGAGTGGAAGCTGATCACCGCCAGGCGGCCGCCCGGCTTGAGCGCGTCCAGCGCAGCGTCCAGCCCGGCTTCCAGATCGGCCAGCTCGCGATTGATGTGGATGCGGATGGCCTGAAAGCTGCGCGTGGCCGGATGCGTCTTGCTGTCGCCGCGCGGCATCACCGATGCGATCAGATCGGCCAGTTGGGCGGTGCGCAGCAGCGGCTGTTCGGCGCGACGCGCCACGATGGCCCGTGCGATGCGCCGGCTCTGACGTTCTTCGCCATAGGTCCATAGCACATCGGCGATCTCACGGTCGCTGGCCTGCGCAAGCCAGTCGGCTGCGCTCTGGCCGCTGTCCGGGTCCATGCGCATGTCCAGCGGGCCGTCCTTGCCGAAGCTGAAACCCCGCCCGGCCACATCCAGCTGCGGCGAAGACACGCCCAGATCCAGCAGGATGCCGTCCACCGTTGCGGCCGCGACCACCTGGCCAAGCGTGGCGAAACTGCCGCGATGGATGGACACGCGCGCATCGCCACCGAAGCTCTGTTCGGCCACCGCGATCGCTTCAGGGTCCTTGTCCATCACCAGCAGTCGACCTCCCGGCCCAAGGTGTTCCAGCACGCCACGTGCGTGTCCGCCACGCCCGAACGTGCCATCGAGATACGTTCCGTTGTCGGTCACCTGCAGGCCGTCCAACACCTGCGTGTACAGCACCGGCACATGCGCCGCCGGCGGCTGCGACACCGGGTGACCGGGCTGCGCTTCACCGCGCATCCGGGCACCCCGGCTCACAACCTGAGATCGAGCAATTCATCGCCCAGATCCCCGTCAGACAATGTCTGCTGGATCAGTGCGCGATGTGCCTGCTCGCTCCAGAGTTCGAACTTGTCGCCCATGCCCAGCAGCACGGCCTTTTTTTCGATGCCGACCGCATTGCGGTGGCTGGCCGGAATGCTCAGACGGCCATTGGCGTCCAGCTCCAGCACGGCGGATGAACCCACCAGCTTCTGTTGCAGCGTGCGGACCACGCGCTGGGTGTTGGGCTTGGACATCACATCGTCGCGCACCCGCTCCCACTCCTTTTCCGCATACAGCCACAAACAGCCGGCTTCGAAGGGGTTGTAGGTGAGCACAAGGCGGTTACCGCTCACGCGCGCAACAAGGTCGCGGTATGCGGTAGGTACCGCCATGCGCCCTTTGTCGTCCACCGTGATGGCAGTCTCGCCCTGAAACACCGAATGCAACCTCGAATACCCGCTGGGGGATCATTGAACCACGAAAAACCACAAAACACCTGGTTTTCCCTCCGATGCCCACATTAGCAGCGCGTCAAAGGTTGTCAACAGTTTTCAAGGTGGCAAATCGCTAGTCGCATCAATGAGTTGCAGCACTCTTTAGAGACTTGTTCAAAGCTTATCCACAAGTTGCTGTTTCGTCTCAGATTTTGAGATTGAACGAAAATTCAGGGCCGTGAAGGCCATGTAAATCCGACCCCGGTCTCACTTCACGCTGCGCCAGCTGCACACCGCAACTGCGCAAACCGGCGACAATCGGCACCATGTGCTTGGTCGCTCTTGCCTGGAAAACCCACCCGCGCTGGCGCCTGCTGCTGGCCGGCAACCGCGACGAATTCCATGAGAGACCGACCGCCCCGTTGGCGCGCTGGGCGGCGCCCGCCGACAGCGTGCTGGCCGGGCGCGACCTGCGCTCGGGCGGCAGCTGGGTCGGGCTGGGCAGCGACGGCCGCGTTGCCGTGGTCACCAACGTGCGCGATCCGCTCGCCACCGCCTCGGGCCGCTCGCGCGGGCATCTGATTGCGGACTACCTGTCCGGCAGCCTGGACGCCACCGCGTACGCCAACACACTGGCCGGCGCCGCCGACGAGTTCCCACCTTTCAATCTTTTGCTGTGCGACGCCGACCGCTGCGAGCACCTGAGCAACCACCCACCGCTGGCGCGCCGGCTGGAGCCGGGCATCCACGGCATATCCAACGGCCCGCTGGACACGCCGTGGCCGAAGACGCGCGCATTGACCGGCGCCCTGCACGACTGGTGCGCCCACGACAGCGACGACCTGCAACCGCTGTGGGACGCGCTGGGCAATCCCGCCACCGCGCCCGACCACACCCTCCCGAGTACCGGCGTGGACCTGTCCACCGAGCGCCTGCTCTCGGCCGCCTTCATTGCCGGCCCCAGTTACGGCACCCGCGCCAGCACCATCGTGGCGGTCGACCATCACGGCCACGGCTTCATCCACGAGCGCCGCTTCGGCCCGAACGGAGTCTTCCAGGGCGAAACACGTCTGGAAATCCCGGGGAAGCGTTGACAATCCAAAATCATGCGCATAGCGTGCGCATGACCGAGGAGCCAACGCATGAACCGCTACTACGATGTTTCTGCGCAGAAGAAGCCACTGAATCTGACCATCAACGCCGACCTGGCCTCGCAAGCCCGCGCGATGACCGGCAACCTGTCGGCCAAGGTGGAGGAATTGCTGGCCGAGTACGTAGCCAGGGAACGCGACACCCACAGCGCCAGGGCGATGGAGTTGCAGCGCGCCGCGAGCGAATGGAAGACCTTCACCGACGCGCACGGCTCTTTTGCCGACGAGTTCTCCACGCTATGACCGACCAGTTCGATGTCTACGCCAACGTCGGACGCAACAAGAACATTCCTTATGTGGTGGTCGTGCAGTCGAAGATCTTCGATGCCTCCCCGCGCCGCGTCGTCGTGCCATTGGTCAGCACATCCGCGCACTCCCCGACGCCATCCCGCTTCACCCCCGAATTCGTGGTCGCCGGCCACCGCGTCGTCCTGCAACCGCTGGAAATGACCTCGGTCCCGCTCTCGGCACTCACCCAGCCGGCTGGCTCATTGAAGGACGAAGGGCAGCGCATCGTCGACGCCCTGGACGAGCTGTTCACTCGCTCATTCGGCTAGGCAGCACGCTGACACCCGCAGCGTGAGCGAGAAGACCCACGACGCAGGTCGCGGCTGGTTGCGCACGCTGAAGCATCGGTTGATCCAGGATCGCAGCGCGTGACGCCCGATTTGCCGCCAGGACGGCCAGAGCGAAACACTCGCCCCCATCCGCCCTTCGGGCACCTTCCCCCGCAAGCGGTGGAAGGGAGTGGATCAGGTAGCGCGCAAGCACCCCGGCCAACCACCCATCTGCAACCCCTTGAGTCGAGGGGGCGCGGCGACAGCCGCGGGGGTTGTGGCATGCACGGAGCCGGGACCCACGCTTTTTTATTGCCGCAACCGGTACGAACTGCTCCCCCATCCGCCCTTCGGGCTCCTTCCCCCGCAAGCGGTGGAAGGGAGCAGATCAGATAGCGCGCAAGCACCCCAGCCAACCACCTACCTGCAAGCCCCCTTGCGTCAAGGGGGCGCGGCGACAGCCGCGGGTTTTGGCATGCCCGGAGCCGGGACCCACGCTTTTTTATTGCCGCAACCGGTACGAACTGCTCCCCCCATCCGCCCTTCGGGCACCTTCCCCCGCAAGCGGTGGAAGGGAGCAGATCAGATAGCGCGCAAGCACCCCAGCCAACCACCTACCTGCAAGCCCCCTTGCGTCAAGGGGGCGCGGCGACAGCCGCGGGTTTTGGCATGCCCGGAGCCGGGACCCACGCTTTTTTATTGCCGCAACCGGTACGAACTGCTCCCCCCATCCGCCCTTCGGGCACCTTCCCCCGCAAGCGGTGGAAGGGAGCAGATCAGGTAGCGCGCAAGCACCCCAGCCAACCACCTACCTGCAAGCCCCCTTGAGTCAAGGGGGCGCGGCGACAGCCGCGGGGTTCTGGCATGCCACGGAGCGGGACCCGCGTTTTGTACCGCCAACGGCGGTACGAAGCGTGGGCGCCTTTTTTGGGCCTACGCCCAAAAAAGGCGGCGGAGCCGGCCGATAAGCCGGGTTCTGTCGTGGACAGTCATTCGTCTAGGCGCTACGTCACCGCAGCGCTCAAGCAACCTACCCGGATCCAGCGCGGGCCACGCCAATGGATCCCTATTTGGTCTTGCTCCAGGTGGGGTTTGCCGTGCCGGTCCGTTACCGGACTCGCGGTGCGCTCTTACCGCACCATTTCACCCTTACCGGCCCCTCGCCACCCCTCTGCGGCCTCCGGGCGCACTTGGCGATGCGATGCATCGCCGGCACGTTCCAGCGGCGGCAGAGGGGTGACGAGGGACGTAGGCGGTATCTTTCTGTTGCACTTTCCGTCGGCTTGCGCCGCCCAGGCGTTACCTGGCACCTTGCCCTGTGGAGCCCGGACTTTCCTCGGCACCCTTGCGAGTGACGCGACTGTCTGGCCGACTCCGCCGGGGCGCATTCTACGCTATCGCTGCTGTGCAGAACGGCGCAGCGCGTCCAGCATGCGATGGCGCGGTAGGAACGTACCCGGGCGCGAAGAGGCTTGCGGAGACACCACGAGCACGGCCGAACGTGCTCCGGCGATGTCAGACCTAGCCGCCATACAACGCCTTGCGCGGCGCACCGGTCAGCTCCGCGGCCAGCTTGGCGGCGGTGGACGGCGGCAGGTGTTCGGCGAGCTTGGCGTAGACGCGGCGGCCTTCGGCCAGCTGGCCGTCGGCGGCGTCGGTGGCGCCCTGCACCATCACCACGAACTCGCCCTTGCGCTGGTTGTCGTCGGCTTCGACCTGTGCCTGCAGCTGCGCCAGGGTGCCGTCGAGCACGGTTTCGAACAGTTTGGTGAGTTCGCGGGCGATCACCGCCGGGCGGTCGTCGCCGAAGGCCAGGCGCAGGTCGGCCAGCGAGTCGACGATGCGGTGCGAGGATTCGTAGAACACCAGGGTGCGGGTCTCGCCGGCCAGGTGCGCCAGGCGCTCGCGGCGGGCGGCACTCTTGGCCGGCAGGAAGCCTTCGAAGCCGAAGCGGTCGCTGGGCAGGCCGGCCACACTGAGCGCGGCAATCGCCGCACAGGCGCCGGGTACGGGGCTGACCTTGATGCCGGCCGCGCGGGCGGCGCGCACCAGCTTGAAGCCGGGGTCGCTGACCAGCGGGGTGCCGGCGTCGCTGACGATGGCCAGCGACTCGCCCTCGCGCAGGCGCGCCACGATGCGCTCGGACATGGCCTCTTCGTTGTGGTCGTGCAGGGCCAGCAGCGGGCGGTCGATGCCGAAATGGCTGAGCAACTGGCGGGTGTGGCGGGTGTCTTCGGCGCAGATCGCGGCCACGCCACGCAACACCTCCTGCGCGCGGGGCGACAGGTCGGCCAGGTTGCCGATCGGCGTGGCGACCACGTGCAGGGTTCCAGGGGACATCATCAGCGGTCTTCCGGGGGCAAAGGGTAGAATCGTAGCGGTTTTCAACGGACCGCCCTGGCGGCCCCTGTCCAATGGATCTGAAATGAACAAGCGTGTTGCAAGGATCTCCGCCCTGTCGCTGCTGGTCATGCTGGCCGCCGGCTGCGCCACCAGCAGTGTCACCCAGACCGCCTCGCCGACGCAGAGCGCGGCGCTGGCGCTGCTGGACCAGGGCAAGCCGCGCGAGGCGGCGCAGCAGCTGGAAGCCGAGGCCGCCAGCGCCAGTGGTGCGCAGCGCAGCCGCTTGCTGGCCGCCGCCGCGTTCGGCTGGCACGACGCCGGCGACGATGCGCGTGCGCGCACGCTGCTGGCGCAGGTCAACGCACGCCACCTGAGCGGCGAAGACCGCGCCCGCTTCGGGCTGCTGACCGGCGAGCTGGCGGTGATCGACAAGCAGGGCGCGCAAGCGCTGCAGGCGCTGGGCGACAGTCCGCAGGGGCTGACCCAGCCGCTGCAGACGCGCTGGCTGCTGGCCCACGCCGCCGCACTGGAAGCCACCGGCGACCTGTTCGGCGCCGCCGCCGCGCGTGCGCGCGCCGACGCCAGCCTGACCGGCACCGCGCGCAGCGACAACCAGCGCGCCATCGTGCGCCTGCTGGCCGCGCTGGACGATGCAACGCTCAAAGGCCGTACCGCCGCACTGCCGGCCGGCGACCCGCTGTACAACTTCGCCGGACGCGCGCTGATCAGCCGCGGGCTCGGGCTGCCGCGCGCGTTCGAGCGCGATGCGCAATGGGGCTTCGACACCAGCAAGCGTCCGCCAGCCGAGCGCGACGGGTATCGCCCGCCGGTCAAGCTGGGCGTGTTGTTGCCGCTCACCGGCAACCTGGCCACCGCCTCTGCCCCGGTGCGAGATGGCCTGCTGGCCGGCTATTACGCCGAAACCCGCCGCCGCCCGGAGGTGCAGTTCTTCGACACCGCCGGCACCGCCGCCGGTGCCAACGCCGCCTACGACAAGGCAGTGAACGCTGGTGTCGATTACGTGGTCGGCCCATTGGGTCGCGACGAGGTCAGCGCGTTGTTCGCGCGCGGTCAGCTTGCGGTGCCGGTGCTGGCGCTCAACCGCCCCGCCGACAACAAGGCACCGCCGACCGGTAGCGCGGGCTTCTCGCTGGCGCCGGAAGACGACGGCATCATGGCCGCCGAATACCTGCTCTCGCGCGAGCGCCGCAACGTGCTGATCGTTGGCACCAGCGACGACAACGGCAAGCGCACCATCAAGGCCTTCCGCGACCGCTTCAGCGAACGCGGTGGCACGGTGGTCGGCAGCATCAGCGTGGCCGATGCGCCGGGCGACATCGGCGCGCAACTGCGCAATTACGGCACCGCCGATGCGGTGTTCCTGGCGGTACGCGGCAACACCGCGCGCGCATTGGCCCCACAGCTGGCGCTGGCCGGGTTTGCCGGCAAATCGCGCGTGGGCACTTCGCAGCTGGTGGCCGGCACCGGCAAGGTCGAAGACGACCTGGCGCTGGATGGCATCGTCTACCCGAGCGAGACCTGGACCGCCCTGGGCGTATCCGGTCTGCCGGCGGCCAGCCAGGTCGCCAGCACGCTGCCCAGCGCACGCGGCCCGGCCGCCCGCCTGTTCGCGTTCGGCTACGACGCCTGGAAGATCAGTGCGTATCTGGAAAAACTCGCCACCGGCACCGATGGCGGCCTGCGCGGCGCCACCGGCACCCTGCATCTGGATGGCTTCGGCAATGTGTTGCGCACGCCGGCCTGGTCCACCTTCAACGGTGGCCGCCCGACGCCGATCGCCGACGGCCGCTGAGGCCCATGCCGGCAGCGCGCCAGCAACGCGGGGCGGCGGTGGAAGCCGCGGCCTGCGCGTTGCTGGAGCAGGCCGGCCTGCGGCGGGTGGCAGGCAATGCCACCTACCGCGGCGGCGAACTGGATCTGGTGATGCGCGACGGCCAGATGCTGGTGTTCGTGGAGGTGCGCTACCGCCGCGATGCCCGCTTCGGCGGCGGCGCGGCGTCGGTGGATCTGCGCAAGCGCCGCAAGCTGGTATTGGCGGCGCAGTTGTTTCTTGGCTCTCACCCTGCACTGGCAGCGCTGCCGTGCCGCTTCGATGTGGTGGACGCCAGTGGCGAACCGCCGCAACTGCACTGGATCCGCGACGCGTTCCGCGCCGACGATTGCTGATTCTTCCAGAAGCCCGCACCGCCATCCGATGCCGACCATCATGACCCACGCCGCGGTTCCGCTTGCGCTTTGGTGCGCCAGCGAACGCGGCCGCATCTCGCCACGCCTGCTGGCTGCCGGTGTGCTGGCGGCGATGCTGCCAGACGCCGACGTGGCGGCCTTTGCGTTGCACATCCCGTATGCCGACGCGTTCGGCCATCGCGGTGCCAGCCACTCGTTGTTGTTCGCCGCAGTGATGGCATTGTTCGGCGGCGCGGCGCATCGGCTGTTGCGTGCCGATGCCGTGCAGGCGGCTGTGTTTTTGTTCGTCTGCGCCGCATCGCACCCGCTGCTGGATGCGATGACCTCCGGCGGCCTGGGCGTGGCACTAGGCTGGCCGTGGGACCAGACACGCTGGTTCGCACCGTGGCGGCCCATTCGCGTGTCGCCGTTCGCCAGCGGCTTTTTCAACGCGCGCGGCCTGAACACGCTGCTCTCCGAGCTGCGTTGGGTCTGGCTGCCGCTCACCGTCGCCATGCTGGGCTGGAGATGCATCCAGCGCACGACACCACAGGATCAGATGCGATGACCGACGTACTTCCCGCCGCACTGTCCGACCTGTTGGCAGCGCGCCTCGGTGCCGATGGCTGGTTGACCGGCAACGACGCGCGCCGCCGCTATGGCGAGGACGATTCGCGCCGCTGGGCGTTGCCCGCCGCCGTCGCCTTGCCGGGCGATACCGAGGATGTGGTGGCGATCGTGCAGGCCTGCCGCGCGCATGGCGTGCCGATCGTGGCGCGCGGCGCCGGCACCGGCACCACCGGTGCGGCGGTGCCGTTTTCCGGCGGCGTGGTGATGTCGATGGCACGCATGGATCGCATCCTTGCGCTGCGTCCGGCCGATCGCTGCGCCATCGTGCAACCGGGCCTGCTCAACGGCCAATTGCAGCAGGCCTTGCAGCCGCATGGCCTGTTCTGGCCGCCGGATCCGTCCAGCGCGGACATCTGCAGCGTCGGCGGCAATCTGTCCACCAATGCCGGCGGCCCGCGCGCGGTGAAATATGGCGCCACCCGCGACAACGTGCTCGGCCTTGTCGCCGTCACCGGCACCGGCGAAGTCATCCGCTGCGGCGGTGCATACACCAAGAATTCCACCGGTTACGACCTCACGCATCTATTGGTCGGCAGCGAGGGCACCCTGGCGATCATCGTCGAAGCGACCTTGAAGCTGACGCCGCGCGCGGTGGCGCAAGCCGGGCTGCGCGCCTTGTACCGCGATGCGGCCAGCGCGGCGGCAGCGGTGTCGCGGGTGATGGCGCAACCGACCACGCCGACGATGCTGGAATTCATGGATGCCAGCGCCATTGCGCTGCTGCGTCGCAATGGCAGCGACGTGCCCGAGTCCGGCGCGATGTTGTTGATCGAAGCCGATGGCGATCACGACACCCTGCCCTATGCGTTGCAGGCCCTGCATGACGCAGCCGATGGCGAGGGCGTGCTGAGCCTGGACGTGGCCGCCGACGGCAGCGCGCGCGACAAGCTGTGGGCTGCGCGGCGCGCATTATCGCCGGCACTGCGCACCATCAAGCCAGGCAAGATCAACGAAGACGTGGTGGTGCCGGTGTCGCGCATTCCTGCGCTGGTCGCCGGGGTGGAAGCACTGGCGGCGGAATTCGCGCTGCCCATCGTCGCCTTCGGCCATGCCGGCAACGGCAACCTGCACGTCAACATCATGTACGACCCGGACGATGCCGATGAAAACGCACGCGCTCACGCCGCATTGCCGCGCGTGTTCGCGCTGGTGCTGTCGCTGGAAGGCACACTCTCCGGCGAGCACGGCATCGGCGTGGCCAAGCGCGACTTCATGACCCAGGCCTTCGACCCGGCCACGCTGGCGGCGATGCGCGCGATCAAGGCGGCGCTGGATCCGGATGGCATTTTGAATCCGGGTAAGGTGTTGCCCACCTTGCCCGCACAGTGACAATCTTATGGATACTCACTCCATGAACAAATTTCTTCGGAACGCGCTCGATCCGCACCGCAACAAGGCGCTGGAACGGCTGTTGATAGCACGCGATGCATTTCACTACAGCGCTGCAGGTTATGCGCTGCTGACCTCGTCGGAGACTGGCCCGGAAATAGCGCGACACCGCATCCATATCACCGAATCGGGCTTCACCATCACCCAAGGCGACACGTCTCCAGAGTCGGCAGGGAACGGGTATCGCGTAACCTTCAACGCTGCCGTACATGCTGGACTGGCGCGTTCGACGATGGACGCGGCTTACGCGCGCATGCTGTCGGAGAGCGTGGCCGCGACCGGGGACTACGCTGCGGCTAAGCAAGAGTTCAAAGAATTACGCGACCAAGACTGGTTTGCCTTCGCGATGCATCTGCGTAACGCCTTCAGCCACAACAATGCATGGAACTTCGGAAACAAAAGCAAGCTTCCCGTCCGATGGCGCAGCTTTACCATCGACGCTGCAATGGCTGGACTCCCCCTCAATGACTTCCTTCCCTGGTACCACGGACTGCAACTGTGTGCGCAGATGATCCTGTACGTCGAAGGCACCGTCGATTACAGGCAGCAACGCGTCCCCTGATACACGCAGTCATCCATCTCCGGCGCACCAGATACGCTCAGCGCGTCACACCGATAAACCGCAGCCCCACGCCCGGCTCGGTGACGATGTAATGCGGGTCGGCGGCATCGTCGTGCAGTTTCTGGCGCAGCTTGCCGAGCAGGATGCGCAGGTAATGGGTGTCTTCTTCGTGGGTGGGGCCCCACACTTCGCGCAGCAACTGCGGTTGCGTCACCACGCGGCCGGCGTGCTTGAGCAGCAGCGCGAGCAGGGCGTATTCCTTGCGGCTGAGCGGCACCGCTTCGCCATTGAGGGTGACTTCGCGCAGGCCCAGGTGGATATGCAGGCGGCCGTCGTCGAACACGCTTTCTTCCACCGTGCTGCCGGCGCCGGACTGACGCAGCAGCGCGCGGATGCGCGCCATCAGTTCCTGCACGCCGAAGGGTTTGGTGACGTAGTCGTTGGCGCCGGCATCGAGTGCGGCGACCTTTTCGGCTTCGCCGGCGCGGACGGTGAGCATGATCACCGGCACGCTGGACCATTGGCGGATCTCGCGCAGCACCTCGTGGCCGTCGCGATCGGGCAGGCCGATATCCAGCACCACCAGTTCGGCGCCCTGCCCGGCCAGCGTGGCCAGGCCTTCTTCGGCGGTGCCGGCCTGCAGCACGCGGTACCCCTGCGCACGCAGGCTGATGTCGAGAAAACGGCGGATTTGCGGCTCATCGTCGATGATCAACACGCGGGCGGGCGGGATGGCAGCAGGGTCAGTCGGCATCGGGGCGTGGTGGCGCGGCAGGGAGGAGCAGCGGCAGCGTAATGCGAATCGTGGTGCCCTGACCATGTGCCCCGGCCAGTGCCTCCACGCTGCCGCCGTGCGCACCGATCATGCCCTGGCAGATGGTCAGGCCCAGGCCGGTGCCATGGCGGCCACGGTCGCCGCGCTCCACGCTGTAGAACATGTCGAAGATGCGCGCGCGCTCGTCTTCGGGAATGCCGGGGCCCTGGTCGCCGATGTCGATCTGCAGCGCACCATTGCGCAGTTGCGCCTGCACGGTGACCGCCATGCCGGGTGGCGAAAATTTCGCCGCATTTTCCAGCACGTTGAAGATGGCCTGCTCCACCAGCGCCGGATGTACCCAGATCGCCGGCAGGTCGGGGGCCAGGTCCAGTTGCAGCCGCACCTCCGGCTGGTAGCGCTGCAGACGGCGGGTGGCCGAGCCGATCAACTCGTCCACGCCGATCCAGTCGCGATTCAAGGTCAGCCCGGTGTGGCCGAGCCGGGTCATGTCGAGCAGGTTCTGGATGTAGCGATCCAGCCGCTCGCCTTCGAGCTGGATGGTGTCGAGCAGGCTGTGGCGGTCCTGCGCGTCCATCGCATCGCCATAGCTGGCCAGGCTGCTGGCCGAACCGATCATCGAGGCCAGCGGCGAGCGCAGGTCGTGCGAGACCGACGACAGCAGCGCCGAGCGCAGCCGCTCGGTTTCGCCGGTCACCCGCGCGCCCTCCAGGTCGGCGACCAGCCGCGTGCGCAGCGCGGCCTGGCCGATATCGTCCACCATCGCTTCGGCCAGGCGGCGCTGCTCCAGGCCGGGCCGCTGCACGCCCTGGCGCAAGCGCAAGGCCGCCACGCCGAGGGTGCCGCGCTCGTGTCGCACCGGCAGGCACCACCACTGCGCGCCGGCCAGGGTATCGGTGAAGCGTCCGGCCGGCTGCCCGTGGCGCTGGGTCCACTCCGCCGCACTGCGGTCGAGCGCGCCGAAGCTGGGTGGCGCCTCGCTTTCGCGCTGCTCCAGGCGCAGCCAGACCTCGGCATCCAGCGCGGTGGTCAGCGCACGCCGGCCGGCCTCCAGCACCTGCCCCAGATCGGCGGCGGTACTGAGCTGGCGGCCCAGCGCCTGCAGCGCGTTGGCATGCGCATTGGCCGCGCGTAGCGCCAGCACCTGGCTGCGCAGGCGCGAGGCCAGCCGCCCGGCGACCAGCGCGGCAATCAGGAACAGGCACACCGTCACCACGCCCTGGCGGGCGCTGATGTGCAGGGTGAAGCGCGGTTCGATGAAGAAGAAGTTGTAGGCGACAAAACTCAGCAGCGCGGCGATCACCGCCGCGGCCATGCGCGTGCGCGAGGCCACCAGCACCACCGCGACGATGAACACCATCGACAGGTCGTCGATATCGGTCCAGCGCTGCAGCAGCCACGCCACGCCGACCGCAGCGGCCGCCGCGATCGCCGCGAAGGCCAGGTCGTAGCGCTGCAGCCACTGGCGCGGGTTGCGCCAGCGCTGACGTGCGCGTGCACGCGCATCGGCGGAACTGACGATGACCAGTTCGTAATGCGCGCCTCGCTGCAGCAGTTGCTGGGTCAGGGTGCGGTTGAACATGCGCGCCAGCGGGCGTTCGCGCGTGCGCCCCAGCAGCAGCGTGGACACGCCGTTATGGGAGGCGAAATCCAGCAGGGCGTCGGCCACGTTGGCGCCGTGCAGCAGCGCGGTATCGCCGCCGAGGCGGCGCGTGAGCGCGAAGGCACGATCGATCTCCAGCTGCCAGTGCGCATCGGCCACGGTGCGTGTCTGCACCGTCACCACCGTCCACGGCGCATCGCGGCGCTCTGACAGGCGCCGAGCCACCCGCACCAGGTACTCCGAACTGCCACGCCCATCGATGGCCACCACCACGCGGCGGCGCAACGCGGCCGTGCCGGGCAGCCCGCGCGCGGCCTGGGTGTCGCGCAGATCGCTGTCGACGCGGTCGGCGGCGGTCTGCATCGCCAGTTCGCGCAGGGCAGTGAGGTTGGAGGGCGAAAAAAACGCCTGTAGCGCTTGCGTGGCCTGTTCGGGCAGATACACCTTGCCCTGCTGCAGGCGCTCGATCAGTTCGCGTGGCGGCAGGTCCACCAGCACGATGTCGCGCAGGCGGTCGAACACCGCATCGGGCACGGTTTCGGACACGCGCACGCCGGTGATGCGCAGCACGATGTCGTTGAGGCTTTCCAGGTGCTGGATGTTGACCGTGGTGTAGACATCGATTCCGGCATCGAGCAATTCCACGATGTCCTGCCAGCGGCGCTCGTGCCGGCTGCCCGGCACGTTGCGGTGCGCCAGCTCGTCGATCAGCGCCAGCTGCGGCTTGCGCGTCAGCAATGCATCCAGATCGAGTTCTTCCAGTACCCGTCCCTGGTAGTTCACGCGCATGCGTGGCAGCAGCGGCAGGCCGTCCAGCAGCGCAGCGGTTTCGCTGCGCCCGTGGGTTTCCACCACGCCGGCCACCACGTCGACGCCCTGCCGCAGACGCTCGCGCGCCCGCGACAGCATGGCGTAGGTCTTGCCCACGCCGGGCGCCGCACCCAGGAAGACCGTGAGCCGCCCGCCATGGTCGCGTTGCAGTTCGCCGATCAGCGCGTCGGCGTGTTGGGTGCGGGAGTCAATCATTGGGAATAGGGAATGGGGAATCGCAAAGCCTACAGCTGCCCGATGATCCTAGTGCTTTTGCTTCACCCCATTCCCGGTTCCCGTTTCCCCATTCCCAGCGCGATCCAGCGCCAGATTCAGCGCCAGCACATTCACCCGTGGCTGCCCAAGCAGGCCGAACTGGGGTTGTTCGGTGGCGGCCTGCAGGAGTGCGGCGACGCGTTGTTCCGGCCAGCCGCGGGCGGCGGCGACGCGGCGCACCTGGACCTGCGCGCCGGCCGGGCTCAGGTGTGGGTCCAGGCCGCTGCCGGACTGGGTCAGCAACTCGCCGGGAACCGCGTCCGGGGCGATGCCGTCGCGCGCGGCGACTTCGGCACGGGTGGCGGCGATGCGCGCCTGCAGGTCCGGGTTGGAACGCGCCTGGTTGCTGCCGGCGGCAGCGGTGAGGTCGTACTTGGCCGCCGATGGGCGCGGCTGGAAGTAACGTGCATCGGTGAACGGCTGCGCCACCAGTGCCGAGCCGACCACCTTCGTCTCCGCGCGCAACAGCGAGCCCTGCGCCTGCGCCGGAAACAGCGCGCCGGTGATGCCGGTGGCGACCAGCGAATAGGCCAGGCCCAGGCCGAGCAGCGTGAACGCGGCCAGGCCAATAGAGGCACGCAGGACGCCATCGTCGCGCAATGGCAGGGAGGTGGACATGGCAGTGCTCTTGGAAGAAGTGGTCATGACTCAGGTACCCAGGGTGGCGGCCAGCGCCAGGTCGATCAGCTTGATGGCCGCGAACGGCAGCAGCACACCGCCCAGGCCGTAGATCAGCATGTTCCGGCGCAGCAGCGCGGTGGCGCTGGAAGGACGGAAGCGCACGCCGCGCAGCGCCAGCGGAATCAAGGCCGGAATGATCAAGGCGTTGAAGATCAGTGCCGCCAGCACCGCATGCCGCGGGCTGGAGAGCTGCATCACGTTGAGCGCGGCCATCGACCCCATTCCCATGGAAGCGGGCGCCGCCGCAAACAACGCCGGCAGGATCGCGAAATACTTCGACACATCGTTGGCCAGCGAGAAGGTGGTCAAGGCGCCACGCGTGATCAGCTGCTGCTTGCCCACCTCGACCACTGCCAGCAGCTTGGCCGGATCCGAATCCAGGTCGACCATGTTGCCGGCCTCCTTGGCCGCCTGCGTACCGGAGTTCATCGCCAGGCCGACGTCGGCCTGGGCAAGCGCCGGGGCATCGTTGGTGCCGTCGCCGACCATCGCCACCAGTCGCCCGCCGGCCTGCTCGGCACGGATGCGTGCCAGCTTGTCTTCCGGGCGTGCCTGCGCGATGTAGTCGTCCACGCCGGCTTCCGCGGCAATGGCGGCAGCGGTGAGCGGGTTGTCGCCGGTGATCATCACCGTCTTGATGCCCATCGCCCGCAATTGCGCGAACTTTTCCTTGATGCCCTGCTTGACCACGTCGCTCAACTCGACCACGCCCAGCACATGCCGGCCTTCGGCCACCACCAGCGGCGTGGCACCGCCGCGCGCAACTTCCTCGATGCGGCCCTGCAGTTCCGGCGAGACCGTCGCACCCTGCGCCTGCACGTACGCCACGATCGCATCGCCGGCGCCCTTGCGGATGCTGCGGCCGCCCAGATCCACGCCGGACATGCGCGTCTGCGCGGTGAAGGCGATGTAATGCGGAACCCCGCGCATGGATGCGCGGTCCGTTGCGGAGGGATCCGCATCCAATGGCGCCCCCGGCTCGACCGCCACCGCACCTTGCTGGCGCGCCAGCTTGACGATGGACTTGCCTTCCGGCGTCGGGTCCGCCAGCGATGCCAGCATGGCTGCGTCACGCAGCTGTGCGCGGTCGATGCCAGCCAGCGGATGGAACGCGGTGGCCTGGCGATCGCCGTAGGTGATGGTGCCGGTCTTGTCGAGCAACAGCACGTCCACGTCGCCGGCCACTTCCACGGCCTTGCCGGACTTGGCCAACACATTGGCCGACAGCGCGCGATTCATGCCGGCGATACCGATCGCCGGCAACAGCCCGCCGATGGTGGTGGGGATCAGGCACACCAGCAACGCGATCAGCAGCAGCGGATCGAGCGTGACGCCGGCAAAGCCCGCAATCGCCGGCAGCGAGGCCACCACGATCAGGAAGGTCAGCGTCATCGCCGCCAGCAGCAGGGTCAGCGCGATCTCGTTCGGCGTCTTCTGCCGGTTGGCGCCTTCCACCAACGCAATCATGCGATCCAGGAAACTATGCCCCGGCTCGGCGGTGACCTTGAACACGATCTCGTCGGACAGCACCCGCGTGCCGCCGATCACGCCACTGCGATCGGTGCCGGCCTCACGCAGCACCGGGGCCGATTCGCCGGTGACCGCCGCTTCGTTGATGGTGGCGAGACCGCGCACGATTTCACCGTCGGCGGGGACGAATTCGCCCTCGGACACCATCACGTAATCGCCCGGGCGCAACTCGGCCGCCGGCACCCGCGTCTCGCGGCCGCCCAGCGCGGTTTCCACCCGCCGCGCCACCAGGTCCTTGCGTGCACGGCGCAGCGAGGCGGCCTGGCCGCGGCCGCGCGCTTCGGCGATGGCCTCGGCGAAATTGCCGAACAGCACCGTTACGAACAGGATGGCGGTCACCGCCCAGCCGAAGCCGGCATGCGCCTGACCGCTGGCGGTGATCACCGCCGCCAGCACGGTACCGCCCATCACCACGGCCATCACCGGGCTGCGCAGCAGATGCCGTGGCGACAACTTGATAAAGGCCGCGCGCAGCGCTGCAGCCAGCACCGCAGCATCGAACAAGGCGGCGTTGCCGCGTTCGCGCTTCTCACTCATATCGATCGTAGACATTGCTCGGTCTCAGGACGCCGCCAGGGCGAGGTCTTCGGCGATGGGGCCCAGCACCAGTGCCGGCATGAACTGCAGCACGGTCAGCACGAGCACGATCGCCATCAGGGTCAGCGCAAAGGTGGGCGTTTCGACTTGCAGGCTGCCGGCCGACTCGGGCGCGCGCCGCTTCACCGCCATGCGCGCAGCCACCATCAACGGCAGGATCAGCGCCGGGTAGCGGCCCAGGGCCAGCACCACCGCGCAACTCAGGCTCCACCAGTACGTGGCATCGCCCAGCCCCTCGAAACCCGAGCCGTTGTTGGCGAACGCCGAGGTGTACTCGTAGAACACCTGGCTGATGCCATGAAAGCCGGGATTGGAATTGGCAGTGAACGCCGGCACCGCCAGCGCCACCGCGGTAAAGCCCAACACCACCAATGGCTGCAGCAGGATCAGCAGCGCCAGCAATTGCACTTCGCGCGATTCGATCTTGCGGCCGAACAACTCCGGCGTGCGCCCGGTCATCAAACCGGCCAGAAACACGCTCAGCAACAGATACACCACGAACTGCTGCAAGCCGCAGCCGATGCCGCCCCAGATGGCATTGATCAGCATGTCCACCAGCGTGACCAGGCCGCTCAACGGTGCCAGCGAATCGTGCATCGCATTGACCGAGCCATTGGAGGTCTGCGTGGTCAACGCGGCCCACAACGCAGAGGCGTCGGCGCCGATGCGCACTTCCTTGCCTTCCATCAACGCCGGCGAAGCGGAACTCCCCGACTGCGCTTCGGACCACAGCAACAACGCGGTGGACACGGCCGACATCGTCAACATGGTGCCGAACACCAGCGCCGTGAGCCGTTTGCGCCCGGTCAGATAGCCGACCATGAACACCACGCTCATCGGCAGCAGCACCAGCGCCAGGGTTTCCAGCAAGTTGCTCAGCGGCGTGGGGTTTTCCAGCGCCACCGTGCTGTTGGGGCCATACCAGCCGCCACCGTTGGTGCCGAGCTGTTTGGCCGCCACCATCGACGCCACCGGGCCTACCGGAATGGTCTGCCTGGCCATCCCGGCGCCGCTGTCCAGCGGCACGGCAGTGGCCGCGCCCTGCAGCGTGGACGGCACGCCCTGCCAGCCCAGCAGCACGGTCCACAGCAGGCACAGCGGCAGCAACACGCGCACGCTGGCGCGGATGACATCGGCCCAGTAGTTGCCGACATCGGCTTCGGGAAGTGTCTCCGCGCTGGCGCTCGCCGTTGCGTCCGATGCCGGCGTGCCATAAGACGGGGGTGCGATGGCGCGCCCACCGAACAACGCACGCAGCGTTGCCACCGCCAATGCCAGGCCCATCATCGGCGTCACCACCTGCAGACCGACGATGCCGGTCATCTGCGACAGGTACGACAACTGCGACTGGCCCGAGTAGTGCTGCTGATTGGTGTTGGTGAGGAACGACACCATGGTGTGCAGCGCGGTATCCCACCGCATGTTGGCAATGGCATCGGGGTTGAGCGGCAACCAGGCCTGGGTCATGAACACCACCCAGGTCAGCAGGCCGACCACCAGGTTGCTGATCACGAACGCCATGGCGTAACCGCGCCAGGACATGCCCTGCTGCGGGCGCGTGCCGAGCAGCGCGTACAGGGGCCGTTCGATCAGCCCGAACACGCCATCGCCCCGCATCGGGGCACCGCGCATCACCGCAGCCAGGTACCGGCCCACGGGCCACGCCAGCACGATGGCCAGCGCGTAAACAAGAAAGGTTTCAGTCATTGCAGCGCACTCGCATCAGAAGTCTTCGGGCCGCAGCACCACGTACAGCAGGTACGCGGCGGCAACGAGGACGGCCACGCCGCACAACAGGGACAACCAGGCAGGCATGTCGTTCACTCCCCGAAACGTGCGCAGGCACGCGACAACATGAAGCTGCCTGCATCTTCAGGCAGCCGGGACACGACGACAGGGCAAGGCGCCGCCGCACCGCGCGCGCAGCGCCGGTGGAGCAGACAGGTCAAGGGATGCATCGGGATCGTCCACGGCGGAACCGCTCCGCCAACCCGCGCAGTGTCTTCCCGGGCTGCGTAAAGTCGCTATGGACCTGCCGCAGCCGGAGCGTAAATTCCGCATAAAAGCCGCGAGATGGCTGGGTAACCGGAAAGCTGGATAAGCGCCGGCCGCTCGGCACATAGCCGATTGCGATTGCGTTTGCGATTGCGGCAGATTGCTCCGCGGTGGCCGATGCCGAAGGTCGAATCGATTCCGAGTTCACGACGCCCGGAGCGCGCCGCGTGATGCCTCTTCGCATACCGGCGATCTACAGAATCGAGGGATGCTTCGAGGGGGCAGGATCGCTTGCGGGGTTCAAGCCCCCGGAGCCTCACCGAATCCAGCGACTGCGTGTCGGGGCGCATCATCCGCACTGGATGCAAACCAGCACTTGAGCGGCGCAACCGGTTGCGATTGCGCCGCAAGATGGCAGTGCCCCATCTACCGAGCGCCGCTATCGCAGCGGTACGTTCAACACCGATGGGGTTGCGACCGGCGAGGAGAACGTCACCGTGCCGCCGCCGTCGCTGGCATCGGTGTAGCGCGCGTCGCGGGTGTCGATGACCAGCACCAGTCGCTGCCCCGCCGGGATCTCGGCGGCAGCGGCCTGCAATGTCCAGTCCAGCGTCAGCGCACGCCCCGGGGTGGCACCGCGCAGCGAATACGGCGCATGCGTGATCAACTGCGCCACACCCAACGCGTCCATGCGGTACAGATACGCAAACAGGCTCACATTCGGTTGACTGGGCATCACCGTCACGCGTAGCGACGGGCTGCCCGCCAGCCGGCGCATGCCGCTCGAAGGCGAGCCCACCCAGACCGCTGCGCCGGCACGCGTCACCAGCGGAATCGAGGTGGTCACCGGCAGTCCGATGCCCTGCAACAGACCGCTGACCAGCACCACGCCGGAGTCGGCCAGGGTGGGCACATCGGTGGCGATACGCGATTGCCATCCGCTGGCGCTGCCCCCGATCAGGCCACCAGTGGGGCTGAGCAGACCCGTTGGCGCGGACAGGCCCAGCCGCGTGCTGCCCTGCTGTACCGCCGCCCAGTCCGGATACTCCAGCCATTGCCCGGCGCGCGGCGATAGCCGGATGGCGGCTTCGGCATCCACGCCGTTGTTACGCTGCTTGAGATGGCGGTCGAACCAGCGCGTGGCTGCGGTGTAGATCTCATTGGGCAGGCCCAGGGCGCCCGGCAGTTCGGTCGTGGCATGGTCGCCCTGGCTCAGCAGCAACTGCTTGGGCCCGCGCAATTGATTGAAGAACGCAATGGTCTGGTTCGGCGGAAACAGACCGTCGTTGAAGGCATTGCCCAGCAAGACGGCGGTGCGGTTGAGGTTGAGCGCGTCCACCCCGCGCACCGGGCTGCGCGAAGCGGCCTGCGGCAGGAAGCCCTGCACTGCGCCGTCGTAGTCGCCAACGGCGACCCGCTGCCCGATCTGCGCCAGGTCAGGACCAGGCCGGCCGGTCAACGCCCCCGCGCCGACCAGCAAGCCGACACCCTGCTGGCTGACCGTGCGATTGGAGTACAGCGACGCCTCCAGATCGGCCCAGCCGCTGAGTGCAGCCACTGCCTTGATGCGCGGGTCGCGCTCGGCCGCCAGCAGGCTGATGCCGGCGCCATAGGAGATCCCCGACGCACCGATCGCATTCGGGTTGGCTGGCGTATGCGCCAGCGCCCAGTCGATCACCGCGCTGACGTCTTCCACCGTGTCCGGCCCGGCGATATCGATCTGACCAGCCGAATCCCAGAACCCGCGCGAGGTGTAGCTGACCACCACATAGCCGTCGCTGGCCAGTTGGGTGGCGCGGCCCAGGTATTCCATATTCGGCAGCGACCAACTGGCCGGCATCACGATCAGCGGAAACGGCCCGGCCCCCTGCCCCTGCGGCACCAGCACCAGGGCGCCCATCTGAGCGCCGTCCCAGCCGGGGAATGCGCTCATAGGTCTTGCTGAAGGCGCCCGCCACGGCCGACGCCGATGCCACCAGCAACGCCAGTGCGGCGATGCCACCAATCCAACGCTTGCTCATGCTGCTTCTCCCACGCAAGGCCGGGCCGGGATGGCCCAGCGGCGATTGCCATGCATCCATGGTTCGGGGGAGAACGCCGGGCGAACGTACCAGACGGTACGGTATGGCTCAAGGACCGGGATTCGGGATTCGGGATTCGGGATTCGGGATTCGGGATTCGGGATTCGGGATTCGGGATTCGGGATTCGGGATTCGGGATTCGGGATTCGGGATTCGGGATTCGGGATTCGGGATTCGGGATTCGGGATTCGGGATTCGGGATTCGGGAATCGGGAATCGGGAATCGGGAATCGGGAATCGGGAATCGGGAATCGGGAATCGGGAATCGGGAATCGGGAGTCGGGAGTCGGGAGTCGGGAGTCGGGAGTCGGGATTCGGGATTCGGGAGTCGCGCCTAGTTCCGCCGCCATGCACTCATCGCGAAGGACTGGCGGGATTACGCGAGCACGCTGCCTTCTCCCGCTTGCGGGAGAAGGTGCCCGAAGGGCGGATGAGGGCCGCCGGCAACATCCACAGTCCCCAGCTGCAACATCAACCCAAGGTCAAGCCCGCATCAGCCAACGAAATGCTGATACCCGCGCTGCGGTGGATGCCAGGGATTGCCGTCGGCGTCATGCACCACCACACCCGGTGCGGCCACGATGCGGCCGATGCGCGTTGCAGCCACGCCGGCAAACGCCATTGCCTGCTCCACTGCCTCGCGATGCGGCGGGGCGGCGGTGAAGCACAGCTCGTAATCGTCGCCGCCGCCGAGCTGCCAGCCGAGACAGGCCAGCGCATCGATGCCATCGCTGCGCCGCATCGGAGGCAGCGTCGCAGAGAAAATTTGCGCGCCCACGCCGCTGCGCTCGCACAGGTGGCCCAGATCGGCCAACAGACCGTCCGAGACATCCACGCAGGCATGCGCTAGCCCACGCAGACGCACGCCGGCCTGCACACGTGGCTGCGGGCGCAGCAGACGGCCGCGCCAGGTTTCATGCACGGCATCGGCCGCGACCTGCGTGACATCCAGCCGGCCGGCCTGCCACAGCGACAACGCCGCTGCGGCCTCGCCTGGCGCCCCGGTGACCCACACGTCATCGCCCACGCGCGCGCCATCGCGACGCAACGCCGCACCCGGCGGCACGCTGCCGATGGCGGTCACCGCACACGACAACGGCCCGCGCGTGGTGTCGCCACCGACCAGGGCAATGTCGTGCGCATCGGCCAGCGCAAAGAAGCCATCGGCAAACCCGTCCACCCAGGCCAGATCGTCGCTGGGCAGCGACAGCGACAAGGTGCACCAGCGCGGCTGTGCGCCCATGGCCGCCAGATCGGACAGGTTCACCGCCAAGGTCTTCCAGCCGACATCGGCAGCCAGCGTCTCGTGCGGGAAATGCACCCCGGCATTGAGCGTATCGGCGGTGATCGCCAACTGCTCGCCGGCCGGCGGCTGCACCAGCGCCGCATCGTCGCCAATGCCCAACGGCACATCGGCACGCGCCGCAATGCGGGCGCGCAGACGAGCGATCAGATCGAATTCGGGCATCGGGACGGGAATAGGGAATAGGGAATGGGGAATCGCAAATGCATCGGGACATAGCGGGAACGCAGGCTTTTACGATTCCCGATTCCCCACTCCCGATTCCCGCGGCGCTCACGCGCCGCTGGCGCCCGACTCAACCTTGCGCCACTCCACCGCGGCGCGATCCAGCACGCCGTTGACATAGGTGTGGCCGTGTTCGGAGCCGAAGCGCTTGGCGGTTTCGATCGCTTCGTTGATGACCACGCGGTAGGGCACGTCCTGCCGGTACAACAGCTCGTAGGCGGCCAGGCGCAGCACCGCGCGTTCGATCGCATCGACTTCGTCCACGCCGCGGTCCAGATACGGCGTCAGCGCGGTATCCAGTTCGGCGCGGTTGGCGATCACGCCATCGACCAGGCTTTCGAAATACGCCAGATCGGCCACTTCGTGCGCCTGCTCATGCGCGAACTGGGCGATCACCTGCTTGGCGAAGCCGCCGGAGATCTGCCAGGCATACACCGCCTGCAGGGCGCGGCGGCGCGCGCGCGAACGCAGCACCGGGTCGATGCCGTCGCGACGGCCGTGGCGTGCATGTCCACCGGACTTGCTCATGGCAACAACTCCATCAAATTCACCAGTTCCAGCGCGGCAAGCGCGCATTCCTCACCCTTGTTGCCATGGCTGCCGCCGGCACGCGCCTCGGCATCTTCCACGCGCTCGACTGCCAGCACGCCGTTGAGCACCGGCACGCCGGTCTGCAGCTGCACGCTCATCAGGCCTTCGGCGCACAGGTCGGCCACGTGTTCGTAATGGCGGGTATCGCCACGGATCACGCAGCCCAACGCGATGATCGCGCCATGCTGGCCAGACTGCGCCACGCGGTTGGCGGCGATCGGGATTTCCCAGGCGCCGGGCACGCGAATCACGTCGATGGCGTCCTCGCCAATGCCATTGCCGGCCAGGCTCTGGCGTGCACCGGCAACCAGCACATCGGTGATGCGGGCGTTCCAGCGGCTGGCGATGATCGCAAAGCGCGCGGTGGTGGGGCGAAGATCGCCTTCGTAGTGGGTCATGCGGGTCGGCAACTCGAGGGGGCGGGAAGTTTAACAGCTGCCGGGGTCGGCCCCGGCGGGCACCGGCACGGCGTGGCCCGGCAAAGCAGGCCCTGCCTTGGCGCCGGACGCCGGACGCCGGACGCCGGACGCCTGGCGCTCGACGCTTGGCGCTTGGCGCTTGGCGCTTGGCGCCAAAACAGTATGGGCAGGCGATAGGCAGGCGGCGACCGGTGGCCCGCGCGCTGCCTGCGGCTGCACTGCGGCCGGCGCATTGGCGGCCAGACTGGGCCAGTGCCACGCCATGGCGCGGCACTGGCCCAGAACCATTGGTTACGGCACCGCGTCCGGCGGCACCGAGCGCACGCCCTGGCCCGGGTGGCATTCCAGGTACTCCACCACTTCCAGTCCGAAGCCGGCCAGGCCGACCTGACGCCGCGGCGTCCCCAGTACACGCAGCTTGCCCAGGCCCAGTTCGGCCAGGATCTGCGCGCCGGCGCCATTGCGCCGCCACTGGCTGACGTCCTTGGCATTGGTGGCGGCCTCGGGCTGCTGGCGCAACCGCGCCAACAACGATTCGCTGTCGCGCGGGGCCGACAGCACCACCATCACGCCCTGCCCTTCGGCGGCAATGGCGCGCAGGGCATCGGTGGCAGCCACGCCGAAATCCTCGCGCTGCCAGTGCAGCAGGTCGGCCAGCGGGTTCTCCACCTGCACCCGCACCAGGGTGGGCGTGTGCGGATCGGCCGTGCCGCGCACCAGGGCGAAGTGCAGGTCGTGGGCGATGCGGTCGCGGTAGGTCACCAGTTGGAATGGTCCAAACTCGGTGGTGATCTCGCGCGCATCCACCCGCTCGACGGTGTGCTCGTTGGCCAGCCGGTAGGCGATCAGGTCGGCGATCGAGCCCATCTTCAGCCCGTGCTCGCGCGCGAACACTTCCAGCTGCGGGCGGCGCGCCATGCTGCCGTCCGGGTTGAGTACCTCCACCAGCACGCCGGCAGGCTCCAGCCCGGCCAGCATCGGCAGGTCGCTGGCCGCCTCTGTGTGACCGGCACGGGTCAGCACGCCGCCGGGCTGCGAGATCAGCGGGAAGATATGCCCCGGCTGGCTCAGATCCTGCGGCTTGGCATCCGGACGTACCGCGGTGCGCACGGTGTGCGCGCGGTCGTAGGCGGAGATGCCGGTGGTCACGCCTTCGGCCGCTTCGATGCTGACGGTGAAGTTGGTCTGGAACTGCGCGGTGTTGTTGCGCACCATCGGCGCCAGGCCAAGCTGTGCGCACCGCTCGCGGGTCAGCGACAGGCACACCAGGCCGCGCGCGTGGGTGACCATGAAGTTGATGTCCGACGGCTTGACCAGCTCGGCGGCCATGATCAGATCGCCCTCGTTTTCGCGGTCCTCGTCATCGACGATCACCACCATGCGCCCGGCACGCAACTCTTCGATCAGCTCGGGAACCGGTGCGAAATTCATGCCCCACCCCGCGTGCCGAGCAGGCGTTCGACATACCGCGCCACCAGGTCGATTTCCAGATTCACCGCCGCACCCACCGCCGTTGCCGAGAACGCCGTGTTTGCCACGGTATGCGGGATCAGCGCGACCTCGAAGCCGGCGTCGTCCACGGCGTTGACGGTCAGGCTGACGCCATCGACGCAGATCGATCCCTTCTTGGCGACATACCGCAGCACCTCGGGCGGTGCCGCAAACCGCCAGCGCTGTGCGCGGGCATCGTCATGGACGGAGTGCACCTGGCCCAGGCCATCGACATGCCCGCTGACCAGATGGCCGCCCAACCGGTCGGTGGGGCGCATCGCGCGTTCGAGATTGATCACCGCACCTTCGGGCAACGCGCCCAGCGTGGTCAGCGACAGGGTTTCGGTGGACGCATCGGCCTGGAAGCTGGTTGCGTCGAACGCGATCACGGTCAGGCACACGCCATTGACCGCGATGCTCTCGCCCAGTTGCACGGCGTCGAACGGCAGGCTGCCGGTGGCAAAGGTGAATCGCACATCGCCGCCCTGCGGCTGGCGCGCGGCCAGGCGGCCGACGCCCTCGATGATTCCGGTGAACATCAGCGCGCCCCCTTGGGCAGCGGGCGCTGCGCAGGAATCAGGCGGTGAACACGTGCACTACAGCGCGGCAGGTGATGCAAAGACATCGTCGTTTCTCGCAGGAGTTGAGCGAAAAACGCCACAAGGCAAAGCGAACAGGCGCGCGCGCAGCCGCGAGGGCTGCGCGTTGGCCGTCTTCTTTCATCCGGACTATACCGTCGGCTCCGGCATCGGACCGGATCTGCTGACCTTCGCCCCCGCGTCCGCACGAGGCGGGGCGGCAGCGAAGCGCTCGCGGGCTCGCACGCTTGCACGTGCCTACCGCCGGTGGGGAATCGCACCCCGCCCTGAAGACGTTCGTAAGTGCCGGCGAACCGGCTCGTGCAGTTTAGCAGCGCGTTCTGGCGCCATGGCTGACCGACAGATAAGGCTGGCAGGACGCTGTGTCGTGTCAGGGAATTCCCCATAGCCAGCATCGTGAAGGTTCTGTTAAATTGCGCTCCGCGACGGGAGACGTCGCCCTTCCGCCTCGCAACGGGGCGGAGACACGGACATCACTTCGGAGAGAACACGCAATGCGCACTACCCTGATTCTGGCTGCCCTGCTGGCCGCCGCCCCGTTTGCCGCGTCTGCGGAAGGCCTGAGCTATAGCTACGTCGAAGGCGGCTGGAACCGTACCGAGATCAGCGTCAACGACGATTCGGACGACCTGGATGGCGGCTACATTCGCGGTTCGTGGCAGATCGCCGAGCCCGTCTACGTCTTCGCTGGCTACCAGCGCGCGGAGAAGGACTTCAACCTGGGCGCGGGTTTCGTGCTCGAAGGCACCCTGCAGCAGGCAAACCTGGGTATCGGTTACCGCCAGGAAATGACCGAGCGCGTCGAATTCACCGCCGACATCAGCGTGCTGCGCTCCAAGGTCGAATCGGATCTGCGTCGCGGCGGTCGTTCGCTTGGCGATTCGTCCGATACCAGCACGCTGGGCTTCGGCAACCTGGGCCTGCGTGGCAAGCCCTCGCCGCGCACCGAAGCCTGGATCAAGGCCGGCTACATCGACGGCAGCGACGTGGACGAAGGCGAATTCGTCGGCACCCTCGGCGGCCAGGTCAACTTTACCCCCACCTGGGGCCTGGTCGGCGAAGTCGAGTTCATCGACAACGCCAACCAGTACCGCGTCGGCGTGCGCGCAAGCTTCTGATCGAGCGCGTCACCGGCAATGGGAGGCCCCGCATGCGGGGCCTTTCTTTTGCGGCACTCACGCCATTGCGAGCGGCGTATAGCGCATGCGCAGATCCTGCCCAATCTGACGCACATCGCACAGCTGCAATGCGTGGCGCTGCGCCAACGTTTCGACGCCAAGCCCGGCGAGCAGGGGCTTTGCAGCATCGCCCAGCACCACCGGTGCCATGTAGACCAGCAGTTCGTCGACCAGGCCTGCTTGCAGCAGCGCGCCACTCAACCTCGCACCGGCCTCTGCATGCACCTCGTTGACGCCGCGCTCGGCAAGCACGGCCAGCACTGCTCTCAGATCGAAACGACCGTCGTGCAGCGGCATGCCGACGAACTCGGCATCTTCGAGCTGCGGTGGCATCATGGCTTCGCCATGCAGATACAGCGTCGGCGCGCCGCCTTGGCGGATGTTGCTACACGCAAGCGTGCGCAGGCCGGCATCCAGCACCACCCGCAGCGGCGGCACGAACGGGGTGTCGTCGCCGAGCCGCACCGTCATCGATGGATCGTCGGCCAGCACCGTGCCGGCACCGGTCAGGATCGCGCCGGCGCGTGCGCGCCAGCGCTGCACATCGGCACGCGCGTCGCTGCCGGTGATCCATTTGGATTGGCCACTAGCCAACGCGGTGCGTCCATCCAGGCTGGCGCCCAGCTTGACCCGCAGCCACGGACGTCCACGCTCCACCCGTGACAGAAATCCCTGGTTGAGTTCGCGCGCCTGCGCCTGCAGCACACCGCTGAGCACCTCGATTCCGGCCTGGCGCAACAAGGCGAAACCACCGCCGTTGACCTGCGGAAATGGGTCGGCCATGGCCGCGACCACACGCGTGACGCCGGCCTCGATCAAGGCCAACGCGCACGGCGGCGTGCGCCCGTAGTGCGCGCACGGCTCCAGGGTGACATAGGCGGTCGCCCCGCGCGCCAGCGCGCCGGCTGCGCGCAATGCGAACACTTCCGCATGCGGCCCACCGGCACGCTGATGGAAGCCTTCGCCCACGCACACGTCATCGCGCACGATCACGCAGCCCACCATCGGATTGGGCCGGGTGGTGTAGGCGCCGCGTGCGGCCAGGCGCAAGGCCTGCGCCATCCAGCGATGGTCGTCCGCCGTTGCGGGCGGCGCAGCCTCACTCATTGCCTCGCTCCTTCGGTTGAATGCACATCACCACGATCTGCATCGGCCCCAGCAGCAGTTCTGCATGCGTCCGCCAGCCCAGGCGTTGGTAGAACGGCGCCAGCGTCGGCTGGCAATACAGATACAGCAGCGCCACATCCAAGCGTGTGGCGGCCTGCACGCAGTGCGCCACCAAGGCCTGGCCAATGCCCTGCCCGCGCGCCTGCGGCTGCACGTACAGCGACGCCAACCAGGGCGACCAGTCACCAAGACGGGCGTCGTCGGTGTCCAGCAGGCTCACCGAGCCGAGCCAGTGCGAGCGATCGAGCGCGACCCAGGTGGCGGGAATCACACCATCGCGCGTGTGGCTGCGCAATTCGTCCAGCGCCTGGTCCAGGGTCCAGTCGGGCAACAACGCGCCGAACGCCTGCAGATGCGCCTGCGCGATGGCCGGCAGATGCTGCGGCGTGTCCGCCACGCAGGCGATGCGCATGCGCTCAGCGCTTGCCGGGTTTGCCGGCACGTTCCAGCGCCGCTTCCAGCAACGGCAGCTGCTCGCTGCCGACCGGAAGCTCCCGCTCGAGCCTTTCGATCTCCTCGCGGAAATCGGCCACGTCCTGGAAGCTGCGATACACCGAGGCGAAGCGCACATAGCCGACATGATCGAGCTTGCGCAGCTCGGCCATTACATATTCCCCCACCCGCAGCGAGCCCACTTCGCGCTCGCCGGACATGCGCAGCTGGTGCACCACCGCACGCACCGCCGCTTCGATCTGCTCTTCGGCCACCGGCCGTTTCTGCAGCGCGCGGTCGAAGCTTGTGCGCAGCTTGCGTGCATCGAACGCCTCGCGCCCGCCGTCGCTCTTGACCACGGTGGGCAGTTTCAGCTCGATCGTTTCCAAGGTGCTGAAGCGCTCACCGCAGGCCTCGCACTCGCGGCGCCGCCGGATCGTCGTTCCGTCTTCGGACACGCGCGAGTCGATCACGCGGGTGTCGTCGTGCTGGCAGAAGGGGCAGTGCATCAGGCGTCCGGGAATAGGGAAAGGGGAATGGGGAATCGGAACAGCAGAGCTATCGCAGCGTTGCTTTTACCATTCTCGTCTCCCTATTCCCCATTCCGGCATCAGCCATACACCGGATATTTCCTGCACTGCGCGGTCACCGCATCGCGCACCTTGGCCAGCACGGCTTCGTCGTTCGGGGCGTCCAGCACGTCGGCAATCCAGTTGGCCAGGTCGATGCTGTCCTGTTCCTTGTAGCCGCGCGTGGTGATCGCCGGAGTGCCCAGGCGCAGGCCCGAGGTCACGAACGGCGAGCGCGGGTCGTTGGGCACCGAATTCTTGTTGACGGTGATGTGGGCCTTGCCCAGCGCGGCTTCGGCATCCTTGCCGGAAACATCGCGGCCGATCATGTCCACCAGCATCAGGTGATTTTCGGTGCCGCCGGAGACGATCTTGTAGCCGCGCGCGATCAGCGTGTTGGCCATGGCCTGGGCGTTCTTGACCACCTGCTGTTGGTAGGTCTTGAACGCCGGCTCCAGCGCTTCCTTGAACGCCACCGCCTTGGCCGCGATCACGTGCATCAGCGGGCCGCCCTGGATGCCGGGGAACACGATCGACTGCAGCTTCTTCTGCAGGTCTTCGCTGGCGCCCTTGGCGAGGATGATGCCGCCGCGCGGGCCGCGCAGGGTCTTGTGGGTGGTCGAGGTGACCACGTGCGCATGCTCCAGCGGGCTGGGGTACACGCCGGCAGCGACCAGGCCGGCGATATGGGCCATGTCCACGAACAGATACGCACCGACGCTGTCGGCAATGGCGCGGAAGCGTGCCCAGTCGATCTTCTGCGAGTACGCAGAGAAACCGGCCACCACCATCTTCGGCTGGTGCTCGGTGGCCAGGCGCTGGACCTCGTCGTAATCGATCAGGCCCTGGTCGTCGACGCCGTACTGCACCGCGTTGAACAGCTTGCCGGACACATTGACCTTGGCACCGTGGGTCAGGTGCCCGCCGTGGGCCAGGCTCATGCCCAGGATGGTGTCGCCGGGTTGCAGCAGCGCCAGATAGACCGCCTGGTTGGCCTGCGAGCCGCTATGCGGCTGCACGTTCGCGTACATGTCTTCCGTGGAGCCCGCGCCAAACACCTGCTTGATGCGGTCGATCGCCAGCTGCTCGGCAATGTCCACGTACTCGCAGCCGCCGTAGTAGCGCTTGCCCGGGTAGCCTTCGGCGTACTTGTTGGTCAGCTGGCTGCCCTGCGCTTCCATCACCAGCGCGCTGCAGTAGTTCTCGCTGGCGATCAGTTCGACGTGATCCTCCTGGCGGCCGACTTCAGCGGCGATGGCCTTGGCCAGTTCGGGGTCGTAGGTTTCCAGTCGGACGTCGCGCGAGAACATTCGAAGCTCCGGGGCAGCTGCAGCCAGTAGGGCCGCCGATTGTAAGCCCCCGCCGCACGGGTGACCAATCGGCCAAGGGCGCAGCCCATGCGCGCGCGCGGCACATATGGCAAGGGCGCACCCGAAGGTGCGCCCTTGTGTGGTGACCGGCTCGATTGCCCTCCAGCGGCCGGACGCCGCTGGTCGCAGCGTCGGCTTAGAGCGGCTCTTAGTTGTTGAGCACCAGGTCGGCAATGATGCCGGTGGCGATGGCGACCAGCAGCAGGTTGCCGCGGTCGTCGCGCTGCCAGCGGTAGCCGTACGGCGGGCGGCGCAGGTCGTAGCGGTGGTAGTCGTTGATCACGTAGACCGGGCCGTGATAGCGCTGGCCGCGGGCCCAGTACGGACGCGGCGGCGGGCCGGGGCGGTAGTAGGACGGGCGATCATAGACATAGACCGGCCTGCGGTCGTAGCGGCGATCCTGGTAGCGCGCGTCGCGGTAACCCTCGCGGTATCCGCTGCTGTAATAGCGGCGGTCATCGCGCCACTCGCGACGGTCGGCCCGGCGATCGTCGCGCCAATCACGGCGGTGGTCGCGGTCATGGCCGCGGCGATCGTGGTCGCGGTCCCAGTCCCCGGCGAACGCAGCCGGTGCCACGCAGCCCAGCGCCAGGATGGAGGAAAGCACAACGGTAACGATGCGTTTGCGGTTCATGACCAGCTCCTGTTTGCGATGTCGCAATTCCATTAAGAGGCTGCCCGCCTTAACGCATTCTTGCTGGAATCGGTTACGAAAAACCCTATTCAGGTAATAGGTAGGCTGCCGTTTAGCTCCGGATCGGCCCGCCGCGGCTCCAGGCCGTTGCCGGTATAATCGGCGCAATCCCTTTTCCGCCGCCTCCGGCCCCGGCCGGCGGGCTGCCTGCGTCCACGGAGCACCCATGTCGCAATACATTTACACCATGAACCGCGTCAGCAAGGTGGTCCCGCCCAAGCGGCAGATCATCAAGGACATCTCGCTGAGCTTCTTCCCGGGCGCCAAGATCGGCCTGCTCGGTCTCAATGGTGCCGGCAAGTCGACGGTGCTGAAGATCATGGCCGGCGTGGACACCGATTTCGAGGGCGAGGCCCGCCCGCAGCCGGGCATCAAGGTCGGTTACCTGGCGCAGGAGCCGGAGCTGGACCCGAACAAGAGCGTGCGCGAATCGGTCGAGGAAGGCGTGGGCGAAGTGCTGCAGGCACAGGCCGCCCTGGAAGCGGTCTATGCGGCATATGCCGAAGAAGGCGCCGATTTCGATGCGCTGGCCAAGGAACAGGAACGTCTGGAGGCCATCCTGGCCGCCGGCGATGCGCACACCCTGGAGAACCAGCTGGACGTGGCCGCCGATGCGCTGCGCCTGCCGCCGTGGGACGCGAAGATCGCCAACCTGTCCGGCGGCGAGAAGCGCCGCGTGGCGCTGTGCCGCCTGCTGCTGCAGAAGCCGGACATGCTGCTGCTCGACGAACCGACCAACCACCTGGACGCCGAGTCGGTGGAATGGCTGGAGCAGTTCCTGGCGCGTTACACCGGTACCGTGGTCGCGGTGACCCATGATCGCTACTTCCTCGACAACGCCGCCGAGTGGATCCTGGAACTGGACCGCGGCCGCGGCATTCCGTGGAAGGGCAACTACACCGAATGGCTGACCCAGAAGGACGAGCGCCTCAAGCAGGAAGACAACCAGGAGAAGGCCCGCCAGAAGGCGATCCAGAAGGAACTGGAATGGTCGCGCCAGAATGCCAAGGGCGGCCGTTCCAAGGGCAAGGCACGTCTGGCGCGCCTGGACGAACTGCAGTCGGTCGATTACCAGAAGCGCAACGAAACCAACGAGATCTTCATCCCGCCGGGCGAGCGCCTGGGCAACGCGGTGATGGAGTTCAAGAACGTGTCCAAGAAGTTCGGCGACCGCCTGTTGATCGACAATCTGTCGATGATCGTGCCGCCGGGCGCCATCGTCGGCATCATCGGCCCCAACGGTGCAGGTAAGTCGACCCTGTTCAAGATGATCACCGGTGCGGAGAAACCCGATTCGGGCGAGATCGTGGTCGGCCCGACCGTGCAGCTGTCCTACGTGGACCAGAGCCGCGACAAACTGGAGGGCAACCACAACGTGTTCCAGGAGATTTCCGGCGGCCTGGACATCCTCAACATCAACGGCACCGAGATCCAGTCGCGCGCCTACATCGGCCGCTTCAACTTCAAGGGCCAGGACCAGCAGAAGATGGTCGGCTCGCTGTCCGGCGGCGAGCGCGGTCGCCTGCACATGGCCAAGACGCTGTTGCAGGGCGGCAACGTGCTGCTGCTCGACGAACCGTCCAACGACCTGGACATCGAAACGCTGCGCGCACTGGAAGATGCGTTGCTGGAATTCCCCGGCAACACCTTCGTGATCTCGCATGACCGCTGGTTCCTGGACCGTATCGCCACGCACATCCTGGCGTTCGAAGGCGACTCGCACGTGGAGTTCTTCCAGGGCAACTACCGCGAGTACGAAGAAGACAAGCGTCGCCGCATGGGCGACGATGCCGGCCCGAAGCGCCTGCGCTTCAAGGCGCTGAAGTAAGCAACAGGAGGGCGCCGCCAGGCGCCCTTCTCATGTCCGGGTGCGTGCTCATGGGTGCGCAGCCGCGGCGGCGATCTGCGCGAGACGGCGTTGCCGATGTCGCGGCGCGGTGCACGCGCACCTGCGGTGAGAGCAACCCGCAGCCGGCATCTGCCGCACTGACTCAGTGCAACCATGCGGGCTGCTTGAGCTGCTTGATTCCCAGCTCGGCACCGGCACTTTCCACCTGCGTGGTGAGCCAACCCCAGCATTGCACGGCCGCGGCCCGGTCGGGCCAGCGCCCCATGGACTCGGCGAGCAGCTCCAGGCCTTCCTGCGGGCGCTGCCACAGATCCTGGTCGGCACTCCCCGCGCCAGCCGGGTACAACAACTGCAGGGCAGCAGCCCGCAGCAGCGAGGTGGCGTCGTCGCTGCGGCCGGACAGGGCAAAGACCTGCGCGAACACGCCGCGTTGCGCTGCCTCCATCAGCGGCATGCGCAGCAACGCACGCTGCAGTGCCTGCAAGGCCTGCTCGTCCAGGCCTTGCCCCATCTGTACCAGCACGCTGGCCATCAGCTGCAGGCCATGGCCATCCAGGCGATGCGCGATCAACTGCGCTTGCAGTTGCGCCAGCCGCTCGGGGGCCACCCCCGTGTCCACCAGGCCGGAGGCCACCAGGGCATACAGCGGCTGTGCACGTTGCCGCTGGATATCCGGCAACGCCCGCAGATAGCGCTCCAGTTCCTCCACCACGCCGGGATCTGCAGCCACCGCATGCAGCAGGTCGACGCCATCGGTCGCGCTGGAGACGGGCGTTCCGGCCATGTTGCCGTCGCTGTCGAATGGCTGAAACATGAGGATCTGGCGGGCGCCCGGCGACGCATTGCGCCAGATCCCGCGCAGCGTCGTAGCGACTGCCGCAGGGGCGTCGCGGTGGGCGCGGGCCAGCCCTTGCAGTTGCAGTGCGTCCGCCCGCACCTGTGCGCTGGCCTTGGCCTGCTTGACCACGGCGACGGAAAGCGCCGCTTGCGGCAGCGCCTGCTGGAAGCGTGCGAACGACTGCATCAGGATCCGGTCGAAGTCGGCAGCGGAGGTCTGCTTGGGCACTTGCGCCTTGTTGATCAGCACCAGCATCGCGGCGCTGTCATCCACATCGATGCCGCTGTCTTTCTCCACCTGTGTGGCGCGCGCCGTATCGCCGTCTATACGCAACTCCATCGCCAGCGCCGCTGCCGCGTTGGCCTGCGTGGGATGGGCCTGGACGAAGCGCTGCAGGTGGGCGATGAAGGGCTGCCGCGCGTCGCTCTGCAGCAACACATCGAGCAAGCTGGCCAGATAGGTCTCGTTATCGGGCTCCAGCGCGACCAGGCGCTCCAGGTATGCGCGCATCTGGGCAGGCTGCAAGGCATCGGCGCCGGACTGCGTGTCGGCCAGGAACTCGCGGTAAAACGCGGCGGTGCTGGCAGCGTCGGGCGAGGGGTTGGCCAGGAAGGCAGCGATGCGTTGTTGCCGCTGCTCCGGGAACCAACGGGCCACCAGCGCCTGCGTGTAGTTGCCGGCGACATCGCCGGTGTCGGCGTGCAGCGCCTGCAATTGCGCCAGCGCCTTGCTGCGGTCGCCGTCGAACCAGGCCTGCAGAAACCCCGGGAAGTGGGCGCCGTCCGGGCGCAGGCGGGCAAGCTCAGACGCGGCATCGACCAGCAGTGCGCGGTTGCCAGGATCGGCATCCAGTATCAGCAATTTCTTGATCGTGAAGGCGGCACTGCCCTGCTCGAAGTCTGCCGGATGATGGATCATGGACGTCATCGCCTTGCCCACGCGTTCGCGCTGCGGCCCGGTGAGTGGCTTGCGCAGCAGCCCGGCCAGCAGCAGCGGCTGGAACATCGAACTCCCCTTGCCGGCCTGTGCGAGGGCATTGAACTGCTCCAGCATCAGCAAGCGTTGGTCGGCATCGAAGCGACGTTCCAGCTGCTCACCGGCTTCCTCCAGGGAGATGCGTTTGGTCACCACGAAGGGCAGTGGCAGATTGGATTTTTCCACCAGCAGACGCATCAGGACCCGGTCGTCCAGGAGCGGCCGGCCGACCTGCGTTTCCAGCGCGCGATACGTGTCCGGGGCGCCACGGTAAAGGTTGAACAGCACGCTCTCGCGTTCGGGCGTAGCATCCAGCGGGGTGAATATCTGCCGCACGAAGCGTTCTGCGGGCAACAACCGCATCCCCTGCGCCAACAGGACATACAGACCATCGGGACCTGGCGTGGACTGTGGCTGACGGGCATCCAGGCGCTGCCACGCGGCCTCGGCCTGCAACGCGTCCTGCACGACCGCCTGGATCTGCGCGTCATCGCCGTTTGTGGCGGCGATCGCCAGCGCCAGTCCGGTGTTGCTGCGGCCAAGCGCGGTCTGACGCCGTAGCCCGTTCAGCGCCCAATCGGGATCGGCCGCTGCGGCCTCATCGGCACTGCGGCCCGCGCGCAGCCGGACGGCGGCGATCTCGGTACGTGCCTGCGCATCGCCGGCAAAACGCGCCAACACCGCGTCTTCTGCACGTTGCACCCGGTCCATGGCGCCACGATTGGTTCCCCAGCGCTGTAGCAGCGTCAATGCACCTTGCAGGCGATCGTGACGTGCCAATGGCTGCACCGCCGGGTCGGCCTGGGCCAATGTCTGCTCGAACATCGTCTGCAGTTGCTGCCAGGCCTGCGTGGCTGCAGGGTCGTCCGCACGCCAGGTCAGCAGCAATCCTTCCAGCAGCGACGGCTGCAGCCGCTGGCTGTCCAGCAACGCATCATTGATCAGCCCGTTGTTCTGCAGTGGCTGGCGTTGCAGAAGACTGCGCAGCGCATGCCAGTACCAGTAATTGGCGCGTGCATTTTCGCCGCGCTGCTCGAGCAGGATCGAGGTCTTCAGTGCCAGGTCGAGATTGTCCTGGTCGCGTGCCAGCGCCTGGCTGTAGTTGATCAGCGCCTGCTCGACCCGGCCCGCACGCGCGTAGGCGTCGCCCTTGATCTGCCAGACGTTGACCAGCCCGCCGATATCGGACATGGCGGCAAACGCGCGCTCGGCGCCGAGGTCGTCGCCGCTGGCGAGCAGCGAACGGCCCAGGTCGGCGAAGAAGTCCGGCGGGAACTCGCGCTTGAGCGCCAGCAGCCGTCGTGCGTAGCGAACCTTGCGTGCGTTGTCGCCGATCGACGCAGCTGCGCTGCCATCGAAGCCGTCGTTCCCGGAGACCAGCGTCGTCAGTTGCCGCAGCACCAGGCCGCGTTGTTCGCCGGCCGATGCCAATGCGTTGTCGTACGCGCGCTGCTGCAGTGGAAAGTCCGCCTGCGACTGGGCCAGGTCGGCCAGCACCGCGTACAGCGGATATTCCTGCGTATCGATGGCCAACCGTGCCAGCAACTGCCGCTTCGCCCACGCATTGACGCGTGGCGCCAACGCGGCGCGCGGGTCGCCTGGGCGCATCTGTTCGCCTGGCCCGATGACCGGCAGGCCTACGATCGCATCGACCAGCTGGATGTAGAGGCGTTGACTGTCGCTGGCGGTGGCGGCGGCCTGCAACATCGCCACCGCCTCGGGGAGCCGTTGCTGACGCTTGCGCAGCTCGGCCAGCTGCAGCTGGTTGTCCAGATCGTCCGGCGCCAGCGCCACGGCGCGCTCGTAAGCCTGGGCCGCCGCATCGTCCAGACCGGCCATCGCATACAGGCCGGCAGCGTATTGCAGGGATTGGCCCGCCTCGGGCTCACGCGCCTGCAGCTGTGCCACCACGTCCTGCAGCGCTTGTAGACGCTGGGCATCGTCGCGCGGCCCGGATGTGCCGTCGCCACGCACCTGGCGTGCGGTGATCAGGGCGAGCTTGCGCAGGTACAGGCCGGCATTGGCCGGATCCTCCTGCACCAGGGCGCGTAGCGTGGTTTCCACCCGCGCACCGTCGCCGAGGCGGGCGTACAAGCCGCCCAGTTGCAGCAGTTCGGCGACACGGCCGGCACCTGTGGCACGCGCCTGGCGGGCAACCGCCGCCTCCGCACGTTGCGGCATCTCCAATGCCAGCGCCAGGGCTACCAGCAGATCCAGTTGCGCCGGCTGCAGCCGACCGCTGCGCTGCTGCTGTTCCAACGCCGCAGCCATGGGTTCGAGCATCTGGAGCCCGCGGGCCGTGGTGACGATCTGCCGTTCGAGGAAGGCACGCCGCGCCGGCAGTCGCGCCTGTTCCCACAAGGCGCGCCAACGCTGCAATGCCTGCTTGGGCTCGCCTGCGGTGAGGGACAGGTTGGCGATGCGAACCTGCAGGTCGTAATCCAGCGACTGCCGGCGCGCGCGCTCCATCGCCAACAGCACATCGAGCGCCTGCCGCGGTTGCTGGAGCCGCTCGTATCCATCGGCCACATCGGCCTGGACTGCATCGCCGGCCGGGGTGCGTGCGCGCAGCCCCGCCAGCACCTCCGCTGCGCGGGCGTTCTCGCCCTGCGCGAGCAGGCTGTCGAAGGCGAACATGTCCACCGCCGAGCGTGCGGCGCTGCCCAGGCCGGCGCTGCGCAGCAACGCCAGCGCTTGCGCCTGCAGGCCCATGCCGGCCATCTGCCGCGCTGCGGGCAACAGCACCTGCGGCTGGTGAGGGTTGGCCGCGAACAGCTGCTCGAACACCGCCACCGCCTCTGCCTGGCGGCCGGCCGCCATTTCCTGCGCCGCCAATGCGCTGTAGGCAGCAGCATCGTGTGGATCGGTGCGGATCTGTCGCCGGTACTCGCCCGCCACGTCCTCGCTGCGCCCGGCCAGCTCCAGGATGCCAAGCAGGCGTTGACGCAGCGCCGGATCGTCGGAGCCGCGCACGAGCGCGATCGCCTCGTCGAAGCGCCTGAGTTCCAGCAACGCATCGACCAGGGCCTGGCGCGACTCCGGTTGCGGGGGCTGGCTGCGTAGCCAGTCCACCGCCTGTTGCATCTGCCCGGCATCGCGCCATGCTTCCATCCATAGCGCCAGCGCGTAGCGTTTGTCGCCGGTGTCGCTGGCCTGATCGAACGCGGCCCAGGCCTGCGTCCGTGCCTGGGCGACATCGCCGCTATCGAGCGACCACACCGCACGGCGCAGGTGCGCGATCGCGCCATCGCCGCCAGTCGCTGCTGCGTGGCTACCGACCGACAGCGCCAGATCGCTACGCCCCAGCATGGCCAGCAACACCGCTAGCCGATGCTGTTGCGCTGGGTCGGCCTTGCCCAGCGCGATCAGTGCCGCCGCCGGATCGGCGCTCGCCAGTGCGCGGTGTACCGACAGGTTCCAACGCAGTTCGCCGCTGCTGGCAGAGGCGGCCAGGGCATAGGCGTCGGCCGCCGCAGCGATATCGCCGGAGGCGTCCAGCAGTGCGGCGCGCAGGCGCAAGGCCGGCAGGTCGGCTTGCAGGCCAAGCGCGGCATCCACCGTCGCCAGCGCAGCGGCCGCGTCGCCCTGCCGCCACTGCAGCCAGCCGCGTGCCAGCAGCGCGCGCGCTGCCATCGGGGTGTTCTGTGGTTGCGCCGCACTGGCGTCCAGCTGCTGCATCAGCATCGCTGGCGTCACCCCCTGCGCTGCGCTGCGCCGGATCAGCGCATCCAGCGCTTCAAGATCGGCGTGCGGCGCCCGCAGGTACTGCTGGAGCGCTGCTGCTGTGTCGGGTGTCGCTGCCTGCAGCGGGGAGGCTGTGGCAGCGACAGCCAGCGCAAGGGCAAGGGCAAGCACGCGGGGTTTGGCGGCGATCAAGGCGAATTCCAGGAAAACGAGGGTGTCCGCCACGGCCAGCGGCGGCACAGCAGTTCGATCAGGTACAACGCAATGGCCAGCGCCGCCAGCAGCGTGCGCAGATCATGCAGCTGCCACCCGGCCTCCGGCGTTGCGCGGGTTTGCCGGGTGAGCGTGGCCAGCGCCTGCAACGGCAATCGGTAGCGGACCGGCGACGGCTCGGCGCCGACATCGGTCCAGACCCCGTCGGTGGCGCGCAGGACCGCGTGTGCAGCCTGCAGCGTCAGGCGCGCATCCTGCCCGGCAGGCAGCTGCAGGCCCGCTTCCAGCACGGTGGGAGTGCGCCGCTGCAGCGGCACGTCGCGTTCGCCACCGTCCGCGTCCACCAGCGCCAGCCGAAGCGTATCGCTCGCTTCAGCGTCGGCCTGTTCGACCAGCACCTGCACGGCCTGGCCATTGCGCGAGACCTGCAGCGTCTGCGCAGGCTGCTGGCGGGCAGTGCCGGCCAGCAGCCGCGCCAGCCAGGGCCCGTACCCCGGCCAGGCGCCCCACCCTGCGGTACCGGCACCCAGCGGTTCGGTCATCAGGGTGGTCACGCGCCCTGCGCCGTACTGCCAGCTCGCCACCACCGGCTGCTCGCCGCTGCGCGCCATGATCTGCGCGCCCGCACGGGGCACCGCTGTGGCCAGGCCCTTCAGCGCAGGCATCCCCTGCAGGGCATCACGCTGCCACCAGGCTTGTCCGGCGGCAGGCTGCACCTCGAAGCGACCGCTCCGGTAGCCGGGCGATGGCTGTAGCTGCGGCTGTTTGAGATTGATGTCGACCATGCTCGCATCGGTGCCGATCTGATAGAACCTGCCACGTCCCCAGTTGGCCATCTCGGCCATCCGCTGCTCGCCCTCGCCCTCGCCCACCAGCACGGTGGAGACGTTGATCCGGTCCTGGGCGATGTGCCGCAGCAACCGCTGATAGTTGTCGTCCTCCACGCCCGCATCGGTGATGACCAACATGTGCTTGAAGCGGGCATCGGTGTTCTTCAAACCGAAATACGCCTCCTGGATCGCCGGGAACAGCTGCGTGCCGCCCTGCGCCTGCATCCGCCCGATCGCACGCTCCACATCGGCTGGATCGCGTGCGGGCTGAATCGGCACCGACCATTGACGGGCACCATAGAATTCCACCACGCCTACGCGGTCTTCCGGCTTGAGACGGCGCACTGCCAGCCGCGCGACCTGCTTGGCCAGCTCCATCGGCGCGCCGGCCATCGAGCCGGAGCTGTCGATGATGACCACCAGCGCCACGCTGGGATCTTGCAACTGCTCCTGCGGTTGCCCGCCAACCGGCAACAGCCGCGCCAGCGGGCCGCCCTGGGACGCCTCGCGCGGCAGCCCGGCGAACGCACTGCCACCACCGCTGAACAGCAGGCCCATGCCGCGTTGGCTCACCGCCTCGGCCAGTGCTGCCTGGGCGGTGGCAGGCAGTGTCTGGACGCCAAGGCCATCGATCACGGCGACATCGGCGGAGGCGACGCTGCCGGCATCGATGGCATCCGGTGCCTGCTGCTGCACCCGAAAGCCGCTGCCCAACAGGCGTTGCAACGGCGCGCCCGCAGCGGGATCAGCGGCGACATACAGCACCGATAGCGGGTCCTGTACTGCCATGGTGCCTGCCAGGGCGGCGAGTTCGCGGCCACTACCGGCCTGCTGCAACACCACCCGCACTGGATGAAACCCTGCCGCACCGGCTGCAAAGCGCAGCGTCACATCGGCCTGTCCGTCCAGCGCTAGCGTCGGAGAACGCGCCACTTCGGTCCCGCGCTGCAGCACCACGACCTGGACGCGATCGGCCCGGCCGGCGACCCGAATCCGCGCGAGCGCCAGGGCACCGCTGGCGGTGGGATCCAGTTGCACATCCACCAGCCTGGGTGTGCCTGCCGTGGCGGCACGTTCCTCCACGGCCACACCGATCCCGCGCTGGACCAGCGCGGCGACCGCAGCGCCCCACTGCCGGTCCGCCGAGCCACCGTCGCCCAGATAGACCAGCGTCCCGCCGTGACCTGCAGGCAGGCGCTCGAGCGCGGTGTGCAGCGCCTGCACCGGCGAGCGCGCGCCCAGCAACAGATACTCGTCCACCTCCAGCGGCAGCCTGGCTCCGGCCAGTTGCAGCACGCTGGTGCGGGTGCCGGCCGGCGTCGCGGCCAGGCGTTGCTGCAGACGGTGACGCAGCGCTGCGCGCTGCTGTGGGTCCAGCGACGCGCGTTGATCCAGGATCACCACTTGCGCTGGCGGGCCACCACGCAGCAGTAGCAGCGGCTGCACCAATGCAAGCACCACGCAGATCAGCAATGCAGCGCGCAGCACGCGCTGCCAACGCGGCAGCTGCGTCGAGCGCCACCACAACAACGGCAACAACAGCAGCAACGCCGCTGCCCAGGGCGATTGGAAGAGGATGTGCATAGCGCTCAGGGAATGTGGCCGCGCAGGTGCAGCAGCCATTCGGTACAGCACAGCAACAAGGCGACCACCAGCAACACGCTGGCAAGGTCGCCGCGAATCCACGCCGCCGGCATCGGCGCCACGACCACGCCGGCCGCGGCGGGGTCGGCCACGCCGCGGGTGATGCCGCGGTCGAGCAGCGACACCTGCAACGGCTGACCGGCGATGGTGTGGCGGCCGGCCGCGGGCAAGATGAGGCGGTCGCCCAGCGCACGCGCGCGCACCTGCGCGGACTGCCCCAACGGTTGCAGCAGCAAGTCCTGTTGCAAGGGCGTGCCGGCAGCCGCGTACGGGGCCCACCAGGCGTCGCCGGCGAGCCAGTGCAGGCTGCGGTTGACGAACAGCGGCATTGCGCGCGATTGCACGAACGCCCCATCGGCAGCGAACAGCTCCTGCCAGACGCGCACCTGCGCGCGGTTGCCATGCACGATATCGATGCCCACCGCACGCCCCAGCTGGTCGGCGATGGCGGCGTTGCGCGCCTGATCCAGGCCCAGCGCATCCAGATGGGCGGCAAGCGCGTCCTGCGCCTGCGCATCGCGCACCGTGAAGCGAAATGCCGACGTTCCTGCAGTGGCCGATACCAGGTGCAGCGTGGGCAACCCGGCCTGTGGCGTCTGCCCGGGCGCCAGCGCCAGCACCTGCACCTGTGCCTGCGGCAGCGTCACCACCTGCAGCGACGGGTCCAGTGCCAGCACATCCTGCACCGCCTGCGGCAGCTCGCCCACCAGGGCCACCCGCAGCGGCGCACGCAACGGCAGCACCAGGGCCGCGCTGTCATCGATGGGGAAGCGGTCGCCCTGGCGCAACGCCACCTGCATGGTGCCGCCATGGGCAGGCACATCCTTGAGCAGCAGTCCGTCCGCCGCAGCCTGCACGCTCACGCCGGCCGGCAGCGGCTTGCCGTCCAGGGTGATCTCCAGCGCATCGGGCGTGGGCAGCGGCGCGCCAACCGCATCCAGGCCGACCCTGACATCCACCGCATCCCAGCGCAGCGACGCAGCCGGTGCAGCGCCCAGCGCAACGATGCCCCGATTGGTGTCCAGCGGTGCCGCCACAAAGGCCGCCTGCAGCCAGACCCCGGCAGGTCGCGCAGCGCGCGCTGCGGCATACACCGGCCCGGCGCCGTAGTAATGCACCACGGTGGCATGGCTGCCGCCCCCTGCCACGGTGCTCAGCCACGCCTGGAAACCGGACGGCAGTGGCTGCGCACGCGCCTGGCGCAGACGTGCCGGCAACAGCGCCGCACGCTCGTCCGGTGCCAGCAGCAACGCGGGCAATGCCTCACCTAGGATCACCTCGCGATGCGCGCCGGGCAGTGCGGCCACATCGCGTTCCAGCGCCTGCCGCGCCGCATCGAACCCGGCGTCGGCGAGCATCCATGCCGAGGCGTCCAGGTAGAACACATGACGGCGACCATCATCGCCGGATGCCAGCTGCGGAGCGGCGGCAGCCAGCCACAGCAGCCACACCAGCAACAACGACAGCAACCAGCCCAGCGGCCTGTGCCAGCGGCTGCCCAGCAAGCGCGGCGGGACCTGGCGCAAGGCTTGCTGCCACAGCGTTGCGCCGGCCAGCGCAATGCTCCTGCGGCGCACCTTGAGCAGATACAGCGCGGTCACAAGCACCAGCAATATCGCTGCGCCCGCGGCCACCAGACCGGAAGAGAGGTTGGCGAACATCACAAGCGCAGCTCTCCATTGCCGAAGGCTGCAAGCAATTGCGGCAGCACGTCTTCGGCGGCGTCGATACGCAACAGGCCACCGCCGCCGGCAGCCACGAAACCGGCGAGGCCTGCATTGAAGCGCGCATGCACCTGGGCGTAGGCACGCAGCAGCTCCGGCGACACGCTCAGCGGTACCGCATGACCAGGCTCGCCGTCATCGATGAGCACATCGCCCTGCAACTCGGGATGCAGTTGCGGGTCGGCATCGTGCGCGCGCACCAGCTGCACCAGCAGCACACGGTGCGGCAGCGCCTGCAGCGCGGCGACCACTGCATCGATGCCGGCCGGATCGAAGAAGTCGGACACCACCACCACCAGCCCGCGGCGCAGGCGGCTGCCCGCCAGCTGACGCAGGGCCTGGACCAGCGCGGTGCCGCCCTGCCCGGTCAACGCGCCGAGCTGGCTGGCCATCCGCATCAGGTTGGCCCGTCCCGACAGCCGGCGCGGCGGCAGCTGCGCGGCATCGGCGAACGGCAGGATGCTGACCGAATCCTGTTGCGACAGGGCGATCGCTGCCAGCGCGAAGGCACTGCGCAGCGCGGCCCGCAGGCGTGGCGGCTGCTCGGCGACCATGCTGGCCGAATCGTCCACCAGCAGATAGACCGGCAGGTCCTGTTGCTCCTCGAACACGCGCACGAACACCCGACCAAGCCGTTGATAGACGTTCCAGTCGATCGCGCGCAAGTCGTCGCCACTGGCATAGGGCTTGAAATCGGCGAACTCCGCGCCCTGGCCGCGTGCAGAACTGCGCTGCTCCGCCAGCCGGCCGCCGCGCTGCGCCCGGGCAATACGCAACGACAGCGCCTGCACCGCGTCGAGGAAACTGGCGTCGAACAGGTCCTGCGCGGTGACTGCGGCTTGCGCCATCAGCGCAGGCCCGCCATCACATCGGCCACCAGCGCGTCGGCCGTGATGCCATTGGCCTGGGCCTGGAAGTTGGTGAGGATCCGGTGGCGCAGCACCGGCAGGGCGACGGCACGGATGTCCTGCTCGGCAACCGCAAAGCGCCCGCTCCGCAATGCCAGCACCTTGGCCGCCAGCATCAGCCCCTGGATGCCGCGTGGAGAGGCCCCCAGCGCCACGTTGGCATTGACGCTCGCCGGCGCGTAAGGGCTGTTGGGCTGGGTGCCCATGACCAGCCGGATCGCACAGGTGCGCGCGGCTTCGGGCACCGGCACCTGGCGCACCACCGCACGCATGCGTCGCAGCAGCGCCGCATCGGCCACTGCCGAGAGCTGAACCTGGTGACCGCTGGTGGTGCGTTCGATGATGGCGTGGTAGTCCTGCTCGGTGGGATACCCCACCACCAGCTTGAACAGGAAGCGATCCAGCTGCGCTTCCGGCAGCGGGTAGGTGCCGTCCTGGTCCACCGGGTTCTGCGTGGCCATGACGCAGAACGGATCCGGCATGGCGATGGTGCGGCGCCCCACCGTCACCTGCTTTTCCTGCATCACTTCGAGCAAGGCCGCCTGGGTCTTGGGCGTGGCGCGATTGATCTCGTCGGCCAGCACCAGATTGGCCACCACCGGGCCCTGCTGAAATGCCAGCTCGTGCCCACCGCCCTCGCGTTCGGTGAGCACGTTGGTGCCGACGATATCGGCCGGCATCATGTCCGGGGTGAACTGGATACGCGAGAACGGCAGGTCCACGGCCTGGCTGATGGACGCCACCAGCATGGTCTTGCCCAGCCCGGGCACCCCTTCCAGCAGCACATGGCCGCCGGCCATCAACGCGGTGAGCACGCCGTCGACCACCTCGCGCTGGCCGACGATCATGCGACCGACCTCGCTGGAAATCGCATCGAAGGCCTGGCAGAACTCGGCGGCGGCGGTGCGGGCGCTGTCGGCGTCGGGGAAGTGGGAGGTGGTCATCGGGCTCAGTTCTCGGTAGCGGAATCGCCGCGCTTGCGCTGCAGCAGGAAATAGTCGCGAACCAGGCGTTGGTCCGCTGCGGATGCGGGCCGCGGGCTGACCGGTCCGGCATCGCCGGACTGGCTGCCACGCGACTGTGCGGGCGTGGGCGTTGCAGGACTGCCCTGCGGATCCGACGGCCGGGTGATGCTGCGCACGCGGCCGCGGTTGGGCGTACCGGTGAGCTGATCTTCCATCGGCACGCCCAGCAACAGGCCGGTCAGGCCGCGGGTGCGTTTGAGCGCACCATCGGTGCCCTGGCCTTGTCCCTGGCCTTGCCCGTTGTGCTGGCCGTCGCCTTGCGACTGGCCCTGATCGCCTCGCTCGCTGCTCTGCTGGCGCGACGCCTGGCCTGGATCGCTGCCGCTTTGGCTTGGTGGCTGCGCCGCGCCAGCGCCAGGCGACAGCGCCGATTGCGCCGGCTGCGTCAACGGCTGGCGCTCGCGTGAGATCGCACCGGCCTCCGGCATCCCATCGCCGTTGCCGCTCGCCGCGGCCGCATCGCTGGCGGACATCGCCGCATCGTCCATCTGCCGTTGCTGCTCGGCATCGGCCGGCAGGCCGGCGCCGTCGTTGGGTGACGATGCCGCCGCTGCCGCATCCTTGGCCTCGCCCGCACCGCCGCTGGCCGAAGTGGACGCCGCGCTCCGTGCCGCCGCGGCCGCGGCTGTCTTGCCGGATTCGCCCTGCGCCGCGCCCGGCCGCATCTGCGGGTTGGCGCTCCCGATATCCTGGGCAGATGGCTGCGCCGCATCGCTGCGACCACGCCCGGCCGGGGTCGCCGCACGCTGCACGTCGGCAGGGGGGATACGGGTGCGATCGGCATCCGTGGGCGCCAGCACCGGCGTGGACACTCCAGCGCTGCCACGCCCCACGCTGGCATCGCGTGCAGCGGCCGCGCCTGCGCGCTGCCCCGAGACCAGCGCAGCCGCAAGCAACAGCGCCGCGGCGAGCACCGGCATGGCGAACCGCCACCGTTCGATCGGGCGCGATTGCACGGCGATCGGTGCCTGGCTGGCCTGCCGGGCCGGGCCGATCCAGGCCTGTGCGTCGCGCAGCGCGGCCTGGCGAAATCCATCGAGCGACCGCTCAGCCAGGAACTGGTCCGCAGCGGTCAGACGATCCTGCGCGCCGGCACGCCGGTCCAGCAGTGCCAGCGCAGCGTGCCGCTGCAGCGACGCGCCACGACGCAGCCCAAGCAAGGGCAGCGCGGCCAGCAGCACCGGCAGCAGCGCGCAGCCCAGCAGCCAGCGCGCCATCGGCAGCTGCACCCAGAAGGCCACCATCAGCGCCAGTGCCGGCCCCACGGCACTGCCGGCCAGCGCCCAGCGCAGGCCGCGCTGCACGGCCACGCGCAGCGCAGCCCGATCCAGCAGACGCTGCCCCTGCCGCGCGAGCGCATCCAGCTGCTGCGCCAGCGCGGCATCGGTGCTGTGGAGGGGGATGGACATGGTGCGCGGGGTGGTCTGCATGACTGTCTAGCATTCCACACCAGGACACTTGCATGGACCTTACCGAGACCGCGTCGTTGCCGGTCCTTCGGCGCGCGACGTGCCAGCCCGGTGCAAGCTTGACGTGCGTCAATTCCTGCCTGCCGCATGGCCTGCTCAGGAGTCCGTCGTGAACCGTCTTTTGCACTCTGCCCTCCCCGTCGTGCTTGCCAGCCTGCTGTGCACCACCGCCCTGTGGCCTGCGCAGGCCGCTGCACCGGCTGGCGCCGGCGCGGTAAAGGACATCGGCCAGGTGAGCATCGACCATCACGTGTTCACCCTTCCCAACGGCCTCACCGTGGTGGTGCACAGCAACCACAGCGTGCCCAACGTGTTCGTCGGGGTGTGGTACCGGGTTGGCTCCAAGGACGAACCGGAGGGCAAGACCGGGTTCGCCCATCTGTTCGAACACTTGATGTTCCAGGAAACCATCAACCGCAAGAGCGAATATTTCCTGCCGCTGGACAAGGCCGGCGGCTCGGACATGAACGGCATCACCGACGTGGACCAGACCCGCTATTACCAGACCGTGCCCAGCAACGCGCTGGATCTGGCGCTGTGGATGGAGTCCGACCGCATGGCCAACCTTGGCCGGAGCATCACCCAGGCCGGTCTGGACGCGCAGCGCGCGGTCGTGCAGAACGAAAAGCGCCAGGACGAGCTCGGCCAACAGGACCCCACTGCGCAGATCCACCGCAACAGCTACTTCCCGCTGGGCCATCCCTATCGCCACACCACCATCGGCTCGATGGACGACTTGAACAAGGCCTCGCTCGACGACGTGAAGGCATGGTTCGCGCAGTACTACGGCGCGTCCAACGCAGTGCTGGTCATGGCCGGCGACGTCGACCTGGCGACGGCCAAACAGAAAGCGGCGCACTATTTCGCCGACGTACCGGCCGGCACGCCGGCCTCCCACATGCAGCGCTGGCTGCCGGACTTCCCGCAGATCAAGCGCGATTACGTGCAGGGCACCGGCGCGGCAGGCGGGCTGCGGCGCAGCTGGCCGGTATCGGGCGAGGACCCGCGCGAACTGGCCAGGCTGCAACTGGCCGCAGGCACGTTGGCCGGCTCGCCGGACACCCTCCTGTGGGACCTGCTGGTGGACAAGCTGCACCTGGCGAGCAGCGTGTCGGCCAATCTCTCCAACAACCTGCTGGTCAGCACCTTCAGCATTGCGATGACGCTCAGGCCCGGCGTCACGCCGGAACAGGTGGGCCCCATTCTCGATCGCAGCCTCGCAGACTACTTCGCCAAGGGGCCACGCGATGCGCAGCGCATCCAGGCCATCGTGGTCGGCACCGAAAACAATCTGCTGCGCTCGCTGCAAAGCAACGCAGCGGTGGGCGCGATGCTGGCGCAAGGCCAGCTCTACGACGGCGATCCGGCCGGCGCGCTGGCGCAGCTGGACTGGGTGCGCACCGCCACGCCGGAGGATCTGCGCAAGGTCGCCAGCAAATGGCTCGATCGCCCCTACTACGAGATGGTCATCCAGCCGGCGCTGCCCAATGCGCCGGCGCCCGGCGTGGTGGATCGCAGCGCCCCCCCGACGCCGGGGCCGTTCACGGGCACGGTCAGGTTTCCGGCCATCGTCGAGACCCGGCTCTCCAATGGCATGAAGCTGGTGGTCGCCGAACGCCACGGCCTGCCACTGATCGATGCCAGCGTGCAGTTCGCCACCGGGACCGATGGCGAGGACGGCTATGGCGAGGGCGTGGCCACGCAGGCCATCAACCTGCTTGCGCTGGGCACCACACAGCGCGACGCCAGCGCCGTGTCGCGCGAAATCGCCCGCATCGGCTTCTACATGAACACCTCCATCGGCGAGCGCAACATGGGGCTCAACTGGAGCACCACCAGCAATCGGGTGGACGACAGCTTTGCACTGGCCGCCGACCTGCTGCGCCACCCGGCCTATCCGCAGAGCGAGATCGACCGGCGCCGCGCCAACGTCAACATCGACGCCGCCTACGATGCCTACGAGCGCAATCCCATCGAATCGGCAGCACAACTCTATGCCGCCGCCGTGTGGGGGCCCAACCACCGCAACGGTCGCATGACCACCCGGGCCAGAGCGCACGCCGATTTCGCCAGGCAAAACGATCGCGCGGCCATCGCGCGCTTCCACGACCGCGAAATGGGCCCGGCCAACGCAACCCTGTACGTGATGGGCGACATCAGCGTTGCCGAAGTCACTGCCGCCGCCGAGCGTCATTTCGGCAACTGGCGCGCGAACACGCCAACGGCATTACCCGACCCGGCGCAGGATGCGCCCCCTGTCCGCAGCGGCCCACGGGTGATCCTGATCGATGCGCCGGGCGCGCCACAGAGCAGTGTCATGGCCGGTCACCTGGTGCCGGCATTGGATCAGGACGCGGCCGCCACCGAAGCGCTCATGAACGCGGCGCTGGGTGGCAGCTTCCACAGCCGCCTCAACATGAATCTGCGCGAGCACAAGGGCTGGACCTACGGCTTCGGTGCGGGCATCAGCGACGCGGTGCGCGGCCCGCGCGTCTTCACCGCCAGCGGCACCGTGGAGACCGACAAGACCGCGGCGGCGCTGGTGGAAATCCGCAAGGAAATCCGCGATTACGTGGGCACCCGTCCGATCACCCCGCAGGAGCTCGAACGCGACCGTGGCGCCGCGATCCAGGCCATCCCGGCCAGCTTCACCACCAGCGGCGCGGTGTTGGGGGCAATGATCAGCGCGCGCGCCATGGGCCTGCCCTACAACCGCGCCGAGGGGGCCATGCAGCGGCTGGCCGCGGTGGATCTGCAGACGGTGCGCGCAAGAGCGCGCGACACCTACAAACCGGAGCAGATGACATGGCTGGTGGTGGGCGATCTGCACCGCATCGAGGCCGATATCCGCGCACTTGGGCTGGGCCCGGTCGAGGTGTGGGACGTGTACGGCAAACCGCTGCGTTGATCGCAGCGGCAACGCGGCCGGGCGCCACACAGCGGCCCTGCCGGGCTTTCCACGGCCGTCTTCCGTCCATCATGAATTTGTGAGCGCCATGCTACGACACCTGTTCCTGCGCATCGCCGCGACGCTGGCCGCCGCAACCCTCGGCCACGCCGCGGCCAGCGCCACCACGCCAGCTGTGGCGCCCCCTGCCGCGCGGCAGGCACTGCACGATGCAACCATCCCCGATCTTGCCTACCAACGCTTCACGCTGGACAACGGCTTGACGGTGGTGGTGCACGAGGACCACAAGGCACCGGTGGTCGCGGTCAGCATCTGGTATCACATCGGCTCGGCCGATGAGCCTGCCGGCAAAACCGGCTTTGCGCATCTGTTCGAACACCTGATGTTCTCCGGCTCCGAACACGCTCCCGGCAGCTATTTCCAAGCGCTCGAAAAGGTCGGTGCCACCGGCATCAATGGCACCACCTCGTTCGATCGCACCAACTACTACGAGACGGTGCCGACGACGGCACTGGACATGACGCTGTGGCTGGAATCGGACCGCATGGGCCATCTGCTCGGAGCGATCGGCCAGACCGAGCTGGACACCCAGCGCGGCGTGGTCCAGAACGAAAAACGTCAAGGCGAGAACAGTCCCTACGGGCGCGTCGGCCAGCACATCCTCTCGCGCGTGTTCCCTGCCAATCACCCCTACCAGCACGACACCATCGGCGCGATGGCAGACCTCGACGCGGCGTCCTTGCGCGATGTCAGACACTGGTTCAACGACAACTACGGCGCCGCCAATACCACCCTGGTGCTGGCGGGCGATCTCACCGTGGCGCAGGCACGCGACAAGGCACAGCGTTACTTCGGACATATCGCCGCCGGTCGGGCGGTGCCGCGCCAACAGCCGTGGATCACCCCGCTGGCCGTCGCCAGCCGCGGCGTGCAGCACGATCACGTGGCGCAGCCGCGCATCCTGCGCACCTGGGTGGTACCGCAAGCCGGCAGCGATGATGCGCTGCTGCTGGACCTGGCCAGCAGCGTGCTGGGCGCCGGCAAGACCTCACGGCTGTACCAGCGCCTGGTGTACCGCGACGCGGTGGCGGACGACATCAGCACCGGCCTCACGCCGCTGCAGCTGGCCGGTCAGTTCAGCGTGCAGGCCGACGTCGCCAGCGGCGTCGATCCAGCCCGGGTCGAGGCCGCCATCGCCGACGAGCTGCGCCGCTTCCTGGAGCACGGCCCCACCGCCGACGAGCTGGAACGGACCCGTACCGATCTGCGTGCCACGGTGGTGCGCGGGCTGGAGAAGGTGGGCGACAAGGCCGCCCTGCTGGCCGATGGTCAGATCTATCGCAACGATCCAGGCGCCTACCAGGCCGATCTGCGCCGCCTGCAGACCGCCACCGCCACCGAGGTGCGCGACGCCGCCCGCCGCTGGCTTGGCAGGAGCGACTATCTGCTGACCGTCCTGCCGGCAGGGCCGGGATTCGATGCCGCTGCAGAGGATGCCAGCCTGGTGGCGCGGCCGGCCCTGGCAGGCCGCCCGCCATCGCGCACGCCGCCTGCCGTGGCGTTTGCCGCAACCGCCAGTGCGGTGGATCGCAGCACCGGGATTCCGCCGGTCGAGCAGTTCCCGGCGCTGCGCTTTCCGCAGCTGCAACGCGGCACGCTGCGCAATGGCGTGCAGGTGATCCTTGCGCACCGCAATGGCGTGCCCGCCACCCAGTTCGAGTTGCTGTTCGACGGCGGCTACGCCGGCGACCGCAACGGCACACCCGGCACTGCCAGTTTCGCCGCCGCATTGATGGGCGAAAGCACCCGCCACCACGATTCCCTGGACATCGCGCGCCTGCATCAGCGCCTGGGGGCGCAGACCTCCGTCCAGTGCTCATTGGACACCTGCAGCGCCACCCTGGATGCGCTCAACGATCGACTCGCACCATCGCTGCAACTGCTGGCCGACATCGTGCGCGAGCCGGCCTTCGACGCCGCGGACATCGCGCGCGTGCGTAGCGCCTGGCTCGCCAACATCGCCCAGGAAAAGAACCAACCCACGGCCATGGCGCTACGGGTGCTGCCGCCATTGCTGTACGGCACTGGCCATCCGTATGCCACACCGCTGACCGGCACCGGCCAGGCAGCCGCCATCGCCGCGCTGCGCGCAGCGGACCTGGCCCGCTTCCACCAGCAGTGGATCCGCCCGGACAACCTGCGCATCCTGGTCGCTGGCGATATCGGCCTGGGCCAGGCGATCGCGTTGCTGGAGCGCAGCTTCGGCACCTGGACGCCGCCGCCGACGCCGCTGGGTCGGGTGGTGCTGCAACAGGCGCCTGCCGCCGCTGCGCCCCGCATGTTCCTGCTCGACAAGCCGGATGCGCCACAGTCGCTGATCCTGGCCGGCCTATTGGCACCGCCCAGCACCGATGCCGCCACGCTTGCGCTGGGCCTGGCCAATACCGCATTCGGCGGCGCCTTCACCTCGCGCCTGAACTTGAACCTGCGCGAGGACAAACGCTGGGCCTATGGCGCGCAAAGTTTCGCCATGGACGCCAAGGGACAGCGTCCGCTGTTGATCTATGCACCGGTACAGACCGACCGCACCGCCGAATCGGTGACGGAGATCCTCAAGGAATCGATTGCGCTATCGACCGACCGTCCCTTGTCGGATGACGAGGTCGCCAAGGTACGCAACCAACGGATCCGTGCATTGCCCGGCAGCGCGGAAACCACCGAATCGGTGTTGAACGCGATGCAGGCGATCGTCCAGTATCGGCGGCCCGACGATGACGTGCAGACATTGAAAAGCCGGCTCGAACGCGTGGATGCGGCCGCTGCGCAGCGGGCGATCGCCCAGGTGGTGGATCCGCGCAAGATGACCTGGGTGATCGTCGGCGACCGCCGCAAGGTCGAAGCACCGTTGCGTGCGTTGGGCCTCGGCACGCTGCAGATCCTGGACGCCGACGGCCGCGTTACCGACTAGGCACTGCTCGAACAGCCGCTGCAAGCAGGCACCGCAGCGATCAATCGGCGGACACCACCGGCGGCAACGTCAAGCTGAAGCGAGCGCCCGCCTGCGCAACGTTGGCGGCAGTGACACTGCCGCCGTGCAGCTCGGCGATCGCCTTGACGATGGCCAACCCCAGGCCGTGCCCATTGCGGTTGGGCGGAAACTTGGCGAACGGCTCGAACAGCGTCGGCAGGTGCTCGGCCGCGATGCCCGGCCCTGTGTCCTGCACCCACACCTCGGCGCGCTCGCTCACCCCCACCTCCACCCGTCCGCCATCGGGCGAAAACGACACTGCGTTGTCGACGAGATTGGCGATGGCCACGTCCAGCAGGCCAGGATCGCCGAGCACGCGCACCGGCCCATCGCCGCAGCGAAGTTCCAGCTGCACGCCACGCGCTTCGGCCAGCGGTGTACGTTCGCCGATGACGCGGCGGCAGCTCGCTCCCAGGTCGACCAGGCTCTCCAGCTTGCGGCCACCACTGATGCTCATCAGCTTCAGCAGCTGATTGGCCAGCATGGTCAAGCGCCCGACATCGCCGACCAGCTTGTCCTTCAGCGGGCCATCGGCCAGCATCTCCAGGCGGGTGCGCAGCACCGTCAATGGCGTCCGCATCTCATGGGCGGCGGTGGACAGGAAAAACTCGCGGCGCTTCTGCGCCTGGTCCACCTTGGTGATCATCTCGTTTACCGCCTGCACCAGCGGAACCACCTCGCTGGGCAAGCCCGCCTCCGGCAGTTTGCGGTCCAGATGCTTGGGATCGAACGACCGCGTCACCGCGGTGATGCGCCCGATCATGATCACGTTGATGCCGACGATCAACACGAAGATCACGAACATGCCGGCACCGGTCAGCATCAACCCACGGCTGGAATCCCAGACCCATTTTGGATAGAACGGCACCAGACTGGCGTCCAGATCCAGCGGCGTGCGGATGCCGGCGTATTCGTAATACGACACCACGCCCTCGCAGTCGTAATAGCTCAAATGGCCTAGCCCCTGCGGGGTTCGCATATCGCGCTCGGTCTGGCTGCAGACCTGCGGATAGGTTGGGTCCGCGCGCAACGCGGCAAGCTTGTCGAAATGCTGCGAGTGGAACCAGAGCTCGCCGTCGCCGCTGTCGAATTCCCGATCACCGACACGCGCGTACCAGCGAAAGCCGGGATTGCGCGCCTTGATCTGCGCCAGCACCGCATCGTCCTTCAGCGAGACATTTTCCTGCGGTGCGTGGCGGGTTCGTTCGACCAGATGGCTAAGCCGGGTACTCACCTCGCTGGCCGTGCGAGGGAGCGGATCTCCCGAGCCTGTCCACGGGATCTCCAGCAGTGGCCGCAGGCCGAACCAGTAGACCAGCCCGCCCAGATACAGCAGGGCCAGCAGCGTCACCTGTCCCATCATCGAGCGATACATCCACGTCAACGGTCGTGCCTTCACTGCATCGTCCTGGCTATGGCGCGCGCGCCGCCCAGCGATGTGGGCAGCGACACTGCGCAAATTCAAACCATCCAAATCGGCCGCAGGCCGCTCCCACACCACGGCCGTGACGGGCACCAGGGATGCGGTTACCGCTGCAACCATCGTGCTGCGACAAGGGCGCGCCGCATCTTCGCGCGTACGCGAGCGCCAGTACGGTGACACACGCCGCGGCCGTTGCACCAGCCCGGGCAATTCAAGGCACGCTCAACGCACGCAACCGGATAGTTTCAGACAAGGTTCGTGCAAGCTTGATGACGTAAACATGACTCGCCAACGGTAGCGATGCGAACGCGCGCGAGCGTTGGAAGTCCCGATTCGATCGGGCAGGGAGTTCATGTCATTGCAGGGCACAGGCGCAGGGCGCGGTGAACAGCGAGCAGACACGCGGACGTGGGAGGCGTCCCTGACCCCGGTTGCAGCGCGTGGCTTCACCAGCAGTCCACCCCTTCGTGTCTGGAATCATGGAGATCGTCCGTTGAACATGCATTCGCTTCCGTTGTCGGTGCTCGCCATCGCATTGACCGCCGCACTGTCGCCTGCCTGGGCGCAGGAGAGTACCGAGGTGCCGCAGGACAGCATTGCTTACAAGGAAAACAATCAGGCCGCCACCGCATTACAACGCATCGAAGTCACCGGCAGCCGCCTGCAGCAGGGCGATGTCAGCTCTCGGGTGATCGTGATCGATCAGGAGGAGATCAAGGCGCGTGGCGTCAGCAGCGTCGAAGACCTGATCCGCACGTTGCCGCAAAATCTCGCCACCATCGGGGCGATCACCAATGAACGCCTCAACGGCCCGCTGCAGGACAATGTCGGCAGGGTCAACGTCAGTGCACTGGGCAGCCTGGGCGTGTCTGCGGCAAATCTTGGCGGAATGGGCGCCGGGCGCACGCTGATCCTGGTCAACGGACGGCGCATGGCCGGCGCGGCCGGCATCCAGCAAGGCTTCGTCAATCTCAATGGCATTCCGCTGAGCGCAGTGGAGCGGGTGGAGATCACCACCGACGGTGGCTCGGCCATTTATGGCGCCGACGCCATGGGCGGGGTGATCAATTTCATCCTGCGCCGCGACTACGTGGGCACCACGGTCAATGCGCAGTACGAGAACTCCAGCAACGATGCAGATACCCGCCGCATCAGCGTCTATTCCGGCTATCACTGGGATAGCGGCACAGCCTCGGTCACGCTCAGTCACAGCCGGCGGCGGCCGGTGAACAACTGGAAGAGCGGCTACACCACGGAAGATTACTCGGCGTACTTCAACGGCGATCCGAACTACGACTTCCGCAGCTTCTCCAAGGGCAGGCAACCGGCAGTCTTTCCGATCACCGACTTCATCTTCGACCCGCAGACGCAACTCACCACACGCATCGACACGGCGCTGACCGTCCCGGCCGGCCTGGGCCGCGCGCCGACCATGGACGACCTGGTGCTGCTCGATGCCAGCGCCAAGTCCGACCGCGTTCCAGAATTGGCCGGACCCGACACCAAATCCACCAGCATCAATCTCAACTTCGAGCAGAACATCACCGACAAGCTGACCTTCACCGCCAATGGCCTGTTCGACCGCTCGACCAACTCGCAGGAACAGCGTTACGACAACGGTCTGGCGGTCACCTTGGCGCCAGGCCAGTTCTACAACCCGTTTCCAGCCAATTACGCCGGCTTCTTCAGCCCCGGCACCACGCTCTATTACTTTCCGGAAGCCGAGATCGCCGCCGGCAGACTGCCGGTGGGCACGATCTCCAACACCACCGAAGCCTGGACGGCCAACCTCGGGCTGAATTACGCCTTCAACGACAGCACCAAGCTGGATCTGATCTACACCACCTCGCGCAGCACGAACAAAGGCGCAAGCCGGAATTTCGCTTCGGTGGTCACCTCGTTCGAGCCGGATCCAGGCGCGGCAAACGGCCTGCGCTGCGCCAACTTCGATCTCGACAACAACCGTTTGAGCGGCGCAGCGCTGCAGCAATTGCAGGCGATCTTCGCCCGCCAATGCCAGGCATTGACCAGCACCGATCCCAGCCTGGCGTTCAATCCCTGGAACACCGCTGGCGATGCCATCGGTGCAGACATCAACGATTTCTACTACACGCTGGATAACGAAGACCGCGCCTCACGCCTGCAGAACCTGGAACTTCGCCTGAGTGGCAGCGCCTTCGAATTGCCGGGTGGGCGTGTGTACTACGCGGTCGGCGCAGATTACAACGAAGACGGCGTGGACAGCCGGGAAGTGCGCAACCTGTCGGTACTGGCAACCAATCGCGATCGCTACGCGTATTTCGCCGAAGCCGCCATCCCGGTGTTCGGCAATGCGTTTTCCTTTCCGTTGATGAAATCGCTGACCTTCAATCTTGCCGCGCGACGTGACACCTACACCAGCGAAGGCGCCATCGGAACCGTCGATAACGTCCCCTACATCGAAGGCGGCGAAATCCTGTTCGGCAAGAATAAATTCGCCAAGACCACCCCCAGCTTCGGTGCGCTGTGGGAGCTCACCGATAGCCTGCGGGTGCGTGCGCGCTGGTCGCGCGGATTCTCCGCGCCACCGCCGACCAATCTGTTCAACATCAGCGGCACGCAGAGCTTTACCACCCACATCTTCAACGACCCGCTCTATGCCTGCAGCACGGATTGCGCGTTTGGCGGCAGCAACGCCTACGCCGCACGCGCCGTGGTGGCACCGAACCCGGACCTGAAACCGGAAACCTCCATCCAGCGCTCCTATGGCCTGTCCTGGATGCCGCAGGGCGCGTTGTCAGGCCTGACGCTGGACGTCAACTACAACCACTCCAAGGTCAGCAACGAATATGCCGCCTTCGGCATGCTCAGCCGCTACCTGTCGGCACGCGATCAGTTGCTGCAAAGCGCCTTCTACGAACGCGATGCCAGCGGCAAGGTCGTCAACGTCAATCAGATGACCTTCAACCTGCAGAGCTCCGAATATGCGTCGGTGACCTACGAACTCGGCTATCTGTGGAATACCCGCCTGGGTACCTTCCGCCCGAAGATAACCTGGCTGGACAACATCACCGCCCAGACCCTGTCGCTGCCGGGCGTGCCGCCGTTGCGGACGATCGGCACGGTACAGGGGGTGGATGACTACAAGGTGGTCGCCGAGCTCGGCTGGCAGTACCGCGACATCACCGCCACCCTGTGGGCCTATTACACCCCGACCTATCTCAACGACTATGTGCTGACGATGGTGTCCGGCAACGTCCTCAACCCGGACTATGCCAGGTCGGTGGAGTCCTTCACGACCTACGACCTGACGCTGAGTTGGCAGATGAGCAACGATCTTCGCCTGAACTTCGCCGGCCGTAACCTTCTGGATTCCACCCCGCCATTCGTGGTGGTCCAGAACCGCCCCTACGATACCGCACGCTACAATGCGGCCGGTCGTACACTCTCGCTGGAAGTCCAGTACGAGTTCTGACCCCGCACACGGCGCCGGCGACCATTGCCGGAGCCGTCAGCTTCCGAGACATGCATGCGCCTGTTACTTGTAGAAGACGAGCAGGACATCGTCGAAACCCTGACCCATTTCCTGGTCAAACAGGGGTTCGTGGTGGATCTCGCCCCGACCCTGGCCATTGCGCGCACGGTGCTGCTGGACAATGCATTCGATCTTGTCTTGCTGGACCGCCGCCTGCCCGATGGAGACGGCCTGTCGCTGATCATGCACGCGCGCGCGCACAGCCGGCCGCAGCGTTTCATCATGCTCACCGCGCTGGCGGACCTGGACAGCAAGGTGTCCGGGCTGGAGCTGGGTGCGCACGATTACATCGCCAAGCCATTCGAGCCTCGCGAACTGCTGGCACGCATCCGCAATGCGTTGCGGCACGATGTCATCACCGGCCGCGAAGTGAAGCGGCTTGGCCCGCTCGGCTACGACGCCGACGGTCGTGCGTTCTGGATCAACGACGAGCCGCTGACACTGCGCAGGACCGAAGCGCTGGTCCTTGCCGCGCTGATGGCGCGCCCCGGCGTGATCGTCCCACGCCAATCGCTGGAAGCGCGCGTATACGGCTACGACCGGCTGGTGAGTTCCAACTCGCTGGAATCGCAGATCTCGCGGCTGCGCCGGATCATCGGCGAGAAGACCCAACGCGTTCGCATCCATTCGGTGCGCGGGGTTGGCTACAGTCTGGTCGAAGAGTGATGCGCGCCGCATCGGCCTGCCGCCGCTGAGCGCCTGCGCCATGCAAGAGTCTACAGATCGTAGGACAACACATCGTCGAAGCCGAAGGTAGCGAAGTTCTCGATGCGCGAGGGATACAGGCGACCGATCAAATGGTCGTACTCGTGCTGGACCACGCGCGCATGAAAGCCTTCGGCCTCGCGATCGATCGCGGTGCCATCGGGCGCGAAGCCGCGGTAACGGATGCGGCGGTAGCGCGGAATCACTGCGCGCAGCCCGGGAATCGACAGGCAACCCTCCCAGCCGTTTTCCATCTCGTCCGACAACGGCTCGATCTGCGCATTGGCCAAGGCCGTGCGCGGGACCGGTGGCGCCTCGGGATAGCGCTCGCTGGCCTCGAAACCGAACACCATCAATTGCAGGTCCACCGCGATCTGCGGCGCCGCCAGGCCCACGCCGCGCGCGGCGTCCATGGTCTCGAACATGTCGGCCGCCAGCGCCTGCAGCTCGTCGCTGCCGAGGTTGGTGACCGGAGGTGCGACGCGCAACAGCCGCGTGTCGCCCATGCGGATGATCTGGCGAATCATGCGGATGCTCCCGAAAAAACGATGCCGCAATGTTAGTGCGTATTGCGTGCGTTGAGGTGAGCGCAACGCCGTGCGCCAGGCCAGGACCAGCCAGGCGCCTTGCCCGGGACAGTCGCCGGACAAACGCGCCATGCAGCGCTGGCGCGCCCGACCACATGCACCAGGGCGTGGCCGTCGTCGATACGTGTCACGCCGCGGCCTCCTGCACGACGCGGCGGCGTTCAGCCGCCGAGCGGCCGCCCTGCGTCGTCCAGCACGCGCTCCCCGTCCTCCTTGAAGAAGGCGCTGCTGGCGGGCGGCAATACAGCCAGCACCTGCTCGGAGGGGCGGCATAGCCGCGTCCCCAGCGGCGTCTGCACGAACGGGCGATTGATCAACAGCGGATGCGCCAGCATCGCGCTCAGCAGGGCGGCGTCATCCAGTGCGGGATCGTCCAGCCCCAACTCCAGGTATGGCGTGCCTTTCTGCCGGATCGCGTCGCGTACCGACAGACCCGCCTCGGCGATCAGCTGCTGCAACACCTGCAGGCTCGGCGGGTGCTGCAGATAGTGAATGATCTGCGGTTCGATGCCGACATGCCGGATCAGCGCCAGGGTGTTGCGGGACGTGCCGCAGGCGGGGTTGTGGTAGATGACGGCGTGCATGCATGACCTGAAGGGGGCGACGGACCTCGCGTGCAACGGTGATCGCTGACGACCGTGCCGCAATGCGTGACGCGCAGTGTACGAGCGGATGGACCGCCCGTGCTGGCAGCGCTCGGAGGGAACGCCAGCGGTCACCGCCACCGCGTCAGATTTCTGACCGGACCGGCCTGACGGGACGTGGAAATGTAAAAAAACGGCCGATCACGGGGACGAAGCCAACTTTTTCAGGCCGCGACTCTGCCTGGGACGCCCGGCCTGTCAAAAGATTGACACACATCACTGATTCATGATTCAGTCATGAACAGACTTGAACGCAAAGATTCTCCCGAACGCCGGGACCTCGCACGGCGTTCTTTCTGCAGTTGGACCCAAGGAAACCCCAACGATGATGAGCTTTCGCAAGCCCGGATGGATGCTGTCCGGCGTGCTGTGTGTCGCCTGCCTGCCGGCGCTTGCCGGGGCGCAGGATGTCGCCGCCGGTTCCAAGGTCGGTATCGATCCTGTCACCGGCAAGCTGCGCCCGCTGACCGACGCCGAGAGCGCGGCACTGGAGCAGCAGGCCGGCGCGGCTGCCCGCAGCGCCGCGACCCGCACCACGATGCCGCAGACCGAGGCGGCCGCACGCGCCACCGAGCGTCGCCTGCCCAACGGCACCGTGGCGCGCAAGTTGCCGGCCACGCAAATGAGTTCGCTGACTGCCACCCGCCAGGCCGATGGCCGCATCGTCATCGAACACAGCGATGACGCCGACACCCAACCCGCCCACGCCGAGCACGGAGCGCTGCCGCATGAATAAGCCCTTGTTGCTGTTGTCCCTGGCGGTGGCCGCGCTGGCACCGCTGCATGCGCGGGCAGCCAATGTCACGCTGATCAATGGCGATGCCGGCACCGTGGTCGGTTTGAACGACCCGACCGCTGCCGCACCACTGGGTGGCAACCCGGGCCGCACGGTCGGCGAGCAGCGTCGTATCGCCTACCAGTACGCGATGGACCTGTGGGGCGCGGTGCTGCAGAGCAACGTCGAGATCAAGGTGTATGCCTCGTTCGCACGGCTGACCTGTACCGCCACCGGCGGCACGCTGGGCCAGGCCGGCCCCAACTGGATCGTCAACAACTTCCCCGGCGCCAAGCCCAATACGCTGTATCCGTCCGCGCTGGGCGATGCGATCGCCGGGCAGGACCTGGTGCCCGATCCGGCCGATCCGGCTGACGTGTTCTCGCAATTCAACGGCGACCTGGGCAAGGACGACTGCCTGGCTGGTTCCGGCTGGTATCTGGGTCTGGACGGCAAGACGCCGGAGGGCCAGATCAACTTCCTCAACGTGGTGATGCACGAGATCGGCCACGGCCTGGGCGCTGCCGGCTTCCTCAACAAGACCACCGGCGTGCTCGGCTCCGGCAGCGGCCTGACCGACGTCTATACCTCGCAGGCCTACGACAACGTGCAGAACAAGCGGTTCGACGACCCGGCCATGACCAATGCCCTGCGCGCCGAAGCGATGCGCACGCCGGGCCGCACGGTATGGGCCGGCACGCGCGTCAACCGCGAGGCGGCCTTGATCCTGGATCCGCGCACCTTGCTGCAGGTCACCGCACCCAGCAGCGCCGCCGGCAAGTTCGAGGTGGGCTTTGCCAGCTTCGGCCCGCTGGCCACCGCCGGCAATTTCCCCGCCCGCGCTGTGGTGACCGTCAACGACGGCGTCGCCGTCGCATCGGCGACCGATGGCTGCGAGACCCCGTTCGTCAACGCGGCCAAGGTGGCCGGCAAGGTGGCGCTGATCGACCGCGGCACCTGCGCCTTCGCCATCAAGGTCAAGAACGCCCAGCTCAATGGCGCAGTGGGCGTGATCGTGGCCAACAACGCCGCCGGCGTGCAGACCATGGGCAATGCGGCCCCGCCGATCACCGACATCACCATCCCGGCGATCATGGTGTCGCAGGCCGATGGCGCACGCCTGAAGGGCAGCACCGCGGTCGTGGCCAGGCTGTACGAGGATCCGGAACTGCTGCAGGGCACCGACAGCGCCGGCCGCACGCGCTTGTATGCGCCCAGCGTGGTGGCCGGTGGCTCGACGTTCTCGCACTTCGATACCGACCTGCAGCCCAACGCGTTGATGGAACCGTTCGATACGCCGGAAGTGCAGGCGCATCTGAACATCGACCTGACCCCGGCGATGTTTGCCGATATCGGCTGGACCTTGAACCGTGGCCTGACCCGGCTGGGCAACTGCAACACGCTGGTACCGACCGTGGAGACTGGCGGCCTGATTGCCGGCGCCAACCTCACCGCCGAAAGCAGCCTGTGCAAGACGCAGAATGCAGGCAATCGCCTCGGTTACCTGAGCTGCATGAACGACCATCTGCGCGAACTGGAAGACCAGGGAGCGATCAGCCGCGTGCAGCAGGCGGCAACCTTCGTCTGTGCCACCAAGGTTCGCCCGTAAGGCGCGCCTGCACTACCTGATGGGGATGCGAACGGCGCCGCGAGGCGCCGTTCGTTTATGCGGCGCGGCGCGGGGCAGTGCGCCGCACGCCGCTCTCAAGATGGATGCACGAGCCTGCCCGGCGTGCGCTCACGCAGCAGGCCGCAAGCGTGCATCGCCCGGCCCGCCATGCAGCCGCAACTGCCCGCCGCGTGGAGCGAACCGCCAGCGTCGCCGCTGTCTCAGCGATCGGCGGCGTACGGCGAGGTCAGCACCTGTGGTGCGCGGCCCAGCGCGGCGCCCAGGCGATCCATCACGAAACGCAGATAGAGATTGCTGCTGAACTGGTTGTAGTCGCGTGCGTTGTTGAAGGTCATGCGCCCGCCCAGGAACAACTGCGGTGCCACCTGCCACTCGGCCGCACCACTGAGGTTGTAGGACACCCCGGTGCGGCTTTCGCCCGCGTACACCGGATCGGTGTAGCGATCGACCAGGCCGAGCAGCGCCGCCAGCGACGCAGCATCGTAGGCGGCCTGTTGCAGGGTCGGGTCGGTGGGGAAATACGGCGTGGGATCGGTCTTGAAATGCTGCACGCCGATGCTGGCATCGACCTTCCAGTTGACGCTCTGCCCGGCGCTGCGGCCGCTCCAGTGCACCGGGAAGCCGAGGTCCACATACTCCTGCGGGCTGAAGTAACCGCCGTGCCCGTAGGTGAAGCCGCTGAGGTTCTTGTCGTACTGCATGGCGGTCAGATTGACGCCGGCGGTCAGCGACTGGTTGCGGGTTTCCAGCGCATGCACGTAGAAGCCCAGGTCCGCCTGGCGGTGGTCGTTGTCGGCCACGTCGTTGCCGGTCAGGCGGTGTGCGGCGAGATTGGCGTAGCCACCGAGCAGGCCGTTGTCGGCCGTGGCCGACAGGACGACGCCGCTGCTGGTGACACCGCCCCATTGGCGGCCGCTGCGGCCGTCCTGTGCGCCGGCGAACGACAGCACGCTGTCGGTGACTGCGCGCCGCGAAGCATCGGCCGACCAACTCACCGTCTCGCCGAGCTCGCCGCGATAGCCAACCCCGCCGACGATGTTCTGCTCCTGGAATCCGATCGGCGTGCTGCCGACATCGGCGCTGAAACCGCCGTTGCGATAGCGCACACCGACGCCGACGCCGGTGTCGTCCTGGCTGAGCCGGCGCGCACCGTTGCCGGTGGCGGCCATGCTGTTGAGCGTGGCCGCCAGCGAGGTCGGCGTCTGCTGCGCGGCGGCGGAACTGCTGCCCAATGCCTGCAACGCGGCGCCGTCGCCTGCGGCCAGCTGTTCGCTGATGGCGGTGTTGCTGAGGATGTCGCGCGCCAACTGCGCGATCGGCGTGTTGGACGCATTGACGCTGAGCAGGTACGCCGGCAACGGTTCGTTGGCCAGCGCGGCCAACGCCGCCGGCGTGCTGTTGTTGTTTTCGGTGAGCAGCTCGCCGAACAGGCCGGTAGTCAAGGCATAACGGCGCAGGCGTTCGCGCGTGGCGGCGGTGTTGCCTTCGGTGGCGAGCAGTTGATACACCGACGAGTTGGTCAGCGTGTCGATCGGGCTGCGGTCGGCGGCAAGCGCGTCGTTGACCGCCGTCTGCGGACCGGTGCCGAAGCGGCTGGCGGTGGCGTAGTCGGTAGTCAGGGTGCCGGCATCCACCACGGTGGGCGTCAACGTGACGCCGAGCTTGCCTTCGCCTACCGCGAATTCGGCCTGCACCGGCATTTCGATGTCGTCCAGGCGGCCCAGGCCGTCTTCGCCATCGCGCGCGCGGTACAGCGCGCCACCGGCCAGGTTGTCGCTGTTTTCCGACTGCACGGCGCGCAGTTCGTCGAGCACGCTGTTGCCGCTGCTGGCCGGCGGCAGTGCCTGCGCCGCGACACCGCGCGGGAGCAGGTCGTCGGCCGGTGCCAGCGTCGGCACGCTGCGTGCGGGCATGCTCGAACGGCTGGCCGGCCCTGGCAGCACCGACGGCGCGGCGCTGGCGAGTGGCGGCGGCACTACATCGGGGTTGTTGCCCGCATAGGCAGCGATCGCTGTGGCCGTGGCCGGGTCTACAGCGGCCGGTTGCGCGGGCAGCGGCGCCAGCGCGGTCTGCGCGTAGGCACTGCCGGCGTCCATGCGCTCGGACAGCACCGCCGGCGAGCGCGGCATGCCGCCGGTCATGCCGGAGAACGGGTTGAGCGGGCGACCGGACGAGGCCACGACGGCAGGGCCGCGTGCGGCCGGCAGGCCGTTGTCGAGCTGGCCGGCCTGGCGCTGCTGGGCGGCCAGCGAGGCCCGGAAATACTGCTCGGCCTTGCGGTTCTTGCCGGCGCTGCGATACACCCGGCCGGCCGCAGCCAGCACCTCCGGCGACTCCGGCGCCTGCGCCAGCGCGCGTTGCAGATAACCCTCGGCACTGCGCAGATCCGACTGCGCGGCAGCACTGTTGGCGGCGGCAGTGAGCGTGTCCAGATCGTCGGGATGGCGCTGCAGGATCTGTTGATACAGCGCCAGCGCCTGCGGCTGGTCGCCAGCCGCGGCATACAGCCGCGCCAGCGCGGCCTGCGCGTCGCGGTTGTCCGGTTGCTGGGCCAGGATCGGCGACAACGCGTCGTAGGCGCCTTCCAGATTGCCCAGCTCGCGCAGGGCATCCACCTGGCGCAGCGTGTAGGCGCTGCGCAGGGTTTGATAGCGGCGCAATTGTTCCGGCGTCATGGTGGTGGATTGCAGCTGGCGCAGCACCGCCGACAGCTCGGCGTGCTGCTGCGCGCGCAGCAGCACGCCGGCATAGTGCAGGCGGTCTTCGGTGCGCGGGTTGGCGCCGGTGACCAGGCGCTGTGCCAGCACCAGCGCGCGCGGGGCGTTGCCGGCGTCGGCATGCGCACCGGCCAGCGCGGACAGCAGTTGCGGGTCGTCGAGCTGGTTGCCGAGCGCGGTTTCGGTACGCGCCAGCAGTTGCTGGGCCTCGCCCACCCGGCCCTGCTGCACCAGCCCGCGCGCCTGGCGTGCCTGCAGTTCGATCCAGGCGGTGGTGCGCAGCTGGGTCATCTCCGGCGTGCGCACGGCAACCGGAATGCGGTCCAGGCTGTCGTAGACGCCCTGCCAGTCGCCGCTTTCCTGGGCGAACAAGGCGTTGGCATGCAGCGCTTCGGGTTGGTCGGCATGCACGGCAAGCAGGCCGTCCATGACGCTGCGGGCCTGGTCGGGGCGGCCGGCCTGTTGGTACAGGCGCGCCAGATCCAGGCGGATCCAGGCATCGCCGGGACGTTCGACCATGGCCGCTTCCAGCTCGGCCTGCGCGCTGACCGCATCGCCGGCATCCAGCGACTGGCGGGCACGCGCACGCTGCACGTTGGAACGCAGCAAGGCCTGTCCCCCGGACTTGGCGCGTTCGGCAGCTGGCAGGCGGTTGAACAACTCGGTGGCTTCCTGCATGCGGCCCTGGCGGCTGTACAGCCCGACCAGGCCCTGCAGGGCGCCGGCATTGTCGGCATCGCGCGACAGCGCCTTGCGATAGCTGGCCTCGGCCGCGACCGGGTCGCCGGCGGCCTGCAATCCGCCCAGCGCCACATGGCCGGCCGGCTCGTTGGGCAGCAACTGCACCGACTGCTCCACCAGCTGGCGTGCCTGGGCCAGGTCGCCACGCGCGCGCGCGGCCTCGGCCTGCTGCAGCTGCTGCCAATAGCGCGCGCTGTCCAGCGCGGGTTTCCATTTGCCACTGCTGGCCGCCGCCGGGCGCAGCAACTCCTGCGCTTCGGAAAAACGTTGCTGACGCAGGCGCACCGAGCCCAGCCCACCCAGTGCCTCGGGGTCGCGCGCACGCGCACGCAGCACCTGGGTGAAGCGCTGTTCGGCCACGCCCAGGTTGCCGGCGTTGAGCGCACGGAAGCCTTCGCCGAGCGCAATGCCATTGGGATCGGCGGGCGTGGTCTCGGCGCTGCGGCGGTTGCTCAGCTGGCCGAGTTTGGCGGTGACTTCCGCATCGTTCGGGGTGCCGGCCAGAAACGCCTGGTACAGCGGCGCATCGGCGGTGGTGGCATTGAGCCACAGCAGCGCCTGGCGCCAGCTGATGCGCGCCGGGCCGCCGACGTCGGCGCGCTGGGCCAGCGTGCGCAACTGCGCGATGCCTTCGCGGCGGGTGGGTTCGCGGTAGCTCAGCACCTGGGCCAGGGCCAGCTGCAGCGACGGATTGCCCGGTTCGCTGGCCTGCAGCTTGCGCAGACCGTCACGGGCGCGCTCCCAGCCGGTGGGCGTGCCGGCAAGGGACTGGTAGTACTCCAGCGCCAGGTTCGGCGGCGGTGCCTTGCCGGCGAACACGGCCTCGTAGCTGCGGGCAGCTTCCACATACCGCCCGGCGGCAGACGCGCGGCGCGCGTTGCGCAGGTTGGGATCTTCGCCAGCGGTGGCGCTGCCGCGCGCGCCGATCGCCACGCGCAGGCGCTGGGCCTGCGGCGACTGCGGGTGGGCCGCTTCGAGTTGCTGCAGGCGCTTGCGCGCTTCGGACTGGCGGCCCTGCGCCAGGTCGATCTGGGCCAGGCCGAGCAAGGCGTCGGGCTGGTCCGGGTCGATGCCGAGCAGCTTTTTCCAGGTGTCGGCGGCCAGGTCGTCGCGGCCCTGGTCATGCCAGTAATTGCCCTGCCCGACCAGTTGCTGGGTGGCGCTGGCCTGCGCATGCACCGGGCAGGCGAGCAGGCACAGGTCGATCATGCCGGCGAGGTAGAGCGGGGTCAGGTTCTTGCGGAGCATGCAGGCGTTCTCCAGGCGGGCAGCAGGCGCCCGTCTGCGGCAAAGCGGTAGCGGTTCTCAAGCCAGCCCTGTCCGAACAGGGCCAGCGTGCGTTCGTAGTACGGCAGGGCGGCGGCCGCGGGCTGGGCGGCGGCGGGAATGCGCTGTGCCTGTGCCTTGAGCACTGCGGGCTGGCCCAGGGCACTCAGGTACGGCAGCAGCGCGGCGGAAAACCCCACCGGCACCGCGCCGGTGCCCACGCCGCGTGCGGTATCGATCTTTTCGGCGAAACCGGTGCCTGCTGCCAGCAGGTCGGCCGGGCCGGACAGGTCCTGCAGCAACCTGGCGCGCAGCGGTTCGCCGGCATCGAGCATGCCGGCCCACAGGTACACGCGGATGGCGTCGTAGCTGCCGACATTGCCGCGCTTGGGATCGGCGCTGAAACTGCTGCCGTCCCAGGCCGTCCAGTCCGGAGCGAACCCCACCGGCGCACTGCCGCGCAGCACGCGCGCGCTGTTGGCGGCGATGGCGGCCCATGGGCCCTTGGGATCGGCACTGGCGCAGCGACGCAGGGCCTGGATCGGCAGGTAGCTGGGGTTGAGCGTCCAGCGGCCCTTGTCCGCGAATCCGCTGCGGCCGGGCAACAGCATCGGCCCGAGCCCGGGCAGCGTGGCCACGTCCTGCGCACGCATCAGCTGCAGGATCTGCTGGCCGGCCTTGACGTAGCCGGGGCGGTTCCACAGCCGGCCCGCTTCCAGCAGGGCGTAGGCGATCCACAACTCGCCGTCGCTGGCGGTGTTGGGGTCGAGCACCCGCCAGTTGCCGCCCTCGTCACGGCCCCACAGCCAGGCCGGCAGGTTCAGGTCCGGGCGGCCACCGCACAGGTTGTGCCGGGTCCAGCCCAGCACCTTGTCGAACAGCACCTGGTCGTTGGCCACCAGTGCGAAGAACAGCGCATACGACTGCCCTTCGGAGGTTGAGCGCTGGTCGGGGTTGAGAAAATCCACCACCCGTCCATCGGGCTGGATGTGCCTGGACACGAATGCATTCCACAACGGCCAGCTGCCGCACTGCGCCGGTGCCGGCTTGGCGCCCGCCGGCAGGACCGCCGCCAGGCCGGCCAGCGCGCCAGCGCGCAGCAGGCGGCGGCGGGTCATCGCACTGCCGGTGTGATGCGCGCTCATGTACCGTGTCCTTCGTTGAGTCGCTCTGCAGTATGCCGGCGCAGCAGCACGCGGGCGGCCAGGGCCAGCAACAGCGCCAGCAGCACCACGGTGAACGCCAGCCACACCGGGTGGTGCGAGAAGTACCAGCGCAACCAGGTCGGCAGCGGTAGGTGGCCCACGTAATAGGTCTGGTTGCCGACCAGGCTGGTGACCTTCTTCTGCTGCAGCAAGACCACGCTGCCCTGGAAGTCCTTCAGCAAGGCCGGGTCGAACCAGGCATCGAACAGGCGGCTCATGTTGGCCGGGTCTTCGGTCTGGAACGCAACCACGCTGCGGCCGGATGTCAGCGGTGATTCGAAGCCCATCAGCAGCACGTCGTCCGGCTGCGGCTGCAGCGCGATCTCGGTGGTGGTGGGCAGGTCGGTGCGGCGCGCGTCGAAGGACAGGAAGCCGGGCAGTTTCTCGAACAGCCAGTCGGTCAGGCCGATCCGCCGGCTCTGTCCGTCCTGGCCGATGGGAAGCTGCGCGCGCCACTGCTTGAACAACGGCTGCGAGTCGGCGCTGCCGAGCAGCAGCAGATCGCGATCGGCGTGCTGCTGCACCGCGCTGGCGCCGATGATCTGCGCATGCAGCGCCGGGTAGCCGGTGCTCGCGCCGAACCGCCCGAGCAGGGTCAGCACGTTGCCCAGATCCTGGTCGCCCGGATTGTTGGGCAGCACGATGGTCGATTCGGACAGGTCGGCCAGCCGCGTGAACGGATAGCCGGCGTTTGCGAACGCGGCCAGGTTCGGCATCGCCATGTAGTGGTGGAAGCCGCTCAGGTCGATGGTGGAATCGGCATCGATGGCGCCGGACACGTCCGGGAAGGTGTTCTTGCATTCCTCGCCCTGCGGGCGATCGAAGAAGAAGTGGAAGCGCAGCTGGCTATTGGCCGAAAACGCGCCCACCGGCAAGGTCAGGTCCTGGTGCACCGGCATGCTGCCGCGCGCGCCCAGGCTGTTCCACCAGCGCATCGGGGTGGACTCGGCAAACGGGCGCCCGGTCAGCGGCAACGTGGTCACGAACGACTCGTTGATGCTGACGTTGAGCGCAGACTTGTTGTCCACCTCCGGCACCGTGTAGCGATATTTCAGCGCCACCGGAATGCCGTCGCGCTCCCACACGAACAGGTCCGGCGGCAGCTGCAGGCCGACCCGGATCAGGTCCGGGTGGTAGCCGGTGACATTCAGCGCACCGGCCTGGGTGACCAGATCGCCGAACCGCACCGGGTGTTCGCTGGACACCCACTTGGGGGCGTCATAGGGCTGGCGCGGCGCCGGCGCGGACATCTCGCCGATCCGGGCCACCGCGCCGGTCAACGGCGCACGCAGCGCCAGTGCGGCCGCGGCGCGCTGCAGTTCCTCGCTGCTGCGGCCAAGCACCAGCAGCAGCTTGCCGTTGGGATCGGTGGGGTTGACCACCACCGCCACGGTGGGGCCGCGGATATCGGCCACGCCGCTGTCGGCGGTGGCGAACTGCGCCGGCAAGGTGGCCGGGGTGGCGAACACCACCGCATTGCCGCTGTCTGGCAGCGCCGTGGTCGATGCCGGGAACACCGCGCCGCGATACCCGGCCAGCGTGCCGAACCACGAGGCCACCGTGCCGGCTGCCTGCAGCGTGGCCATGTCCGGCTGCTGCGGGAAGTAGAACGGCAGCTCCAGACGGCGCGTGTCGCGCACATCGAAGAACGGCACCGGCAACAGCGCCAGGTTGTTGGCCAGCGCCAGCGGCGTGGTGGTCAGCGACAGGCTGGTGGCCGCATCCACGTTCGCCCACAGGCTGCTGTGGTCGGGGTCTTCGCATTCGCGCGTGTAGTGGCCGATCAGCTGCAGGTTGAGCTGGTTGTAGTCGGTGATCAGGCGCGGGTCGATCGGCAGGTCGGCCGAGAGCAGCTTGCCGGCGTTGGCCTTGTCGGTGGGCAAGGTGGCCACGGTGACGCCGTTGATGGTGACCTTGACGTGCGACAGGTCCGGCAGCAAGGAGGGCGAATAGCTGTATTTGAGATCGAGCGTGGCGGCGGTGACGATCTCGTCGCTGCGCACGCTGAAGGGCACGCCGGCACTGCCCTGCACGCCGCGCAAGGTGATTTCGTAATCGATGCCCAGATCGCGCAGCGTGGCCGCGCGCGCGCTGCCGGCAGGCAGCGGCGCCTCGGGCATGGTTGCCGCGGCGGCCTGCGCATCGGCTGCGGGCGCGGTCGGGGCGGCCTGCTGCGCCTGTGCCAGACCGGCCAGGAGGGTGAGCGCGCAGGTCAACACGGCGGGGGACATTCGCATCAATCGCTTCTTGGCAAGGGACAGGGACACAGCACGCATCGCACTCACGACTCCAGATCCACCGGGCGCGACGGGCGAAAACCCTGCCGCGCACTGTCCACCATATGCCGGCCCAGCCGCCCGAATCCGCGCGCACTGGCTTCCAGCACCTGGCCCATCGAGCGCCAGAACGAATCGCGGTCGTGCTGGCCCCATTGCGAGAGCCAGATATCGGCGCGCGCGAAAGTGGACGCCACCAGCCAGCGTTCCTGTTCCATCGACATCTGTGTGAACTGGATGCTGACCTGGCCATCGCGATCCTGCCGCACCACCGCCGGCAAGGTCTGTTCGATGCCGCGATGGCTCAGGCCGATCTGGACCGGCAGGCCAGGCTCGATCGGCTGCGGCTGATCGAGCTTGATCGCCATGCCGCCGGTGGAAAAATTCAGCGAACGGCTGGCCAGCACGTTGCCATCGGGCAGGTACAGGTTGACCGGGATATCCAGCGGCACGCGGTGCGCGCTGCGCACCTGGCGGGTTTCGCTGGCAGTGGCGATCGTGGCGCCCAACAGCACCATGTTGTACAGCGTCCAGGCCAGGTTGAACCAGATCGTCTGCTGCTCGCCGCTGCCGCCCACATAGATCAGCCGCAGCACGCCGGCCACCACGCCCACCACGTTGAGCAGCAGCAGGAACAGATAGGGCTTTGCGATCTGCGCGTCGAAATAGCTGCGCGCCACCAGGCCGCCCTTCGGGGTCACGTTGAACTTGCCCAGCTTGGGGTTGATCAGCGCCACCAGCGTCGGGCGGAAGATGTACCAGGCCAGCGTGGTCTCATAGACCTCGTTCCACAGCAGATGCCGGAACCGGCTCTGCACGCGGAGATTGGTCAAATTGGCCTGCAGGATGTGCGGCAGCGCATAGGCCAGGATCATCAACGCCGAGGCCTGGATCACGTGCGCACCGAAGAACAGGTAGGCCAGCGGCGCGGTGAGGTAGATGATGCGCGGCAACCCGTAGAAGAAGTGCAGCATCGCGTTGAGATAGCACAGCCGCTGCGACAACTTGAGCCCGCGGCCGAGCAGTGGGTTGTCGATGCGCGCGATCTGCGCCATGCCGCGCGCCCAGCGGATGCGCTGCGCCACGTGGCCCGACAGGCTTTCGGTCGCCAGCCCTGCGGCCTGCGGCACCGCCAGGTACGCGGTGCGGTAACCGCGGCGCTGCAGCTTGAGCGCGGTGTGCGCATCTTCGGTGACGGTTTCCACGGCCACCCCGCCAACCTCTTCCAGCGCAGTGCGCTTGATCACCGCGCACGAGCCACAGAAGAACGTGGCATTCCACTGGTCGTTGCCATCCTGCAGCAGGCCGTAGAACAGCTCGCCTTCGTTGGGCACCTTGCCGTGGGTGTCGAGGTTGCGCTCGAACGGATCCGGCGAAAAGAAGTAGTGCGGCATCTGCACCAGCGCCAGCTTGGTGTCGCGCAGGAACCAGCCCATCGCCACCTGCAGGAACGAGCGGGTCGGGATGTGGTCGCAATCGAAGATCGCCACGTATTCGCCGCTGCACTTCTTCAAGGCCGCGTTGATGTTGCCGGCCTTGGCATGCGCATTGTTGGTACGGGTGACGTAATTGATGCCGACCTCGGCGCAGAACTCGCGGAACTCCTCGCGGCGGCCGTCATCGAGCAGGTGGATGGTGATCTTGCCGGCCGGCCAATCGATCACGCTGGCGGCCAGCACGGTGGTGCGCACCACCGACAGCGGCTCGTTGTAGGTGGGAATGAAGACATCCACGCTCGGCCACAGGCTCTGGTCGGCGGGCAACGGCACCGGCTTGCGGTTGAGCGGCCACAGCACCTGGAAATAGCCCAGCACCAGGATCACGAACGCATACAGCTCGGCGCCGAGCAGGCCCAGACCAAGAACGAAATCCACCGCGCTGCCCACGCCCATGGTCTGGGTCATGCGCCACCAGATGTAGCGGCACGACACCGCCAGCGACATGCCCATCATCATCAGGATGACCACGCGCCCGCCACGGTTGCGCACCGCCAGCGCCACGGCGAACAGCACGCCGGAGAACACCAGCTGCTGGTTCACGTCCATCGGCACGGCCACCACGAACACCAGCAGCAGGCCGCCCAGCAACCACAGCGCCCAGGTCGCCAGCCTTGGCAGCGGTGATGCGGAACGAACACTGGCAGCGGTCATCGGGCAACTCCTTTCGGGCGTGGCGGCATGCGGCAAAACGGAAACCGGCAAGCGCGCGCGGGCGCCTGCCGGGGATCACTCTGTAACGGGAATCAACGCGAGCGCAGCCGCTTGAGCGGGCTATGCGCCGAGGCGCGTGCGTCGGCCTGCAGCAGGCGCTGGAACAGGCGCTCCAGCGGCGTATGCGCCGGCCGCTCGGGTGTTGGCAGGCCACGCGGGCCGGACTCGTCGAGCTGGCGCAGCTTGCGCAACGGCGCCAGCGCATCGGCGGGCGCCAGCTCGGCTGGTTCGTCGGCACGTTCATCGGCCGGCGCGGCGGGATGCATCGCCCGCGGCGCCTGCACAGCGGGCGCACGTGGTGCCGGTGTCGGCGCAGCCGCGGTCACCACGTCCGGCACGGGCAGTGACGCCTCAGAAGATGCAGGCGCATCGGCCGGTGCCGCACCCGGCTTGCGTGGCGGCAGCTGGGTGTAGGCGAAGTCGTGATAGCCCTCGCTCGCCTGCGTCCCCAAACGCGCGAACAGGCCCGAGACATCGTCGTGTCCAGGTGCATTCTTGGTGTTCTTTGGTGCCATCACAGTCCCCTTGCCCGATCACACATGCTCATGCCGTCCGCGCCAGTACGAACTGGCGCAAATCGACGGTCTCGCCCGGAACGGTCTGCACCGCCAGGCCTGCCAGCATCCCCAGTTGCTGGAACCAACCTTCATACACACCCTGCAGGAACCCGTCGCTCCACGCCGCGCCGTCCAGGGCCACGCCCAGCGGCGCGGCGCCGTGGCGGATCTGCACATGGTCGGCATGTTCGTCCATTGCGCACCGGCCCCAGTCGCAGCCGTCCCAGATCGTGTTGGCGGCCTGCTGCACCTCGTCCAGCGTGGTGCAGGGCGCAAGCCGGTGCTCACGCGCGAAGCGGCGGCCGATCCGCGCCATCAGGGAGGCCAGGTCGTGCTCGGGCAACTCGGCACCGAACTCCTCGGCCATCGCCCGCACAAAGCCCAGCCACTGGCGGGAGCAGCTGCGGGTGCGGTAGAGCGACAGTGGATCGAGTGCGGGCATTGAACAGGCTTCGCGAGAGAGGGACGTCGCATACGACGCATGCAGCAAAAGTGATGCAAGCGTGATGCCAATGTTAACGTCTGCCCACTGGCGATTGAGAGATGCATCTCACTTTTCCGGGGATTCCCTGACAGCTGCCGATACTTTTCGACAGTTACTGCCAGCCTGCGTCAGTCGCTGCCGCCGCGGGTCAGGCGCCTTCCGGCACCGGCGGCAGGCCGAACACGTCGCGCAGATAGCGCAGGTAGCCGGCGTCCTCGCACATGCTCTTGCCGGGCGAATCGCTCAGCTTGGCCACCGGCTGGCCGTTGCAGCGGACCATCTTGATCACGATCTGCAGCGGCGTCGGCCCCAGGTCGTTGGTCAGGCTGGTGCCGACCCCGAACGCCAGCCGGCAGCGGGTGTGGAAGTGCTGGTACAGCTGCATCACCTTGTCGATGTTGAGGCCATCGCTGAAGACCAGCACCTTGGTCCTGGGATCGATGCGATGGGCTTGCAGATGCGCAATCACCCGCTCGCCCCATTCGAACGGGTCGCCGGAATCGTGGCGCATGCCGTCGAACAGCTTGCAGAAATACAGGTCGAAATCGCGCAGGAACGCATCCAGCCCCACGATGTCCGATAGCGCAATGCCCAGGTCGCCGCGGTATTCGCGCGCCCACGACTCCAGCGCAGCCACCTGGGAATCGCGCAGCCGCGGCCCCAGCGCCTGGAAGGCCTGCAGGTATTCGTGCGCCATCGTGCCCAGCGGGGTCAGCCCGTAATGCTTGGCGAAGTACACGTTGCTGGTGCCCACGAACTGCTCGCCCAGCCCGTCGCGCAGCAGTGGCAACAGCTCGCCATGCCAGTGCCGCGAATACCGCCGCCGGGTGCCGTAATCGGCGATCTTGCAGCCGGCCGGCATGCTGCGCAGGCTGCTCACCTTGGCGCGCAAGCGGCTGCGGCCTTCTTCGAAATCCGGTTCGGAGGTATTGCGGAACCACACCTCGTTGATGATCGCCAGCAACGGCACCTCGAACAGGATGGTGTGCAGCCACGGCCCGCGAATGGTCAGCTCGATCTCGCCCGGGTGGGTGGTGGACGCTGCCAGCTGCAGGTACTTGCGATCCAGGTGGAACAGCGCCAGGAAGTCGGCAAAGTCCGGCTTGATGAAGCGCAGGCTGCGCAGGTAGTCCACCTCGTCCTCGCGCAGGCGCAGCCGGCACAGCGCGTCGATCTCGCGCGAGATCTCATCGATGCACTGCGCCAGGTCCACGCCGGGCGTGCGGCACTTGAAGCGGTACTCGACCTGGGCAGCCGGGTGCTGGTGCAGCACCGCCTGCATCATGGTGAATTTGTACAGGTCGGTGTCGAGCAACGAATGGATGATCATGCCGCCGGATTATGCCCGCAGCGGCAGCGCGCGCGCGTGCCTGGCGACGGCTTGGCGGCTCGGTTCGTCGCCCTTCAACGTGACAGCACCTGCTGCGCCGGCTTGCCCTGCACGGTGAAGTCGCTGTCGCCCGCGCCGCCGGCGGCCGGATCGGTGTACCAGCACCACAGCGCGATGCCGTCCATGCCGTGTGCCTGCAAGACCGTGCGCCATTGCTGCAACACCTGCAGCTGCAGACGGGTATCCACCGCTGCAGTGCGTTGCTCCGGGCTTTCCCACGGCGCCGCCAGGCTGCCGCGCGCCGAGCGCAGGCCCAGCTCGGCCACCCAGACCGGCTTGCCGACGCGCTGCCCCAGCTGCTGCAGCCGTTGCGCGGCGGCAGTCATTTCCTGGGTGCGCGTCTTGGCTGCTTCGGACAGGCGCGGATACAGGCTGGTGCCCACCGCATCGAACAGCGACCAGTAACGGAAGCGCTCCGCGTGCTCCATGCCATCGGCCACGTACAATAATTTGCCGCGATAGACCTTGCGCACCGCCGCCACCAGCTGCGGCCATTGCGGTGCGTCCTGCAGCTTGCGCAGCTCGGTGCCGATCACCAGCGCCTCGGCGTGTTCGTCCTCGGCCAGCTGTGCCAGCGGCAACAACGCCTTCCGATAGGCGGCGAACCAGGCCGCCTGGTCCTCGGGCGCCAGCTCGCCAGCCCAGTGACCGGGGATCCAGACATGCACCTTGAGCGTCGGACTCAGGCCGGCGCGATGGCTCTGGCGCAGCGCCGCCCGCATCGCCTCCAGGCTGCTGTCGCTGCCGAGCACCGGGTCGCTGGAGTGCGGTGTCGCCTGCCACACGAACGCCACCAGCAAGGCCTTGCTGGCACCGGTGGCCGCCAGGGATTGCAGCGACTGCGCGGCGGCAGAGCTTTCCCAGGGCGCGTTGGCCGAGACCTTGACGTTGGCGCCCATCCACATCGGCGCGGCCGCGTTGCAGCCATTGGCCAGCAGACACACGCCCAGCACCGCGGCGAAGGTCAGAACGCGCTTGAACATGCAGCCGATGCCTCGCTGGTCGACGCTGCCGTGCCCTGCACGCATTGGGTCGTGCCCAGGGTTGCATGTGTGGTGTCCGGCGGCGCCATGCTGCCGGTGGTCGGGCCTGCGGCTGCGTCGGGAACGCTGGCCAGCGTCGATGCACCGAGCACCGATGGCGTCTGCGTTGCGCCCTGCGGTTCCACCACCGGCGCATTCGCCGGCTGCGCTGCCGCGCGCCCCAAAGGCAGCGAGGCCGGCGCCGTCATGACCACCGCCTCGCCCTGCAGCAGTGCCTGTTCGTCAGCCGGCACCGCCCGCAGCCAGCTCCCCCAGCCCTGCGGTTGCACCCAGGCTGCACCCAGCAGGCCAAGCAGCAGCAAGCCCGCTGCCTGGCTGCGCTGGTCCGGCTGCAGCGCGCGCAGCAGCAACGCGGCCGGCACCCACAGCAGCAGCAGCGCATCGAACCCGGCCCAGCCGAAGGCGAACGACAGCGCCGCCGCGCAGATCACGGTTCCGGCGCTGGCAATCACGCCACGGGCCAGCGCCGCGCTGCGCGCACGTACCACCAGCGCCAGCACAGGGAAGCACACCAGGGCCGCCACGCCCCAACGCACCGCCGGCAACCAGCCTTCCGCCTGCGCGGCCAGCGGCAACGGCAGCGGATGCGCGCCCTGCGCAATGCTCGACAGCGTTGGCCACGGCGCGTTGAACACGGTCAGATTGACGTAGGCCCACATGCCGACCAGAAAGACGAACGGCAGGTAGCACACCAGGTAGAACGACCCCGGCGCCTTGCGCAGCATCTGCGGCGGCATCACCAGCAACAGCCATGGCGCCACCATCGTCGACAGCGCCAGCGTCTGCAGGTCCAGGCACAACAGGATGCACAGCCAGCCGGCGATGCGCAGATAGGTGAAGGCTTCCACCGGTGCCTGCAGGCGGCGCAGCGTGCGGCACAGGCCATAGAACGCCAGCAGCCCCACCGCCTGGCTGCCGCCGGCCGCGATCGGCAGCAGGAACAGCGGGTTGCAGCCCACCAGCAGCGTCAGAGCGCTGGCCCAGCCACGCCCGAACACGCCGGCCAGATCTCGCCACAGCAGCGACAGGAACAGGGCATTGGCCGCCACGGCCAGGAACGGCCAGACCTGGAACGGCAGATCCCAGCGATGCAGCGCCAGCTCCACCGCCCACGCCAGCAGACCCGTGGCCGGCACGCCCACGCCCGGGGCCACCACCGGTGCGGCGCTGCCCAGCGACTGCACCAGCAATGGCTGGCTCAGCAGCGACAGCGCCACCACCGCCACCAGGAACGCCGGCAGGCCGCTGTCGCGACGCGCGGCAACCGGCTCACTCTTCGAGTGCGGCGCGGCGCTCGTTTTCCGAATGCTTGCTGATGCCATGCGTGGTCTTCTCCCAATAGAACGGATTGTGGATCAGCTGCCAGAGCCCCTTGTAGCCGGCGATCGATTGCAGCACCCAGTACAACGGCACCGTCAGCGCATACGGCGCCAGCTTGAAGTAGTCGCGTTTGAACGCGGCCACCAGCGTGATGTAGATGAAGAACGCATTGGCCAGCAGCAGATTGACCAGCGACACCGCTGCCAGCCACGGCGGGAAGATCGCATCGAAGAAACGCGCACCGCTCACGATGCTGATCAGGCACAACGCCCACATCACCGGCACGCCCAGTGCGATGAAGAAATTGCCGCCGATGAAGAACTGAAACCCCCAGAACCCCTTGAACCCGGTACTGCGATACAGATGCACCGGGTCGCGCATATGCACCAGCCAGGTCTGCATGTAGCCCTTGAGCCAGCGCGAGCGCTGCCGGATCCAGTTGGGAATGCTGACATTGGCTTCTTCGAAGGTGGTGGAATTGACCACATTGACGCGGTAGCCGTTCTGGATCAGTCGCACGCCCAGGTCGGCGTCTTCGGTGACGTTGTACGGGTCCCAAGCGCGCACCTGCCGCAGTACATCCAGCCGGAAGTGGTTGGAGGTGCCGCCCAGCGGAATCGGGATGCGCAGGTATTCCAGCGCCGGCAGATAGAAGTCGAACCAGAGCGTGTACTCCAGCGTGAACATCCGCGTCAGCCAGTTTTCGTCGGCGTTGTAGTAGTTTAGCCGCGCCTGGATGCAGGCCACATCCTTTTCGGCCTTGCGGAACGCGGCCACCACGCGCTTGAGCTGATCCGGCTCGGGCTTGTCTTCGGCGTCGTAGATGGTGAGCAGCTGGCCACGCGCAAAATGCAGTGCGTAGTTGCAGGCCTTGGGCTTGGTCTTGGGCTGCGACGGCGGCACCCGGATGATTTCGAAGAACGCTTCCAGGCCGAGTTTCTTGGCCGCTTCGATGGTCTCGACGTCGTCGGCTTCCAGTACCAGCTTCACGTCGAGCTTGCTGATCGGGTAATCAAGCTTGCGCAGCGCGTTGGCCAGGATCGGCAACACCTCCGGCTCCTTGTACATCGGCACCAGCACGGTATAGACCGGCAGGTCGTCGTCGCGCAGCGCGGCCACTTCGTCTTCGGTGACCTTGATGTCGATGCGATGGCGCGAGCCGAACCACACCAGCAGCAGCTTCAACCCGAAGGTGGCCAGAAAGCCCAGCGCCACCAACACATTGACGGCGATCAAGGCCGGCACCGGGAACAGCACCAACGTCACCAGCATCGCCGCCGCCAGCGCCCACAACGCGAACTTCTGCCCACGCGTGATGACCTGGCGTGCCGAGTACGTCGGCGCGTGCGCCGCGAGCAGGTTCAACGCGTTGTCGGTGAGCTGCTCGTCGGCATAGCGCTGCAGGCTCCAGATGATGTCGAACTTGGCGGTGCCGACAAAGCGCACCTCCTCGCCGTAGTGCGCGCGCGCCCAGGCGAACAGCGCCGGGTCCGGGTCGGCCACTGCCAGCACCAGCACGCCGTCCTCGCGCCGCCACGGCAGCAGCAGGCGTTGCGCATAGCGGTCCAGATCGCCGGGAACCAGCAGCGCCGGATCCGGCGGCTGCTGTACCAGGTCGATGAATTCCAGCCCGAAGTGCGCCGCCACGATGGCGTAGAAGCGCTGCGCCGGCACGCCGCGCTGGGCCAGGATCACATCGCCCAGGCGCGAATTCCAGCGCTGCTGCAGCGCCAGCGCCGCCCGCAGCTGCTCGTCGGTGATGACGCCTGCCGAGACCAGCGCACGACCCAGCAGCCCGCGTTCGCGGCCGATGTCCGGCGCCCGTCCCAGCGCTTGCGTTTCGCAGGTGACCGTCATGTGCGGCCCCTTAGAAACGCCACCAGGCGGCCACGAAGGGCCCGCCTGCGGCACCGGTATTGCGGCCCATCACCGGCTGCTGATACCCCAGCTGCCACTGGCTGCCGCCCGGCGCGGTGTACAGCGTGGACAACTGCAGCTTGGTGAGGTCGTAGTTGGTGCCGGTGGCGACGAAGCCGATGCCGCCAGCAGAACCAGGGACGTCGAAATTATTGCGCCCGTTACCCAGACCCTGGATCACGTTGAGTTCGCCCAGTAGCAACCAGCGCGGGGTCAGGCTCAAGCCCGCGGACGCATCCACCCGCACTTCGTCCGATGCCGCACTGCCGCGCAGGCGCACTGCGCCGCCCAGGTCGACATAGCCATTGCGACCACCCAGCGTATAGCCACGGCCGCGGCTGTAGCGCAGCTCCAGCCCATAGTCGCCCAGTCCAAGCGCAGGCTCGGAATTGGCGTCGGGATTGTCTGGATGGAACGTCTTGCTGCGGCCATAGGCGGGAATGCTGACCAGCGCCTGCACCGAACTGCGCCAAAGCTCGTTCTGCCCGCTTGGCAATGCATACCGCAGGCCGACTTCCTGATCGGCAAAGCCGGTCGTGGAGGTCTTTTGCCGCCCGCTGAGGGCATCGTGGTTGCTGAAACCCACATTGGTGAAATAGAAGTTGCCGATGAAGCTGAGTCGCTCGGTCAGCCCATGCTCGACATACACGTTGAGCTGGTCCTGGCGACTGCGCCCGTTGCCATCGAATTGCTGCCCATCGCCAAAGGTGGTGCGGTGATGACTGTCGTCGAACCATCCGCGGCCATCGCTATGCAGCGCCTTGACGATCACCAGCGTGTCGCCTTGCGGTTGGGTCCAGGCACCGGCCATGGCAGCACCCGGCAGCGCACAGCCCAGGGCAAGGGCAGCCACCACGGCCAGTGGCAGGCGGCGAGATGGACGACGCAAGCCGGTCGTGAAGACAACCGAGCTGGACTGCAGACAGGCGAGGCACGACTGACGTACCCGCGAGCGCGGGTCGTTCTTTGAAGACATTTGTACGATTCCTGGTGGGGGACCCGTTAGGGACAGGAAGCACGGGTTAGGTCACACTTCGTCGCGCAACGTATCACAGTTGCGAACGCTTCCCCATCACGGATTTATCACCAATTTAACGCGCGGAGCATCATTTCGAACGCAACAATCTGGGCACCTGGACGGCTGCGTGGGTCCAGATCGCCAGCCAGACGCCCACCCGGGTCGGCAGACCGCGCCGGCCTGCCTCGAACTTGCAGAAATACCGCCACAGGCCGCGATGCTTGTGCCATTCCACGAAGAACGGCCGCGCGCGGCTGGACACGCCACGCACATGCACCACCTGTAGATCATTGGCCACCGCGACCAGCGCACCGGCCTGGCGCGCGCGCCGGCACAGGTCCAGATCCTCGGCATGCAGCCGGTAGTGGCCATCCCAGCCATCCAGCCGGTCGAACAGGCTGCGCTGCATCAGCATCAACGCACCGGAAATGGCATCCACCCGCTGCAATGCCGTGGACGGGTCGGCCGGCACCGCCAGTTGGGCGGCGGCACGCGGCGCACGCAGCATCGCCGCAAAGTCGGGGTCGCGCCGTCGCACGGCCGCATCCGGCCGGCCCTGTTCGTCCACCTGTTCCACCCCCAGCAGCACCGCGGCGTGTCCGCCGGCACGGGCGCACAACTGCACCAGCGTGTCGGTCTCGACCATCAGGTCCGGGTTGATGAAGACCAGCCACGGGGCGTGCGAATCGCGCGCGCCCTGGTTGCAGGCGGTGGCAAAGCCGGGGTTGTCCGGATTGGCGATGAAATGCACGCGCGCATCGGCCAGGGCATGCCGCTGCACCACGGCCAGGGTGTCGTCGCTGGAGGCGTTGTCGACCACGCGGATTTCGCCGATGCCCTCGGCCGCACGTAGCCGCGACAGGCAGGCATCGATGGTGCTGCTGCTCTGATAGGTGACAACGACAGCGGCGATCTGGACAGGGGTCATCGGCGCATTATCCGGTGGCGAGGCGTCGCCGCGCCATCCGCATAGCCCTGACATGGCACGACAACGCATCGCTCCAGCCACCACCGCGTCAGCTTGACGACCGCACGCAGCGTCAAAGCCAGCGCCTGGCTGCTTGCGCAAACAGCACGCCGACATGGCGGACGGCATCGGCAGCGGGCATACTGCGCGCCCGACAGTGGCTAGCGGCCTGCGTCGGTGCCGTTCGCGGCGCAACCCCACACTCGATTCCAGTGATGACAGCCAGCAACCGCGTGGTTTGCCGCTGCCTTTTCACCTTTTGCCTCGCGGCGGCCTGATGCGGCCAGCGCGGCAACGACGGCCCGGCAGCGCCGTCCTTCGTTTCACCGGCCTGCGTCCCGGTCCGGCTCATACGCCTCCATCCAGCTGGTCTATACCACTCGCAATTCCCACCGCGAGCGCGTGCGCGCCGTGGGGTGCCCGATGAGTGCCACCCATCAGGTCCACGGCATGAGCCTGGAGCTGGCGCTGCCGGACTGGCCTGCCCTGACCGTGGACGAGATCCAGCGCGTGCTGCAGCGGTTCGCCGGCATCGGTGGTGGCGAGGTGGTGCGCTGGCATAGCGCGCGTCCGTTTTCCGCCGCGGCCTGCGTGCAGACCGCGGCCGGGCCGGTGATCGTCAAGCGCCACCATTGCAGCGTGCGCAGTGCCGCGGCCTTGCGTGAGGAACACAGCTTCATGGCGCATCTGCGCTGGGCCGGCGCACCGGTGGCGGAGGTGTTGCATGCGGCCGGCGGCCAGACTGCGCTGGCGCAGGACCAATGGGTCTATGAGGTGCAACGCGTCGGTGCCGGCCAGGACCTGTACCGCGACGCCTTGTCGTGGACGCCATTCGCCGACCGCGCCCATGCGCAGGCGGCGGGCGTGGCGCTGGCACAGCTGCACCGCGCGGCGCAGGGCTTCGATGCGCCGCCACGTTCCACCAGCGTGCTGGTCGCCAACCTGCAGCTGTTCGCGCAGGCCGAGCCACTGCTGGCGCTACAGCGCACGCTGCCGACGCGGCCGCACCTGGCAGCGGCCCTGCAGCGCTTTGCCTGGCAACGCGACCTGGCCACCCATCTGCTGCCCTGGCATGCCAAGGCCTGGCCGCTGCTGTCTGCGCCGGGTGCGATGCCGCCGCTGTGGACGCACGGCGACTGGCATGCGTCCAACCTGCTGTGGACCACCGACGCCGACGGCCACGCCGCAGTCAGCGCGATCTTCGATTTCGGCCTCAGCGACTGCAGCAGCGCGCTGTTCGATCTGGCCACCGCCATCGAACGCAACCTGGTGCCCTGGCTGCAGCTGGATGCCGGCGCGCGCGCGCGGCCCGAGCTCGCCCAGCTCGATGCCTTGCTCGACGGGTACGCCCTGCACCGCCCGTTGACGGGTGCGCAGCTGCGCTGCCTGGCGGCGCTGTTGCCGATCGTGCATGCGGATTTTGCGCTGAGCGAGATCGAATACTTCGCCGGCATCACGCGTTCGCCCGACAACGTGGATATCGCCTATCACCGGTACCTGCTCGGCCATGCGGACTGGTTCGCCAGCGCCGATGGCCAGGACCTGCTCGCGCATCTGCACGCGCGTGCGCGCCGCTCGCCATGAGTGCTTTCTTCTTCTCTCGAGTCTTTCGCATGCCTGCATTGCGCCCCACCCTGCTCTCCCGCTGCCCGCTCACGCTCGCACTGACGCTCTGCCTGGCCGCGCCGGCGCTGGCACAGCAACGCCCCGAGGCCGACGCGGTGGAACTGGACGCGGTGACTGTGCGCGGCGAACACGGCGACACCGCCACCGCACTGGGCGGTTTCGGCGCCACCGGCCTGCTCGATGCGCCCGCCTCGATCGCCGTGATCGAACGCGGGCAACTGCTCGATCGCCAGGCGCGCGTGCTCAGCGAGGTGCTGCGTGCCGATGCCTCGGCCGGCGATGCGTATGCGCCGATCGGCTATTACGAAAACTTCGTGGTGCGCGGCTATTCGCTCAATGCCGCCAACAGCTACCGCATCAACGGGCTGAGCGCAGTGGGCGAGCAGTCGATTGCGCTGGAAAACAAGCAGCAGGTGCAGATCCTCAAAGGCCTGGCCGGGCTGCAATCGGGCGTCAACGAACCGGCCGGGCTGATCGACTACCGCACCAAGCGGCCAGAGCACGTGCGCAGCGTGACCCTGGGCACCGACGAGCAGGGCTCGCGCTACATCGCCGCCGATCTGGGCGACTGGTTCGGTGCCGAGCGCACGCTGGGACTGCGCGTGAATGCCGCGCGCGAAGAGATCGACAGCTATGTCGATCATGCCGATGGCTACCGCAATTTCCTGTCGCTGGCCGGCGACTGGAAGATCACCGCGCAATCGCTGCTGCAGCTGGACGTGGAATACCAGCATCGTCAGCAACGCTCGGTGCCCGGCTACCAGCTGCTGGGCGGCACGCAGGTGCCACGCGACATCGATGTGCGCCGCCTGCTCGGCTACCAGCCGTGGGCACGTCCGGTGGAAATGGACTCGCTCAACGCGCAACTGCGCTATGCCTACCAGTTCAACGAGGATTGGCGCGCCACCGCCGAGGCATCGCGCAGCCGTTCGGTGATCAACGATTTCTCCGCGTTCGCCTGGGGCTGCTATGGCGCCGCCAGTTGCGCCGACATCGCCACGCCGAACGTCTTCAGCGCACAAGGCGAGTACGACATCTACGACTATCGCAGCCCCGACGACACCCGCGTGCACGATCAGCTGCGCGCCACGCTGGAAGGCCACGTGGTCACCGGCGCGCTGGAGCATCACCTGAGCATCGGCGGCGACTGGCTGCGCCGCACCATCGACCGCTTTGGCTCGGTCAACGAATTCGTCGGCAGCGGCCGCCTCGATCGCGACCCGGACGTGTTTGCGCAGACCGATGTGGCGCTAGACCCCAAGCAGCGCCGCCTGGATAGCCGCCAGCGCGCGCTGGTGCTGGCCGACCGCATCGGGCTGGGAGCGCAGTGGGAGCTGTCGCTGGGCGCACGCGCGGTGCGTCTGGACGAGCGCGCCTTCGACCGCGACGGCGTGCTGGAGCGACGCACGCGCAAGGACGCCGTCTTGCCGCAGGCCGCACTGCTGTTCAAGCCGCAACAGAACGTGTCGCTGTATGCCAGCTACGCCAAGAGCCTGGCCGCCGGTGGCACCGCGCCCTGGTTTGCCGACAACGCCGATGACATCCTGCCCCCCACCAATGCCTACCAGCTGGAAACCGGCGCCAAGCTCGCGCTGCAGGGCCTGCGCCTGGGCGCGGCGCTGTTCGATATCCGCCAGGCCTATCAATTCACCCAGCCGCAGGCCGACGGTGGCCTGTTGTTCGTGCAGCAAGGCCGCCTGCACAACCGTGGGCTGGAGTTGTCCGCCGATGGCGCGGCAACCGAACAGCTGCGCCTGTTCGCCAGCGTCGCGGCCATTCGCGCGCGCGCCGAAGACACCGACATCCCCGACTACGAAGGCCACCAGGCCATCAACGTGCCCAAACTGCGCGCCAGCCTGCAGGCCGACTACAGCGTGCCCGGCGTCGACGGCCTGGCGGTGCTGGCAGGCGTGCAGTACAGCGGGCGCAAGTTCGCCGACCGGCTCGGCAACGCCAGCGTACCGGCCTATACCGTGGCCAATCTGGGCGCGCGCTACGCCACCACCGTCGGCGGCCGGGCGACCACCTGGCGGTTGAACGTGGACAACCTGTTCGACAAGCGCTACTGGCGCGATTCGGGCGAATACCAGGGCGATGCGTACCTGTTCCCGGGCGCGCCACGTACCGCACGCCTGACGGTGCAGGTGGATTTTTGAGGTCTGCTGCCCCCCATCCGCCCTTCGGGCACCTTCCCCCGCACGCGGGGGAAGGGAGCCGAAGCGAGTCACCTGTGATCGGGTGTGTTTTAGGCACCGGCTGAAGACAGCAGCAGCTTATTCAGCGGCGAAGGCGCTGGCGTGTTTCCGTCGCACGCAGACTCGGGGCATCGCGCAGCATCCACTTACGACTGCAACACGGCTTTGCGCTTGTGCTGCACCTCTCCCCCGCTCTCCACTTTCCATCAGGCAGTGCATGTCGTTGCTCGAATCCATCGCTGTCGTGATCAACCTGCTGGGCGTATGGCTGACCGCGCGACGCATCCGCTGGTGCTGGCCGGTGGGCATCGTGGCGGTGGCCTTGTACGCGTGGCTGTTCTACCAGTGGAAGCTCTACTCGGACATGCTGCTGCAGGGCGTGTACGTGCTGACCCAGCTCTATGGCTGGTGGCAGTGGCAACAAAGCAGTGGCGTACAGGCACGCATCTGCCCGGTGCCAATGCCGCAGCGGGAGCTGTGGCTGTCGCTGTGCATGGGCTCTGCCTTCGCGGCCGCGCTGGGCGGCTACATGCACCATCGCACCGATGCCGCACTGCCCTGGCTGGACGCGGCGCTGGCCAGTTTCAGCCTGGTCGCCAGCGTGTGGGCCGCGCGCAAGCGCATCGCCAACTGGGTGCTGTGGATCGTGCTCGACTGCATCTATGTGGGCGTGTTCGTCAGCAAGGGGCTGTATCCCACCGCCCTGCTCTACGCCGGCTTCGTGGCGCTGGCCGTGTACGGATGGCGTAGCTGGAAAGCCCAACAGAACCGGAATCTGTCTGCGCCACACTGAGCCGGGGGCAGTTTGCCAGTGCATTTGTCTTTACCATCGCCGCATGCGCCACTTCCCATCTGTCGTCCTGCCGATGTTCCAACTCCCAGCCTGGCAACGTACCGCATGAGTGCGTCGCGCCAACACGCCATCACCGACATCATCTCCGCACAGATCGCCGCCGGCGAATGGGGCCCGGACCAGCGCCTGCCGGTGGAACGCGCGCTTGCCGAGCACTTCGGCTGCACCCGCATCACCTTGCGCGAGGCCCTGCAGCAACTGGAAGCGCAGGGGCGCATCTACCGCGAAAACCGCCGCGGCTGGTTCGTCAGTGCACCGCGCGTGCGCTACGACCCCACCAGCATCGCCGGCTTCATGCAGTACGTGGCCGCGCAGGGGCGCAAACCGCGTACCGAGCTGCTGAGCGCGACCCGGCAACCCGCAGGCGCCGCATTTGCCGCCACCCTGCGGCTGGAGTCGCCCTACGAGGATGTGTTCGTGCTGCAGCGCCGGCGCTGGATCGACCGCCGCGCGGTGCTGCTGGAAACCAACGTGGTGCTCGCCGCCTGGGCGCCAAGCCTGCTCGAGCACGATCTGGCCGGCTCGCTGTCGAGCGTCTTCAACCAGAAGCTCGGGCTGTTCCTGAGCCGCGCGCAACTGTCGATGCACCCGGCCGGCCTGGATGCCACGCAGGCCATGTTGTTGCAGTCCACCACCGGCACGCCGTGCTTCCGACTGCAACGCATCAGCTTCGCCGAAGACGGCCGCGCAGTGGAGCTGGACATCGAATCCTGGCGCCACGATGCGCTGGATGTGGTGGTGCGCACCGAGGCGCCGATGCGTGCGGCGCTTTAGTCGTCTCTGAAAAATCCTCTTCAGACGCCAATTGCGAGCTGTGACCGATCCATGGCGCCCAGGGATAACTGCGACATTGCACGGATCCAGGCACGCAAAAGCGCGATCCAGCGCATCAACCAGCGCAGGTTGTAGCCGGCGGCGCAGCCCAGGACATGCAGTGCATCGCCTTGGGTGCCCTTTAATCTGCAGCGGCGCAGCCGGCAGTCGTCTTTCAGATGGCCGATCACCGGCTCCACCGCTTGCCGTCGCTTGATCCAGTGCCACTGCCGGCGCGTCAGCGTCTTGGCTTTCCCACGGTGCAGCACCTGTACCCCATCGACCTCGCGCCCGCGATAGCCCAGGTCCACGATCGCTACCGTCGGGGCGACAGCCACGTCTTGCAGCAATCCGCGTGTCTGCTCCAGTTGCTCGGCCAAGGTATCGCCGTCGTACGGATTGCCAGGGAAACTCCGCGCACCCACGACCAATCCCTTGCAGGCCGTCACCGCAATGCCGACCTTTACGCCAAACTCGTACGGTTGACGCGCTTTGCCCTTGCCGATGCATTCCACCTCCGGAGCATGCAACGCATACAGCTTGTGCTTGTCCTTGGGGTGTTGCGTGTACAGGCGTTGCGCACGGTCCAGCCACACAGCGATGCGCTCGCGCACGCTGTCCTCCACTGCGTCTAGCTTGCGCTGCATATCGCGCACCACGCGCCCCAACACTGTGCGTTGGCGCCGCAGCGCAGCTCGCATGCGCTTGAACTGGCGCGCATGGGCATAGCGGCCCGCCTTGCGGCTCAAGGCAGGGCCTTGCCGTGCGTAGGTTTGCCGAAGCGCAATACCGTGGCGCTTGGCCAGCAGCACCAGCTTCTTGCGTGCCACCTCCAGCAGACGGCTATCGGTCGGATAGGCGATTGCCTTTTCCTGCACCGTGGTATCGACGATCACCCGCGACAGCTCGCGTGCATCCACCGCCCTCATCGCGTGCGCCGCATTGATCGTGTGCGCCAGAACCTCTTCCATCCCAGCTTCGCCCAGGCGCTGACGCCAGCGCGTCAGCGAACTGGCATCGCATGGCAGACGCGTCTGGAACACCACCTCACCGGTGAAGAACTGCCAGTACGGATTCTCCAGCCAGCGCTCGCACACCGCTTCGTCGGACAGGTCATAGGCGTGCTTGAGGTACAGCAAACCGGTCATCAAGCGCACCGGCAAGGCCGGACGCCCACCTCCGGCGGGCGTGGCCGGCAAGTGCGAGCAAAGCGCCTGCTCCAACGCGGCCCACGGCATCCGTTGACTCAACTGCGCCAGCGGATGGCGCAGATCGATCTGGTTCTCCAGGCGCGAACGAAACAACTCCTCGGCGGGGGTGTCTTCGGCAGCAGGGCGGCGTGTACGCATGGACGGAAATTGCAAGAAATCAGCCCACAGCGTAGCGAAAACTGGTAGTTCCGGCACGCCTGCGCGGCCGGTAACGCCTTGCTGTGACTGGAATGGTGGGGATTTTCAGGGACGACGCTTTAGCGCCGGGAATCGGGAATCGGGATTCGGGATTCGGGAATCGGGAATCGGGAATCGGGAATCGGGAATCGGCGAGCAGCATTCAGCACTTTTGCGGGTGTTGCTAGGCCGCGCAACCTTGCGGCCCGAATGCTTTCCGTCGCTGCGACGGCCCAAACTTTGGCAGGCGTCTATGAATCGAATAGCGTGCGCTGTGGATCAGGCGGCGGCAGGTCGGCCAGCAGGTGGCTCAGCTGATCGCGCTGCGCACGTAGCGGGTCGTGCATGAGGAAGCTGGCCAGGCGGGCATGCCAGGCCGGCCAGCGGGTGGCCAGGGCATCCATGTCGCCATCGGCCGGGCGGCCTTCGTGCGGCGAGGCGACGAAGGCGGTGTCGCACAGCACATTGCGCCAGCCCAGGCCACCCATGCGCAGGCTCAGGTCCACCAGCGCTGCGTACCACGACCCATAACTGCTGGCATCCAGGCCGCCGGCCTTGCGCCGCGCAGTGCCGCGCAACAGCACCGCATGGCCAACCGCCGATGGCAGCTCCGGATGCAAAGGCGGCATCGCCGCGCAGGCGGCGGCAAGCCGTTCCGGCGCATCCGGCATCGGGTTGAGTTCGCCCAGGCGCGGCCAGCTACAGGCTTCGCCCACATTGCTCCATGGCGTCGCCGTGGCGATGGCGGCATCGCGCGCGAAACACGCGCTCAACTGGCCGAGCCAGCCCGGCAGCGGGCAGGCATCCACGCCCAGCACCACCACATCCGCGTCGCCGCAGGCGCTGAGCATTTCATCCAGATGCGCCACCTCGCCCAGCATGCGCTGGCGACGGGTGTGATGCGCCTGCAAGTGCGTGCGTGCCAGCCAGTGTTCGATCACCGCGCGGCCGCGTGGGCCGGCCTGCGCATCGTCGGCCAGCCACACCCGCGTGCCGGCCGGCGTGGCGGCATCCAACGCACCCAGACAGGCATCCAGCGCCTCGTCGTCGGTGCCGACCGGCACCAGCACGACGGGCAGTGCCGCACTCATTGCGGCTTCTGGCTGGGTTTCAGCGGCTCCATGGCCTTGAACTTCTGGCCGTATTCGTCGGTGAGATTGCGCGCTTCCTGCGGATTGCGCACGATCGACGGGGTGATCAGGACGATGACTTCGCGGCGGGTGTTGTTTTTACCCTTGGTCCCAAACAGCCCACCGACGACCGGAAGCCTGCTTAGGAACGGAACGCCGTCACTCGTATCGGTCGTGCTGTCGTCGATCAAACCAGCCAGCATCATGGTATCGCCGCTTTGCACCGCTGCCTCGGTTTTGACCCGACGCGTATTGATGTCGACATTGCAGGCTGCGCTGTTGACGGTCGTGGTTGCTGCAGCAGTACACGCTGCCGGACGCGATCCGGGAGTGCTGATTTCCTGCACGATGTCCAGAAACACCATGCCGTCCTTGGTAACGCGTGGACGTACTTTTAGGATCACGCCGGTGTCGATGTACTGCACCGATGAGAAGCTGCTGTCGCTGCCCAGCCCGGTGTTAATCGAAGTCGAATTGATCGGGATGCGTGAGCCAACATTGAGCGTCGCTTCTGCGTTATTGCGCACAAAGACTGATGGTGTCTGCAGCAGGCGCACATTGGTAACCGAATCCAGTGCAGTAATGACCGCAGCCGCATTCTTTCCAAGAAATGTCCAGCCAATACCGTTGCCAGTCACTGTCCCTGCAATGTCTCCCCAGATGTTACGGCCCGCTGCGGAGGGCAAGCCTGCACCCCCGGTACCGTTGGCACCGGGGGCGGCATTCACCGCGTTCTCGAAATACCAATTGACGCCGTAGCTCAGGTCACCCGTCAAATTCACCTCAGCCACCTGTGCCTCGATATGCACCTGCATCGGCATCACGTCGAGCTTTTCGATGACATCGCGGATGGACGTCCATGCCTGCGGGGTGGAGCGCACCAGCAAGGTGTTGGTTTCGGCCACTGCCGATACGCCGACCTTGTCGCCTTGTACTTCCAGCGTTACCGCGCCATTGCCGTTGCTGCGCGGCGACAACTGCAGGCTGCCGTTGCCGAGCCCGCCGCCACTGCTGCCGCCACCAAACTCACCGCCCACCGTGCCGCTGCTGCTCCCGCTTTCGCCGATGCTGCCACCGGTCAGGCCGGAGCTGCCGCCCATGCTGCTGTCGCGATCGCCCAGTTGCCCACCCAGCACGCTGGTTTCCGCCCCCGGCGCCAGCGAAGCGTTGGAGTCGCCGCTGTTGCTGCGTCCGCCGAACACTTCCGACAACCGATCGGCCAGGTCCTTGGCCTTGATGTACTTCAATTCGTAGGAGAACAGCCGCACGCCGCCACCGGCGCTGTCGATGCGGTCCAGCCATTGCTGGATCTGGTCCAGGTAGCGCGGCTGCGGCGTGATCACCAGCACCGCATTGGCGTTTTCCAGCGGCATGAAACGGAACATGCCGGCGCTGGGCGTCTTGCTCTGTTCGCCGAACACCTTCTCCAGATCCGCGCTGACCTTCTCGGCCTTGCCGGACTGGATCGGGAACACGCCGACCGACATGCCCGACAACCAGTCCACGTCGAAGATCTGCACGGTGCGCAGGTAGTTTTCCAGCTCGGCGCGGGTACCGCCCAGGGTGATCACATTACGCGCCGGGTCGGTGCCGACGATGGCGTTCGGGCGCGCGTAGGGTTCGAGCACCTTCTTCATTTCGCTGGCGGAAATGAACTTCAACGGCACCACGCGTACCTCGAACCCGCGCGCGGCCGACGGCGATGCGGTGCTGGGCGCGACGGTGCCGGCCAATGCCTGGTCGGCCGGCACGATGTTGTAGCGGCCACCGCTGAACACCATGCGCGCATTGTTCCAGCCCAGCACCATCTCCAGCAGGTTCAGCGCCTGTGCGGGCGAGACCGGGTTGGGCGTGGCCAGGGTCACGGTGCCCTGCACGCCGGGCGCAATGACGTAGTTCTGGCCCAGCATGTCGCCCAGGATCGCCTTGACCACCGCCTGCACCGATTCGCCTTCGAAGTTGAAGGTGGCGCTGCCGCTGCTGGCCATGCCCAGCGTGGGGGACGGCGCAGACGCGGCGCTCTGGTTGATCATGGTGCCGCTGCCGCGGCGGATCACCGGGCTGGGCTTGGCGTTGGCGTCGCCGTCGGCGCGCTGTTCGGCGGGGGTCTGGGTGGCGCCGGCGGCGCCGACTTGCGGATCCAGGCGCGCATTGCGGCGCACGTCCGGTGGCGGAGTGGTGGCGCAACCGGCCAACAGGCCAATCAGCAGGGACACGGGAAACAGGCGCGGCGTCATGCGTTCACTCATTGGGTCTGACCGGGGGTAGAGCCGCTCTGGCGCTGCTGTTGCAGCTGGCGGCGTCGGGCTTCGATACGTTCGCGGATGGCGCGCATCTGATCGTCGGAGGGGCGTGGGGCTTCCTGTGCGCCATCGCTGCGCTGCGGCGGCACCGTTGGCGGTGCCTGCCCGCCGGGTTGCTGCTGTGGCGGCGTGGTCGGTTGCGGCTGTGGCTGCTGCGGCGGTTGCACGGTCGCGGCGGCATCGGGCGGCGGTAACGGCGGGCTGCCAGCGGCGGCGCCACGCGCGGCGGCAGTGGCGGTGGGCGGCTGCCCGCCCTGGCCGTTGAACACATGCAGTTCCAGGGTCTGGGTACCGCCGGGGCCTTCGATGGTTGCGCTGCGCGGCTGCAGCGCCAGCAGGCGCCAGCCCTTGACCGCCTCGCCGCCCAGCTGCACGCGCACCGAATCCTGTGGGTCCAGGGTCAGCGTGGCCATCTTGAAGTTCTCGGTCAGCAGCACGCCGGTCAGGCGCACCGTCGAGGCGGCGCCGCTGCCGTCGTTGCCGGACAGGAAGAACGGGTGCGGCAGGCGGTCTTCGGCGAAGGCCGGGTGCGCGGCGATCTCCGAATACTTCTCGAAGGCCCCCAGGCGCTCAGGCGCCGGCGCCGGCAGGGTGGGCAGGCGTTGCACCAGCGCCGGGTCGTCCGGCAGCAGGTCCACCCGCTTGCCCAGCCCGGCCACCGCCAGGATGCACACCAGCAGCGCCCAGCCGACCACCGTGGCCAGCAGCCAGGTGCGCAGGCCGATCAGGTCAAGGCGCATTGCTGGCCTCCCCGGGATCGGTAGCGGCGGGCGCGGCATCGGTGTTCAACGGCGCGGCGCTGGCGCCCGGGCGCAGATAGCCGGCCAGTTCGAAGGCGATATCCAGGCCGTTGCCGCTTTCGTTGGGCGAGAGTTGGTAGCGCTGCGCCATCACGTTGAGATTGTCCACGAACAGGCGCGGGGTGCCGTTTTCCAGGCTGTACAGCACCGAAGCCAGCTCCGGGGTGCCGCAGCGCAGGCGCACCTGCACCGCCACGCGGGTGAAGCGGTCCTTGCTTTCCGGCTGCAGCGGCGAGCGGTTGCTGATGGCGCAGCTGCGGTTGCCGGGGCTGGCTTCCACCACCGCGCGTTCCAGCCGCTGCACCAGTCCGGCCGAGGCCAGCTCGGCGGAGGTTTCCGGCAGGAAGCCGGGGCGGCTTTCCAGGGTCTGGCGCGCCTGCTGCAGCCGTTTGCTGACTTCCGGTGCCTGCTGCAGCTGCACACGCACGCGCAGCTCGCGCTCGCGCAGCGCTTGCAGTTCGTCCTGCACGGCGATCATCGGCTGGGTGAACCACGGGTGCACCAGCACCAGATATGCCACGCCCAGCACCAGCAACAGCAGGCCCAACGCGATCCAGCGGTCGCGTTTAACGTTGCGTGGCATCGGCCGCCTCCTTCGCATCCGGGCCGGCCAGCTCGGCGGTGATGGTGAAGCGATCGACGTTGCGGCCGGCATCGCTTTGCAGCACGCCGGTCAACGAAGGCGTGCGCCACAGCGGCGAGCCTTCCAGACGCCGCACCAGCGAGGAAGCTTCGTTGCTCAAGCCGATCAATTGCAATTGCCCGCCTTCGACCGAGAATTTTTCCAGATAGGTACCGCCCGGCAGACGCCGGCTCAGCTCGTCCCAGATCTCCACCGAAGTCGGGCGCGTGGCGCGTTGTTTCTGGAAGAAGTTGGCGCCTTCGACCAGGTCCATCAGCTGCTGGCGTTCGGCGGCCACCTGGCGCGCGCGCGCGGCATTGGCCTGTACCTTGGCGCGCAGGTCGGCGGCGGCCTGGCGGCGATTGTCCAGCAGCAGCCAGCCGGCTACCGCCAGCAACACCAAGGCGGTGGCGGCAAGCATCAGGTTCCAGCGCTGCATCGGGTCGCTGCGGCGCAGGCGGCGTGCCGGCGGCAGCAGGTTCACGCCCAGCGGCGCGCCCTGCGCATCGGCCACGTCGATGCCGGACAAGGCTGTGGCCCAGGCATCGGGCACACCGGCCGGGCCATCGATCATGCGCCGCGGCACCACCACCAGTTCGGCATCGAGCTGGCCGTCTTCGCGCACGTCGAGCACGCGTGCATCGAAATACACCTGGTCGGCGGTGAACGGGGTTTGCCGGTCGATCTCAAAGCGCGCCACATCCTGCAGCCGCGCCGCAGCAGCGGCCGGCAGGCGCAAGGGGCGCCGCAAGGTGTGTGCGGCCGGCAGCAGCCAATGCCGCGGCAGTCCGTCCAGCGCGGTCGGCAGCACGGCGTTGACTTCCTGCGGCTGCACCGGCCAGGGCAGGCTGGCGATCGCCTCGCGGCTGTGATCGCGCTGGCGCACCAGGTGCAGGGTCTCTCCGTCGAGCTGCAGCAGCAGACGCGCCTGCGACAGGCCCAACTGCCATTGCCAGCGCTGCGGCAACCACGCCAGCAGCGAGTGCTGCCACCAACGCCAGAAGCCTCCGGCTCCCGGCATGGCGCGTACGCCGATACGACCCAAGGTATCCCGCCATGCGGTCATTGCACTGCTGCTCCCTCTTCCCAACGCAACACGGTATAGGCCGATCCCGGCAAGGCAGACGCGCTGGTGGACACCACCGCCCGCAATACAGCCTCGCGTCCCTGACTCAGTCGCGCCCGGCTCTCGACACTATAAGTGTCAGAGCCACCGACCGTCGCCTCGCTGCCCGGCAAACCCAGCGGCGCGTCACGCTGGGCCAGCAGTTGCTGCGCATCCAGCCCCATCGCGGTCAACACCGGGCCAGGCGCAAAGCGCGCTTCCGGACGCGAGCGCCCGCTGTACAAGGTGATGTTGGGCAGCAGCTTGCGATACAGCTCGCTGTCCATGCCCAACACCAGGCGCAGTTCGCCCAGGGTTTCGAACGGGCTGTCCTTTGCGCCGTACGGCAGGCCGGCATCGGCATAATCGCGATCCTCCGCACCGCCACCGGGTTGGCTCAGCGAATCGCCATCGCGCCAGTCGACGATGGCGCCGGCAATGCGCGTATCGCGGCCCTGTTCGCCGCCGACTGCACGCACCAACCCAGCCAGCAGCGCCGGCTCGGCCATGTTCAGATCCACCTTGCCGCTTTCATCGGTGATGCGGATTTCCACCGTGGCATCGTCCATCCGCCAACGATAGCGCCGGCCATCCGCGCGCCAGCGCGCCTGGGTGTCGGTGTTTTGCAGGCGCCAGAGGGCGTATTCCAGGCCGGCACGCGCATATTCCTGAGCTTGCGCGCCATTGCGCAGCATGCTGCCCTGCAGGGCTTCCACACGTGCGGTCAGCGCGAATGCGCCGATCATCGCGGTGAGCAACGCGATCAGCCACAACACCAGCACCAGCGCGGCACCGCGCGCCCGGCTCATTGCCCCGCTCCCGGGTTGCTGGATTGCGGCAGCGCCACCACCACCGGCGGCCACGGCGCATCGTTGCTGCGGATCTCGATGCGCACCATCAGCGGGAGCCGGTCATGCCATTCCCACTGCGGCAGCCACGCGCTCAGGCGGCCATTTTGCGGGTCCCTGCCGCGATACCGGAAGCTCACCTGCTGCACGCCGTCGGCCAGCGTCTCCGGCGGCAAGGCGGTGCCTTCTTCGATCGACTTGCCCGATTGCAACATGGTCAGCGCAATCTGCAGGCGGCGTTGCTCGCCATCGCCGGCCACCGACAGGTCGTGCAGATACGGTCCGCCGCGGCCCAGGTAATCCGGGATGTCGGCGGCAAAGCGCATGCGCTGCGGCTCGCCGATGAACAGCATCGGCTGCTGGCTCTGCGGATCGATGCCCATGGCCAGCGGCAACGCGGCCGCCAGCCGTCGGCGCAGGAATTCTTCCACCGCACGTACGCGCTCGCTGCGCTGTGCGATCGCTTCGCCGCGCTGGCTCACCGCGCTGGCCGAGCGCAAGGTGGCAAAGGCCAGCGTCAGCCCGCCGACCAGCAACATCGTGGCCAGCAACACCTCGATCAAGGTAAAGCCTGCGCTGCGCGACCGGCTCACAGCGTCCCGTCCTGCGCGCTGGCCGCAACCAGGCGCAAGGTGCGCCATTGCAGCACTTGGTTGGCCGCTTCGCCCCAACGCACCACCAGGGTCAGCTGCAGCAGGCGATGCCCGCCCGGCGCGACTGGCGCCTGCGGATTGCGCCGCGGCTCGTCATAGGGGCGCACGTCCATCGACCAGCGGAAGTGCCCGTTTTCGAAGGTGCCCTGCTGCTGCTCGGGCACCAGTGGTTTTTCGATCCCCTGCACGGCCAGCAACGACTGCGCGTGCAAGGTGGCGCGCGTGCTTTCATCGGCCGCACGTACCTGGCGCGCCGCACCGGACAACGATCCCAGCAACAGGCTCAGCGCCAGCGCCAGCAACGCGAAGGCGACGATGACTTCGATCAGGGTGTAACCGCCTTGACGCTTCATGGCGCTGGCGTCCGCAACGGTCCGGAACGTACTTCGCCGGTGATCCAGCCCACGTCCACGCGCCAGCGCGCGTCCTTGACCTGCAGGTCGATCCGGCCACCCGTGGATGCCCCATCGGGGAAGAACTGGATGGCGCCTTGATCTTCCCGCGATTGCACCTGGCGCGCGCCGGTGAAACGCACCTGCAACGACGCCGGAAGATCGCCGTGATGGCCGCCAGGCGCTTCCCAGCGGCGCTGCTGCGGATCGATCAGAAACCGCTGCGGCGTGCCGGTGGCAATCGCCTGGGTGCGCGTATGGCGCAACTGCGAGGCGATCGCCTTGCCGGCAGTGCGCAGCCGCATGCCGTCGATACCACCGTTCAATGCGGCGGCGGCCAGTACGCCGGCCATCGCGATCAACGCAATGACCAGCAACATTTCCAGCAACGAACTGCCACGCGTGCGCCTGCCCCCAGAACCGACCACTGCATGCGGGCAACGCAACGGCGGACGCGCAACGCGCATGTCGTAAGGCTTACTGGTACTTGATGTCCGCGTCGTAGCTGCTGCCACCGGGGCGACCGTCCTTGCCCAGGCTCATCAGATCGAACGGCTGGCCATCGCCGGGGACGCGGTATTCGATGGTGTGGCCCCACGGGTCGTTGAGTTCGGCCGGCTTGGCGTACGGGCCCAACCAACCGCTGCTGCCGCCGGGCTGGGTGACCAGGTCGTCGAGCTTGCCCGGCAACTTGCCGGTGTCGAGCTGGAAATTCTCGATCTTGCCGGCCAGGGTCTGGATCTGCGATTTGGCCAGGTTGGCCTTGCCGCGGTCGGCACCGCCCAGCACGCGGCTGCCCACCAGGGTCAACACCGCGCCGATCAGCACGATGACGATGATGATTTCCAGCAGGCTCATGCCGGCCTGGGCTGCACGCGACGGACTGCGGGTAATGGAACGCTTGATCATGAACGATTTCCTTGCACGTCGATGAAGGATGCTGCCGCCACCAGATGACACGGCGACCATTGCATTGGTTCCCGCATGGGTGTCGCGCGGTCACCGGAAAGTTGTCGTGAATACGCTGCGCAGCTGAACGCACTGCGTGGCGCCACCGAAGTGTACGAGCGATGCCTGCCGATGCCGAGCCCCGCTTGGGTCCGGCTGACGGCAACGCAGCGGTGCGGGTCATTGCACTCAGCCGATCGCATTGGTGAGGTCATACAGCGGTACCAGCACCGAAATGATGACCAGCCCCACCACCGAGGCCAGCACCAGGGTGATCAACGGCACCAGCGCCGCCAGTGCGCGATCGATGGCCTGCGCGGTTTCCAGCTCGAAGGTATCGGCGGTCTTGAGCAGCATGGTGTCCAGGGCGCCGGATTCCTCGCCGACCTGGATCATCTGCAACGCCAGCCGCGGGAACCGCTTGCCGCGCGCCAGCGACATCGACAGCCCGTGGCCGTTCTTGACGTCGTCGGCAGCGGTGGCCACGTCCTCGACCAGCGCGGTATTGGACATCACGTTGCGTGCGATGCCGATCGCCGCCAGCAGCGGTACGCCATTGCGCAACAAGGTACCCAGCGTGCGTGTCAGCCGTGCGGTTTCCAGCCGTGCGATCAGGCTGCCGATCACCTTCTGCCGCAACAACCATTCATCCAGTGCCGCACGGAACGCCGCATTGCGACGCTTGCGATCCAGCCACAATCCCAGCACGCCCGGCACCACCACCAGCACGATCCACCAGTCGCGCACCAGCAGGCCCACGCTCAGCACCGCCTGAGTGAACCACGGCAAGGCGACATCCAGGCTCTCGTACATCTGCGCAAATTGCGGCACCACGTAGCCAAGCAGGAACAACAGCGCGCAGCCCACCACCGCCAGCAGGATCGCCGGATAGATCAGCGCATTGATGACCTTACCCTTGAGCGCACGGCTGCGTTCCAGGTAATCGGCCAGCCGTTGCAAGGTGTCCTGCATGCTGCCGCCGGCCTCGCCGGCGCGCACCATGTTGATGTACAGCTTGGAAAACAGCCCGTGCTGGCGCTCCAGTGCCGAGGACAGCGGCGCGCCACCGCGCACGGTGTCGCGCACATCGCCGATCACGCGCCGGCTTTTGTCGTCGTCGGGCAGGTCCATCAGGATCGACAGGGCTCGATCCAACGGCTGCCCGGCGCCGATCAGGGTGGACAGCTGTTGGGTGAACTGCACCAGCGCCGCGTTGTCGAACGGTTTCTTGCGCAGCAGCATGCGCAACGACGGCGAGTCGTTTTCTCCGGTGGCCAGGCGGGTTTCCACCGGCAGATGGCCTTGTTCCTGCAGCCGCAGCGCCACCTCGGCATCGCTGGCCGCTTCCATCTGGCCATCGAGCATCTCGCCGTGGGCGTCGAGCGCCTTGTAGCGGTAGAGGGGCATCAGGAGTGACCGGAGCCGGGACCGGGGACCGGGGACCGGGGACCCGGGAAAGGCAGCACAGTGCAGCACTGCAACTTGGCTGCGCGCTGGTCAGCGCATGCGATGTACCGCGCCGCACCCCTGCCCTTGCTGTTCCCGGGTCCCCGGTCCCCGGTCCCCGGTCCCGCACAAGTCCCCGGTCCCGTCGCCCCACCGATCACGCATCCTCCGTGACGCGCAGGACTTCCTCGATGGTGGTTTCGCCACGCAGGGCCTTGGACAGGCCGTCTTCGTACATGGTGCGCATGCCGGCCTGGCGCGCCAGTTGCTCGATCTCGCCCATGCCGGCGCGGCGCATCACCGCGCGGCGCAGTTCGTCGTTCATCACCAGGAATTCGACGATGGTGGTGCGTCCCAGATACCCGGTCGGCGCCGCCGCGGTGGGACGCGGGCGATACAGGAAGATCTCGCCATCGGGCTGCAGGCGGCGCAGGTTGAAGCGTTCGATCTCCTCCGGCGATGCGGCATAGCGCTCGGCGTTGGCCAGATCGAGCTTGCGCACCAGGCGCTGCGCCAGGATGCCGTTGATGGTGGAGGTGAGCAGGTAATCCTCCACGCCCATGTCCAGCAGGCGGGTGATGCCACCAGCAGCATTGTTGGTGTGCAGCGTGGACAGCACCAAGTGGCCGGTGAGCGCGGACTGGATCGCGATACGCGCGGTTTCCAGATCGCGCATTTCGCCGATCATGATGATGTCCGGGTCCTGGCGCACGATGCTGCGCAGGGCATTGGCAAAATCCAGCCCGATCTGCGGCTTGGCCTGGATCTGGTTGATGCCTTCGATCTGGTACTCCACCGGGTCTTCGACGGTGATGATCTTGACGTCGGCGGTGTTGAGCTGGCTCAACGCGGTGTAGAGCGTGGTGGTCTTGCCCGAGCCGGTGGGCCCGGTGACCAGCATGATGCCGTGCGGCTGCTCCAGCACCTTGCGGAACTGCGGCAGGAATTGTTCGGTGAAGCCGAGCTTGTAGAAGTCGAACACCACCGTTTCACGGTCCAGCAGACGCATCACCACGCTTTCGCCATGCGCGGTGGGCACGGTGCTGACGCGCAGGTCCAGCTCCTTGCCCTGCACGCGCAACATGATGCGTCCATCCTGCGGCAGGCGGCGTTCGGCGATGTTGAGCTTGGCCATGATCTTGATGCGGCTGATCACCGCGGCAGTGAGCTTGGCCGGCGGGCTTTCGCCTTCCACCAGCACGCCGTCCACGCGATAGCGCACCTTCAGCCGGCTTTCGAACGGTTCGATATGGATGTCGGAGGCGCGCAGTTCCACCGCGTGCTGGATCACCAGATTCACCAGCCGGATCACCGGCGCTTCGGAGGCCAGGTCGCGCAAGGCCTCGATGTCGTCGCTGCTGTTGGCATCGCCATCGGCGGTTTCGACGATGGTGCCCATCGCGCTGCGGCCCTGGCCGTACCAACGCTCGATCAGATCGTCGATTTCCGAGCGCAGGCCAACCTGCAGGAACAAGGCACAGCCGGTAGCAAGACGGACCGCATCGATGGCGTAATCGTCGTATGGGTCGGCGATCCACAGCTCCAGCCGGCCATCGCGTTCGCCCACCGGGCATAGATGGAATTGTTTGAGAAAGCGCAGCGACAGCCCCTGCACTTCGGGCAGCATTTCCGGCGGCGTGTCGCCGAGTTGGCGCGCGTCCACCAACGGCAGGCCGAGCACGTCGGCGCAGGTCTCTGCGTGATCGCGTTCGGACACCAGGCCCAGACGGCCGAGCAGGGACAGCAGGCCCATGCCCGATTCGGCCTGCAGCTGACGCGCGCGCAGCAGATCGGTGTCCTTCAGACGGCGACGTTCAAGCAGCGCTTCGACGATGCGCATCTCCGCGCTTCGATGCTCAATTGGATCGACGGCAACCGCGTTCACACTCGTCTCCACTGGTCCGGCGCCGACTGTAGCAGTTTGCCGCGACGATCAACCGTACGCATCTGAATCGCCCTGAAAAACGATGCCCTCGGTGATGAGCCGGGGGCATCGGTCACACTATTGCCTGTGCTTACTGTCGCGCGACGAGCGTTACCTTCGCATAGTCCATCGCACCCACCAGCTTGATGTAGTAAGTACCGGCCTTAGGCGCGGTGAAGCGCACGGTTTCGCTGTTGCCGGGACGGGTCGACTTGGCATCGAAGCTGGTGGCGCTGGGCTCGGCCTCATGGCTGACATAGACCGACACATCGCCGGTACCACCGTAGGTCATGAAGCTCAGCACCGCGCCGGCCTTGGCGTCGAAGCTGTACAGCGTGGAGCTGCCGGCCGTGCCGCTCAGGCCAGCCACCGGCGCCTTGTTGGTCAAGGCAATGGCGGTCGGCGCGCAGCTTTCGGTGGCCGGATCGCACGGCTCCTCGAGCACCGCTTCCAGCGCGGCCTTGGCATCGACGATGCCGCTGCCGATCGGGGTGCTGGCCGGCGGGGTCACCGGGAAGCGGCGGCTGGTCTGCTTGAGCAGGGCCTCGACCGCGGCCGGAGTCAGCGGGCCCTCGCCCAGGCCGATGGCCGCGCTCTGCACCAGCGCCACGACACCGGCCACGTGCGGGGACGCCATCGAGGTGCCGCCCATTCCCATATACGTATAGGAACCGGAGGTCGGGGTGGTGGCACCGGTGTAGCCGGCCTGCCAGATGAAACCGCCCGGATTGCCGTCCACGCTGCCGCCGCCGCCCGGGCCGGACAGGTCGACCTTGCTGCCGTAGTTGGAGTAATAGGTGATGCCGCCGGTGATGCGCGTGGCGCCCACGGTAATGGTGTTGTTGCAGCTGGCCGGCGAGTGGTTGGCTGCGTCTTCGCCACTGTTGCCGGCCGCCACCACCACGGTGGTGCCACGCGAGACGGCGCCATTGATCGCCAGCTGGGTCGCCGAATCGCAGGCACCGCCGCCGCCCAGGCTCATGTTGATGACTTCGGCCGGGTTGGTGTTGGCGGGCACGCCCTCGACCGTACCGCCGGAGGCCCACACGATGGCATCGGCGATGTCGGAGGTGTAGCCGCCGCAACGGCCGAGCACGCGCACCGGCAGGATGGTCGCCTTCGGCGCCACGCCGGCCATGCCGATGCCGTTGTTGGTCGCTTCGGCCACGGTGCCCGAGACATGGGTGCCGTGCCAGGAGCTTTCCGCCGCGGTCGAGCCGGGGTAGCAGACGTTGTCGGCTTCTTCCCAGTCGCCGTAATCCAGCGCGCCGGGCACGCGCGCGTCGGTGGGGCGGCGCGAGACTTCCGCATCGGTGATGAAGTCGTAGCCCTGCAGCAGATTGCCGGCAAAATCCGGATGGCCGGGCAGGATGCCGGTATCCAGCACCGCCACCACCACGCCGGCGCCCTGCGACAGGTCCCATGCGGCCGGCGCGTTGATGCCGCCGTTGGGGTTGCTCAGGTGCCACTGGTACTGCGCGTACAGCGGGTCGTTGGGAACCAGCTGCGGGCTCACGTCGGTGGTGGCCGCGCTCTTGTTTATTTCCACCGGGCGCAGCATGCGGTCGATCTGCACGTCGGCCACGGACGGGTCGTTCTTCAGTTCGACCACCACCTTGTCCACCTGCGCGGCGGTCAACGTGCTGGACAGCCTGATCAGGTCCGAGCCGATGCCCAGCTTGCGCACATAGGTCGCCTTGGCGGCGGCAGCGCTGCTGCGGGCGCCGGTGCTGGCGCCAACGCGGCCGACTGCGGCCTGCACCGCACCCAGCTTGCTGCTGCGATCGGTCGCAGCGGCGGTATTGTCCTTGTAGCGCACGATCAGGCGGCTACTGAACGCGGTGCCGGCCGGAGCTGCCTGGGTCGGTTCCTTGACCGGCAGTGTCGGTGCGGCTGCCAGGGTGCCGGACGCACCAAGGGCCATCATCACGATGGCGCCGGTCAGCGGGGTGAGGCGGAAAGTCTTGTCGATCACGGTGAAGTCCTCTTCGTGTTTTTCGTGAATCAGGCTTGGAGCAGTATCGAAAACGCCGTGCAGCCGCTACGCGGCCTGCGGTGCTTTCTCGATTGCCCCTGGTACGGCCATTCCTCCATGCGAATCCGTTGGCTGGCCTAGCCACGGTCCTTGCCCGCCCCCTCAGGCCCTGCCCTGCCGCGACGGCGCACAGCGGCGCCGTCGCGTTTGATGCAACCGCTTACCAGCCGAAGCCGGCACCCACGCCGATCGAGCTGTCGTCGCCGCTGAGCGCACCGCCCACCGTCAAGGTGGCGCGCGGGCTGATCGCACGCTGGTAGCCCACCGACAACGCCGATTCGCCATTCTGGAAACCGACACCGGCACCGATGCGGTTCGGCGAGGCGATACCCGCCACGCTGGCGGACATGTTCAACATCGCCGAGCTCATCGCACCCTGGCGGTCCAGGCGACGGTTCTGCCGACGCAGACGGTCTTCGATATCGCCTTGGTAGCTTTCGAAGCTGTCGGCCATCGCGCTGTAGCGGCTGTCGGTGTAGCTGTTGGCCGCGGCCACGCCGCTGTCCAGCTGGCCCTTGTTGACCGCATCGGTCGCACGCACACCGGCCGCCACATTGGCCACCTGACGCTCGCCGCCCACGCTGCCCACCGACACCGTATTGGCGCGGTCGGCAACCGAGCCCTGGCCCAGTGCCACCGCACCTTGCGCGGTAGCACGCGCGCCCTGGCCGATCGCGGTGCCCGAGGCCGCGCTGACCTGCGCGCCTTCGCCCATGGCCACCGCGTTGGTGGCCACTGCCGCGATCTGCGTGTTGGCGCCAACGGCGGTGCTGCCATCGGCATTGACGCGTGCGTTGCTGCCGATCGCGGTGTCGTTGGGGCCGTGCGCATAGGCGCTGCCGCCAATTGCAGTACCGGTCACGTGGTTGGCCACCGCAGCGGTACCGACTGCCGTGGAGGTCGCTGCCGGGGTGATGGCGCCTACCACTGCAGCCGTCGGCGTGCCCTGCACTCCGGCGGCTGCGCCGCTCCCGTTGCCTGCAGCCGCCGCCGGCACCGGCGCATTGCCCGGCGACACCGGACGTGCAGGAGTACCGGCAATCGCAGTGCCAGTGCGCACGTCCAGCTCGCTGACCTTGCTGTCCAGCGCGGTCAATGCAGCGCCCACGTTGTTGTAGCTGGCGCCCTGGATCACATAGGTCGGCGCCACGAACACGCCCTGCGCACCGATCGCCGCACCACCACCGAGGAAGCTGGCGGCATTGCTCAGCGACTGGTACAGCTGGCCGCCATTGATCGCATCGGTACTGGCATCGGCAATCGCGCCGGCGCCCACATTGACGATGCGGCGCGTGGCCGGGCCACCGCGACCGTTGCCGCTACCCACCGACACGGTGTTGGCGTCGTAGGTACGCGACCCGGAGCCCAAGGCCACCGAATCGGCGCCGCTGGCACCGGCATTGGCACCAAGTGCCACGGCATTGCTGCCGCTTTCGCGCACGAAGGAGTTGTAGCCCAGCGCAACGCCGTTTGCGCCGATGGAATTGGTCTGACGGCCCATCGCGGTGCTGTTCACGCCGCTGGCGCTGCTGTCCACGCCCATCGCGCTGGCACCGGTGGCCGAGGCGCTGCTGCCGGACGCGATGGCGACGCTGCGTGCGCCGGTGGCGGCAGCACCCGAGCCGGCAGCGGTGCTGCGCTCACCGGTTGCCGTGGCCACCGCATCGCCGGTGGTCTTGAACTTGCTGCTGGTGTTCTGCACATCGGCCGACAGCGCATCCAGCTGGCCCTTGTTGACTGCATCGGTGGCGGCCTGGCCATCGCTGACATTGACGATGCGGCGGGTGGCCGGACCGCCGCGGCCATTGCCGCTACCGATCGACACCGTGTCCGCCTCATACGTGCGCGAGCCCGCACCCAGGGCCACCGAGTTGGCGCCGGTGGCGCCGGCATTGGCACCGAGCGCCACGCCATTGACCGCGCTCTGGCGCACGAACGCGTTGTAGCCCACCGCAGTGGCGTTTTCGCCGATCACATTCACCTGGCGACCAACGCCGGTGCTGTTGATGCCGGTGGCCGAGGCATCCACGCCGACCACACTGGCACCGATCGCATCGGCGCGGCTGCCGCCGCCCACGGCCAGCGTGTTGTCGGCCAGTGCGGCTGCACTCTGGCCCAGCGCGGTGGCGTTGGCGCCATCGGCATACGAATTCCAGCCGATCGCAGTGGCGTAGTCCGCCGTTGCCCACGCGCCCGCACCGAAGGCGGCCGCGCCGGTTCCCGACGCACGCGCCGGAATGAAGCCGAAGAACGTGCTGCCGCCGACGGCGACGCTTTCATCGCCGGTGGCTTCGCTGAATTCGCCAACTGCGACCGCGCTGGCACCAGAGGCCAACGCAACCGCACCGACGGCGGTGCTGTAATCGCTGGATGCCACTGCGCCGTAGCCCAGTGCCGACGACAGACGGCCGCTGGATTCGCTGTAGCCACCGAATGCCGCGCTGCCGACATTGGATGCAGTGCTGCGGAAACCCGCAGCGGTGGCCTGATTGTCCGAGGCCACCGCGTCGCTGCCCAGTGCGGTGGTGTAGGTCGAAATCGCCTGTGCACCAGCACCGTTCGCCGTGGCGCCGATATCGCTGGCCAATGCGTTGCTGCCGACCGCGCTGCTGTTTTCGCCCAGCGCCTGGGCATTGCTGCCCACCGCTGCCGCACCGATGCCGGCAGCCAACGCGCCCACGCCCACTGCGCTGGCGTTGCCGGCAACCGATTGCGCACCGGCGCCCAGGGCGGTGGTGCCGGTGCCGGTGGCATTGGCGCCCTCGCCTGCTGCCAGCGCGTTGTCGCCTTCGACATACGCACCGGCATCGCTGTCATCGCCGCCGCTGGCCTGGAAATACTTGCTGGTGGCCGCGCCGGCCTCGGCAACGGCGTTGAGCTGATCCAGGTTCACCGCATCGGTGCCCTGCGTACCGGCGGCGACGTTGGTGATCTGCCGTTCGTTGCCGGCACTGCCCACCGACACCGCGAAGTCGCGGTCGGCCACCGAATCGGCGCCCAATGCCACGCTGCTTTCGCCGGTGGATTCGGCGAAATTGCCGAGCGCAGTGCTGTTGAGGCCCGGCGCCCACGCCGCGCCGCCCACGGCGGTGGAGAAGTCGCCGGAGGCCTCGGTCGGCAACAGGCCGAGCAAGGCGCCACCGACCGACACGCTGTTATAGCCGCTGGCGACGCTGCCCTGGCCTGCCGCAACGCTGTAGGCACCGGTGGCCGTGGCATCGCTGCCCACAGCCAGCGTGTTGGAACCGCTGGCGGTGCTGAAATTACCCAGCGCGGTGCTGTTGAAACCGCTGGCAGTGGAATACCCACCCAGGGCGGTGGTGTAGTTGCCGGTGGCTTCTGCGCCGAAGCCGAACGCCGCAGCGCTGGTGCCGTTGGCCACGCTTTCCGCACCCACGGCAGTAGCCGATTCGCCGCTGGCGCTGGCGAAATAGCCCATTGCGGTGGATTCGCTGCCCTGCGCCTCGCTCAGCGCACCGACCGCCAACGACCCATCGCCGTAGGCGCCTGCCGCTGCGCCGAGCGCCGTGCTCTGCGCGCCGGCCGCTTCGCTTTCGCCACCCACGGCCACGCCGTAGTCGCCGCTGGCCTGGCTGAAGGCGCCGTTGGAGACGCTGCCGAAGCCGCTGGCCGCGGCGTTGTAGCCGGCGGCATTGGCGTATTGCGCCGTTGCGCTGGCGCCACTACCGATGGCCACGGCGCCGATGGCGGTGGCCTGGCTGCTGGCACCGAAGGCGCTGCTGTAATCGCCATCTGCGGTGGCATCGGAGCCGGCGGCAGTGGCATCTTCGCCCTGCGCCAGCGCGGTACCTTCACCGGTGCCGGCATACAGGCGCGCGGTATTTTCCGCTGCGCCAGCCACGGCGTTGAGCTGGTCCAGATTCACCGCATCGGTGCCCTCGGTACCGGCCGCGACATTGGCGATCTGGCGTTCGCTGCCGACCGTGCCCACCGACACCGTGTTGGCGCGATCGGCAACCGCGCCTGCACCCAGCGCGACACTGTCGTCGGCAAATGCCACCGCACCGCTGCCGAGGCCCATGCTCCGCTCGCCCGAGGCGTTGGATTGCCAGCCCAGCGCGACGCTCTCGGCACCAGGCGCATAGGATTGGCTACCGAGCGAAGTGGCGCCCGCACCCTGCGCAAGGGCGTAACTGCCCAAGGCGACCGACGAGTAGGTGATGGCACGCGCATTCATACCCAGCGCCGTGCTGAAGTAACCATCGGCCACACTTTCGGTACCGATGGCAGTGTCGTATTCACCCAATGCCACACTGTCATAGCCAATCGCCGTTGATCCATACCCACTCGCGGCACTGGAGGCGCCGACGCCCGTGCTGAAAGATCCCGACGCCATGCTGTCGCCACCCAGCGCGGTGGCGTAAAAATCAGTAGCACGGCTGTTGTTCCCCACTGCCGTGGCAGAGGAACCACTGGCGCTGGCGTAGCCGCCGATGGCCGTGGAGTACGCATCGGCTTGGCTGCCCGTGCCGAGCGCAATGCTCTGGTCGCCTTCAGCCTGCGCTTCCCAACCCAGCGCAATGCTCTCATCGCCAGCCGCGTTGGATTGGCCACCAAGCGAAATGGCACGCGGACCATACGCATTTGCATAGGTACCTACTGCAATCGCGCCGGTATCGGCCGCAAACGCATTCGCGCCCACTGCCGTGCTGTCATCGCCATAGGCCACACTTTCGGTACCGATGGCGGTACCACCGTTACCCCACGCCACGCTGGCAAAGCCCAGCGCAGTCGATGCGGTTCCATTGCCGATGCTTTCGTAGCCGATCGCCGTTGCACCACGCCCATTGGCGATGCTGGTGCCGCCCACGGCGGTGCTGAAATATCCCGAGGCATTGCTGTCGCTGCCAAGCGCGGTGGCGTAGTCGTCGCCGGCACTGCTGTTGAAACCGACCGCAGTGGCATTGGCGATGCTGGCGTTGGCATTGCTGCCAACGGCCGTGGTGCCCAGCGCAGAGGCCTGACTGTTCGCGCCCAGCGCAATGCTGTCGTCGCCCGATGCGGTGCTGGCGCCGCCCAATGCAACGGTGCGCTCCCCGAGGGCATTGCTGTTTGCACCGATCGCCGTGGATGCAGTGCCGCCGGCCCCGGCATTGGCACCGAAAGCAGCGCTGTCGGTACCGAAGGCCACGCTTGCACCACCCACGGCGGTGCTGGTGTCGCCGAACGCCACGCTCCCCACACCCAGTGCCGTGGAGTCCGCGCCATTGGCGATGCTCTCAAACCCCAGCGCCGTCGCGCCGCTGGCGGTGGCCTGGCTTGCGCCGCCCACTGCCGTGCTGGCATCGCCAGAGGCGCTGCTGTTGCCGCCAAGCGCGGTGGTGTTCTGCGCCACCGCAGTGCTGTTGAAGCCGACTGCCGTGGCGTTGTCGGTGGTGGCGTTGGCGCCACTGCCAACTGCAGTTGCGCCCTGCGCAGATGCGGCGCTGCTGGAACCCAGCGCGGTGCTGTAGTCGCTCAACGCCGATGCATTGGAACCGGCAGCGACGCTGTCGGTGCCTTCGGCCAGCGCGCTACCGTCACCGGTGGCCACGAAGCCGCGCGCGGTGGCCGAAGCCACATCGGAAACGGCGGTGAGCTGATCCAGGTTCACCGCATCGGTGCCTTCGGTACCGGCAGCGACGTTGGTGATCTGACGTTCCGCGCCGGCGGCGCCCACCGACACGGTGTCGGCACGTGTGGCGACCGAATTGGCACCCAGGGCCACCGAGTTGGCGCCGCGTGCGGTGCTGTAGTAGCCCAGCGCGGTGCTCAGTTCGCCGCTGGCCCAGGATTCAGGCCCAACTGCGGTGGCGCCTTCGCCAGGCGCGTAGGCGAAGTAACCCACTGCTGTGGCTTCGCTGCCGGAGGCTTCGCTCAGCGTCCCCACGGCGGTGGTGTAGGTGCCCGAGGCGATGGCACCGGCGCCCAGCGCCGTCGACGCATCGCCACTGGCCTGGGTCTGCACGAAGAAGCCCAGGCCCGGAATCAGATCCACCGGACCGCCCACGGCGGTGCTGCTGGTGCCACTGGCGCTGGTCTGGGTGCCCACGGCGGTGGCGTAATCGCCAGCGGCGTTGGCCACCGCACCGAACGCGGAGGACTGCGCGCCGGCGGCATAGGCGCCGACGCCGAACGACGAGGCCGCAAAGCCGTCTGCATTGGCGCTGGCGCCGACCGCGGTGCCGCCGACCCCGGCGCTGGTGGCGCCGGTGGTGACCGGTACGCCGCCGTTGGTGATCAGCGGCTCGCCGTCTTCGTTCACTGCCGCGCCGCCAACGGCCACGCTCGCCGGGCCATTGGCCTGTGCGTTGTGGCCGAAGGCCGCGCTGTTCTGCCCGGAGGCGAGCGCATTGGCGCCCACCGCCGTGGCGTTGTTGGCCACTGCATTGGCGCCGGTGCCCAGCGCCGTCGTCGCCGTGCCCACCGCGTTGGCGGCATCGCCGGCAGCCAGTGCGCTGTCGCCTTCGACGTAGGCGCCTACGCTGTCTTCGCCCGGGGTTGCCTTGAAGAACGTGGCGGTGTCTTCGGCCACATCGGCCACGTCCTGCAACTGCGCCACATTCACCGCATCGGTGGCGTTGATGCCGGCGGTGACGTTGGTGATGCGGCGCGTGGCCGGGCCACCGCGGCCGTTGCCGCTGCCCACCGACACCACGTCGTCTTCGTGCGTGCGCGAGCCGGCGCCCAGCGCGACCGAATTGGCACCGGTGACGCCGGCATTGGCGCCCAGCGCCACGCCGTTTTCGCCAGCCTGGCGCACGAAACTGTTGTAGCCGATCGCCACGGCGTTTTCGCCGATGGCATTGGTCTGGCGGCCGATCGCGCTGCTGTTCACACCGCTGGCACTGCTGTCGGCACCGGTGGCCACTGCGCCGGTTGCGCTGGCATGGCTGCCGGCACCGATGGCGGTGGCCTGGGCGGCAGGTGCGGACGCACCGCGGCCGACTTCGACCGATTGCGCGCTCGCGGGGAGAGGGGTGACGAAGCCGGCGCTACCCAGCGCCAAGGCGATCGCGGCGGCCAGTGCCAGGCTCTGCCGGCGGTCGATGAGCGAGGCCTGCGCAACTGCTCCAGGGCTGTCGCCGCTGGCCAGTTCCGAGGCCACCGTCCACACACCCAACGATTTGTTCCAGACCTTGCGATAAATCCGATTCATCGACGCACGACTCCTGAGTTGTTGGGACTGGTTTTTGTCGAACCCCCACCATCGAATGGCCCTGCGAGCCCAAGCGATTCCCCGTGGTTGTTGGTGCTATGGGCCGCTTGGCGGTGCGCGGCGAACGCCGGCACCCTGGATAGTCAAAAAGTGAACGCTACCCAACCACAGAACTGCGCAAAGTGTTAACAGTCGTCAAATCACGCGTCAAGTTTTTGACAGAAAGCGAAGATAAGTGCGTAACTCATCACACTTCTGCTTGCTTTTATTATTTTTTTGATAATTCTTTGGAAAACAGAGACCTAGATCATGTCCTGCGAGACATTCAAAACCTGAATAGCAGTGTCCACCGAGAACAAAAAAGCCCGCTGGCGTGACGCCAGCGGGCTTGGTTGCGCAAAATACGCGCTGCTATGGGTCAGTCAGCAGGTCAACATCGGCGACCGGAGCTGCCGTCCCCTTCCTGCGCGGCGTCGTGCCACGACTGCGCCAAGGAAATGACGATCATCGGGCCCATCGCCGTCAGGTGACGACTCATTGGCGCGCCAGCAGGCTCACCCCATCGAACTGGGCACCCTCCAGCTTGAGCACATAGGTGCCCGCGCGCGGTGCGGTGAAGCGCACCGTCTGACTGGTACCGTTCCGCGTGGAAGCGCCGTCGTTGTCGGTGGCGCTGGGCTCGCGGCCCAGTGCCACGTAGAGCGCTGCCTGCCCACTGCCGCCGAAACTGATGAAGCTCAGCACCTGCCCCGCCGTTGCCTGGAAGGTGAAAAAGCCCGCATCGCCCGCCGCGTTGGAGATGCCGCGCTGGATCGTCCCATTGCTCAGCAACTGCGCATCCAGCGTGCATGCCAGGTCTGCCGCATCGCAACGACGTAATGCGCGGGCGATCGCCGCGCCCGCATCCACGATGCCGGCGCCCGTCGGTGTCGAAGCCGGCGGCGGCAGCGGAAATGCACGCGCGGTGCGCTTGAGCAGGGTCTCCAAGGCACCTGGCGACAGCGGCGACCGCCCGTCGGCAATCAAGGCGCTTTGCACCAACGCCGCAACACCGGCCACATGCGGCGACGCCATCGACGTGCCCGCCTGGCCGGCATAGGTGTACTGCCCGGAGGTCGGGGTGGTCTTGCCGGTGTAGTAGGTCTGCCAGACGAAACTGTTGATCGGGCCATCGTTGACAGAGAATACCGTCGAGCTGCCGCCTGGCGCGGCCAGATCGACCAGGCGGCCGAAGCTGCTGTACTGGGCAAGCCCACCGGTGGAGCGGGTAGCGGCCACGGCGATGACATTGGGGCAATTGGCCGGCGTCTCCGACGACATGTCCGCCCCCGAATTTCCCGCAGCCACCACCACCGTGGTGCCACGCGACACCGCACCGTTGATCGCCGCCTGCATGGCCGCATCGCACGGCCCGAAGCCGCCCAGGCTCATGTTGATCACTTCGGCCGGATCGCGGTTATCCGGCACGCCATCCACGTGACCGCCGGACGCCCACACGATGGCGTCGCTGATGTCCGACGAGCTGCCGCCGCAGTGGCCGAGGACCCGCACGGGAAGAATCTTCGCCTTGTCCGCGACGCCTGCGCCACCGATTCCGTTATTGGCCACCTCTGCGATGGTGCCGGCGACGTGCGTGCCATGCCAGCTACTGTCTCCGGCAAGGGAGAAAACCCCGCAATCGCCGTCCTGTGCGATCCAGTCGCCGCGATCCAGGCCTCCCGGGGCGCGCTCGTCGGTGTCGCGGCGCGATACGAAGGCATCGGTGATGAAGTCGTAGCCGGCCAGGACATTGCCCGCCAGATCCGGGTGCGTCGGCAGGATCCCGGTATCGAGCACAGCGACCACCACGCCTTCGCCGTGCGTGGTGCTCCAGGCCGGAGCCACGTTGATACCACTCACCGGATCGATCAAATGCCATTGATTGGTCTGCAGCAATGGATCGTTCGGTAGCGCAGCGCCGGCGGTTTGCAGCGGATACATGCGCTGATCGATCTGCGCCGATTCCACGTCCGGATCGGCGGCCAATGCCTGCACCAGGCGATCGGCATCGGCGCGGCTGAGCTGGCCGGGCAACTTGACCACTTCACCACCGACCGCCAGCGTGCGCAGATGCACCGGCGCTGCCGTGCCCGTTGCGCGCGCAGCGGGTACGAGACGAATGGAGGCACGCGATGCGGCCGCCGTGATCGCCGTGGAGACGCTGCGGCCGACATCGCGTGTGGTCATACGTCCGCTGCGATACTTCACGATGATGCGGTCGACCGGCGCATCGGCCATGGCCTGTTGGCGCTGTGCCGCAGTTGCGGCCGGGCTGGGCATGGCCGCCGATGCCATGCCACTGCCCAGGCACAGGGCCGAGACAGAGCAGGCAAGTACGCTGGCGCGGAGAGAAAGAGTCTGGATCACGATAGATTTCCTTCAAGAGTGTTCGAGCCGAAGAGGAAGAGAGAGGGAGCACCTGTCATCGGTTGCCATGACGTGCAGGCAACCGCGCATGCGTTTGCCGAGGATTACCAGCCGAAGCCGGCACCCACGCCGATCGAGCTGTCGTCGCCGCTGAGCGCACCGCCCACCGTCAAGGTGGCGCGCGGGCTGATCGCACGCTGGTAGCCCACCGACAACGCCGATTCGCCATTCTGGAAACCGACACCGGCACCGATGCGGTTCGGCGAGGCGATACCCGCCACGCTGGCGGACATGTTCAACATCGCCGAGCTCATCGCACCCTGGCGGTCCAGGCGACGGTTCTGCCGACGCAGACGGTCTTCGATATCGCCTTGGTAGCTTTCGAAGCTGTCGGCCATCGCGCTGTAGCGGCTGTCGGTGTAGCTGTTGGCCGCGGCCACGCCGCTGTCCAGCTGGCCCTTGTTGACCGCATCGGTCGCACGCACACCGGCCGCCACATTGGCCACCTGACGCTCGCCACCCACGCTGCCCACCGACACCGTATTGGCGCGGTCGGCAACCGAGCCCTGGCCCAGTGCCACCGCACCTTGCGCGGTAGCACGCGCGCCCTGGCCGATCGCGGTGCCCGAGGCCGCGCTGACCTGCGCGCCTTCGCCCATGGCCACCGCGTTGGTGGCCACTGCCGCGATCTGCGTGTTGGCGCCAACGGCGGTGCTGCCATCGGCATTGACGCGTGCGTTGCTGCCGATCGCGGTGTCGTTGGGGCCGTGCGCATAGGCGCTGCCGCCAATTGCAGTACCGGTGACGTGGTTGGCCACCGCAGCAGTGCCGACCGTCGTGGACGTTGCCGCCGGGGTGATGCTGCCGACCACGGCGGCGGTCGGCGTGCCCTGGACTGCGGCACTTGCGGCAAGCCCGGTTGCAGTCGCTGTCGAGGACGCCATGCTGCCAGCGGTTGCGTCAGTTGCCGACGCTATCGACTGCAAACCGTCGTCATTGGCCTCATCCACGGCGTTGGCGCCCACGACAGTCGATGCGTCCGCAGACGGTGCGCCGGCCGCCGTCCGCGCTGTTGCGACCCGTGCGGCAGACGCACGCGACGCAGCCGCGGCGGTTCCACTGCGCGCATCCAGCTCGCTGACCTTGCTGTCCAACGCCGTCAATGCCGCACCGACATTGCTGTAGCTGCTGCCCTGGATCACATAGGTCGGCGCCACGAACACGCCCTGCGCGCCGATCGCCGCACCACCGCCGAGGAAGCTGGCGGCATTGCTCAGCGACTGGAACAGTTGCCCGCCATTGAGCGCATCGGTGCTGCCGGCCGCAATCGCACCGGCACCGACATTGACGATGCGGCGCGTGGCCGGGCCGCCACGGCCGTTGCCATTGCCTACCGACACGACATTGGCCTCACCAGTGCGCGCACCTGCACCGAGCGCGACAGAATCGGCTCCGCTGGCGCCGGCGTTGGCGCCGACGGCCACCGCATTGCGACCGCTCTCCCGGGTAAAGGCGTTGTAGCCCAGCGCCAGGCTGTTGTTGCCGAGCGCGCGCGCTTGCACGCCCACGGCCATTGCCGCACTGCCGATGTCGCCGACGAACACGCCAACGCTGGCATCGCGGCCGATCGCAATGGCATCGGGTGCGTCGGCCCTGGCATTGGTGCCCAGGGCGATGGTGTCGCCATAGAGGATCGAGGTATCGGCGCCGCTGCCAATGGCGATGCTGCGATCGGACGCAGCACGCGCGTCGTAACCGATGGCGATCGCCTCGGTCGCCTGTGCCGATGAAGCGGCACCCAGCGAAACTGTGCGTGGTCCGAATGACGCGGCGCTATGTCCGATGGCCACCGCGTCGACGTTGTTGTCGTTGGCGAACACGTTGGCGTTGTAGCCCAGCGCAATGGCGTGGTCGGCATCGCTCCGCGCCCCGGCCCCGATCGCAATCGCCCCGACGCCCGACGCACCCGCGCTGCGGAGCGTGTTGCTGATGAGCGAGAAGCCGCCGACGGTGATACTGCGCTCGCCGGACGATGCGGCGCTGCTGCCGACGGCCACACTGCTTTCGCCGAAGCCCGCGGCATTGAAGCCCACCGCTGTCGCCAGCCGGCCGGCAGAGGCGGCATTGAATCCGAAGGCCGACGAGCCCGCGCCGCGTGCGATCGAAAAACTCCCCAACGCGACATTGGTGTCGTCCAGCGCCTGCGCAGCGAAGCCAAGCGCCGTCGACTGAGTACCCAGGGCCGTGGCACCGGTCCCCACGGCGGTGGCAAATACCTGCATGGCCCTGGCGCCGCCGCCCAAGGCCACCGCGCCGACTCCCTGTGCGGTGGTTGCCTGCTCCTGTTGGCCGATGATGAAGCCGGAGGCGTCGAACAACGGCACCGTGGCAACCCCACCCACCGCCAGCGCCGACGCATCGGAGGCGCTGGCATTGCGACCAAGCGCCACCGCGTCGCGTCCGAGCGCCGCACTGCCCGACCCCAGCGCGCTGGCTCCCTGGCCCAGCGCATTGCTGGCACTGCCGAGCGCGATGGCGTTGCCGCCTTCTGCAAATGCAGCCGGCTCGTCGGTGTCGGACTTGGCCAACGCCAAATGGCTATCCAGCCGTGCAGCCACCGCGCGCACGCTGTCCAGCTGCGCGACATTCACCGCATCCGATGCCTCGGTCCCGGCCGCCACGTTGGTGATCTGCCGGGTCAAGCCGGTCTGCGCGTTGCCCACCGATACCGTATTGCTGCGATTGGCATACGAGAACGCACCCAGCGCCACCGCGCTGGAGGCCGAACGGTTCCATGCATCGTCGATGAGATCGCCCACCCGCGCGCCGTAGCCGATCGCTACCGCATCGACCCCGTTGGTCTGCGCATCGGCGCCGATCGCGGTGTTGTTGCCGTTGAACAACGAGGTCCTGGTGCGGGCGCCGAGCGCCACGCTGTTTTCGGCATAGGTGGTGCTGCCCTGCCCAATGGAGATGCCGCCATCGCCCATGGTCAACGCAAAGCCACCCAGCGACACCGTGCCCGGCGCGAAGGTGCCTGCCGAACGTCCGATGGCGATCGAATCGGTGTTACCGGGCCGATTGGGAAACACATTGGAGTTGTAGCCAATCGCAATGGCGTAATCGGACTGGCTTTGCGCGCCCGCACCGAAGGCGATGCCACCACGCCCGGTGGCCGCGGTGATCGAGCCGAAATCGCTGACGCCGCCGATCACCACGCTCTGAGCGCCGGTGGCGAGCGCGGTATCGCCGATGGCGACGCTGCTGGCGCCATCGCTGCGCGCCCGGTAACCGAAGGCGGTTGCGGTGTTGGCGCTGGCCCGCGACAGATAGCCGCCAGCGGTGGACAGAAAGCCGCTGGCCGTGGACAAGCCGCCCACCGCGGTGGCGCCGTCGTCGAAGGTTTGCGCGCGGTAGCCCAGCGCCGTGCTCTGCACGCCGTCGGCACTGGCGCCACTACCGATCGCGCTGGCGAACGGCGTTGCTGCAACCGCGCCACCTCCGATCGCGGTTGCACCGACGCCTACGGCCTGTGCGGCCAGTTCGCGCTGACCAACGATGATGCCGAACTCGTCGTAGTCGAAAACGGTAGCAAGCCCGCCGAGCGCGACTGCCGATTCCCCGGCTGCGGTTGCGTTGTAGCCGATCGCCGTTGCGTGGCGCTCCGCCGCCAGGCTTCCGCCGCCCAGTGCGATGGTGCCCTCGCCCAAGGCATTGCTTGCATTACCCAATGCCAGCGCATCCTGCCCATCCGCAAAGGGCGGCAGCTCGGCATCGGCGGCAGGTGTTGCGCTGCTCTGTGCCGTGGCACCGTCCGACCGCGCAGCGGTAGCGATGCCAGCGCTGGCAGTGTCTGCATCGTCGTCGCAACGTTGCTGACCATCGACCAGCTGGCAATGCGTGCTCGATGCCGCTTGCGCAGTCGCCGCGACGACAACGCCAGCCATGCCGAACAGCACCAGTCCCACCGCCAGCGCCAACGGGTTCCCGGACTGCACGCGGCGCCTGTTGGTCTGTTTTATTTCGGTAGCGCAGGCATGCGCTGCCACTCGGTCCTGAGCTGCGTGCTCATGACCGCACTCCAGAGAATGTCGCTTCATTAATCCCTTACTCCCCATTGGCCAAGTGTGTAAATAACCGGCCACCGCGCAATGCATCACACGGTCCCCCTGAGGCCCCTGTCAACATGCGCGCATACGCCTTTTACGGCAGGTACCCCTACGCAAAAGGCTCAAACAACCGAATATTTGTCAGCAGCAGATAATGCGAAAATCGCGTCATCTCGATAATGCGAGATGAATCTATTGAAAAATAATGCGCCCAAATGCGCTCGTCGTCGCATTATCGAACTGTTAATCTTTGGAGAATAAAAACCTAGCAGTTCTTATAGTTACTCGGACAACACCAAGTATCGACTTTGGATTTACCCACATTCGACGCTTTGGTATGCACAGGCAGGTAATACACGGTCGCGCCGGCCCTTTACTCCACCGGATATCGGCAGTCGATCGCAGCAGATGTTCGACTGCCGAGCCGGCCGGCAGCTGCTCCAAGATCTGGTCGGGCAGGCATGACGCATCGGGCCGGAAAGCCGCTGCAACGAAAGGCGCGCAAAGCCGCTGCCAGAGCGCGCGCGCGTCAGGCCAATGGCGTTGTCGGTCCGCGACGCGCACGGCAATGGCCTTCCCGGCGTCGAGGAGTTCGCTGGTCATCCGGCGAGGTCATCGGCGGGCCCGGTGGGCTTCAGACACCATCGGCCGAGCGGCCGATTGCCGCATCGCCTGCAGGGCTCGCATCGCTGCGTTGGACTGCCGCGCACCTGATTCGTTGCGCGCGGCACTCTGCGCCGAGATCGGCCAATACAAGCACTGCGCGGCCGCCTGGCGGGCGCGGCCGGTGCTCGGTACGGCATGTACCAGGCGGACACGCCGGCTCTGCGCGCCGTCCGCACACGGCCTGACTGCCGCGCGCTACGCCTGGTTAGCCGTGCTCAGCCGCACCACACCCGCGCGTTACGGAACATCCGCAGCCAGGGCGAGTCCTCGCCCCATTCGGCCGGATGCCAACTCAGGTTCACCGTGCGCGGGGTGCGTTCGGGATGCGGCATCAGGATGGTGGCGCGGCCATCGGTACTGGTCAGGCCGGTGATGCCGTCCGGCGAGCCGTTCGGATTGAGCGGGTAGCGCGACGCTACTGCGCCATCGCCGTCGACGAAACGCAGCGCCACCCGTGCAGCTGCCTGGTCTACGGCGGTCTGGAACTCGGCACGGCCTTCGCCATGCGCCACCGCCACCGGGATCCGCGAACCGGCCATGCCGCGCAGGAAGATCGACGGCGACTCCACCACTTCCAGCAACGCGGTACGCGCTTCGAACTGCTCGCTGCGGTTGCGCAAAAAGCGCGGCCAGTGCTCGGCACCGGGAATGATGTCCTTGAGCTGGCTGAGCATCTGGCAGCCATTGCACACGCCCAGCGCAAACGTATCGCTGCGCGCAAAGAACGCGGCAAACGCATCGCGCAAGGCCGAACGCTCCAGGATCGAGGTGGCCCAGCCACGGCCGGCCCCCAGCACGTCGCCGTAGCTGAAGCCGCCGCAGGCCGCGAAGCCGGCGAACTGCGCCAGATCCACGCGCCCGGCGATCAGGTCGCTCATGTGCACATCGAACGCGCGGAACCCGGCGCGCTCGAAGTTGTAGGCCATTTCGATCTGCCCGTTGACGCCCTGCTCGCGCAGGATCGCCACCCTGGGCCGCGCACCGGTGGCCACGAACGGCGCGGCCACGTCTTCGGACGGGTTGAACGCCAGCTTCGGACGCAGACCGGGCGCCTGGAAATCGCGCGCCAGCGCGCGTTCTTCGTCGGCGCTGTCGGGGTTGTCGCGCAGCGTCTGCATGGCGTGGGTGACCGACCACCATGCATCGAACAGATCTTCCCAACGCCATTCGGCCAGCACCCGGCCCTGCCCGCTGACCCGCACGCGCGGCGTGCCGGTGGGGCGCGCAATCCGCTGCGCGCACTCGGTCAAGGCATGCCGTTCGACCAGATCGGCGAACGCGGCGCGATCCTCGCTGGCAATCTGCACCACCGCACCCAGTTCTTCATTGAACAGGCTGCGGAACGCGTCATCGCCCCAGGCATCGAGGGTGATGTCCAGCCCCTGGCGCGAGGCGAACGCCATCTCGCACAGCGCCGCAAACGCACCGCCATCGCTGCGGTCGTGATACGCCAGCAGCAGCCCGCCTTCGCGTGCATCGCGGATCAGCTCGAAGAAGCTGCGCAGCCGCTGCGCATCATCCAGATCCGGCACCTCGCCGCCGAACGCCGGCAGCGCCGAAGCGTCGGCATACACCTGCGCCAGCACCGACCCACCCAGACGCTGCTTGCCGCCACCGAGCCCGATCAACCACAGCTCGCTTTCTTCATCGTTGCGCAGCAACGGCGTCAGCTGGGTGCGGACATCGCTCACCGGCGCAAAGGCACTGATGATCAGCGAGACTGGTGAAACGCTTTTCAGCGTTTCACCGGGAATCGGGAGTCGGGAGTTGGGAATGGTGGAAGCGGAGGGCTGCGGCGTTTCGCCATTCCCCATTCCCGATTCCCCATTCCCGGCTACCCACTGCGCCTGCATCGACAGCGAATCCTTGCCCACCGGAATGCTCAGCTCCAGCGCCGGGCATAGTTCCATGCCGACTGCGCGCACCGCGTCGTACAGCAGTGCGTCTTCGCCAGCATGACCGGCGGCGGCCATCCAGTTGGCCGAGAGCTTGATGCTGGCCAGGGTCTGCACCGGTGCCGCGCACAGGTTGGTGATCGCTTCGCCGACGGCCATGCGCGCCGAGGCGGCAGCGTTCAATAGCGCCAGCGGGGCGCGCTCGCCGATCGACATCGCCTCGCCTTCGAAGGTCTCGAACCCGGCCAGGGTGATGGCGCAATCGGCCAGCGGCAGTTGCCACGGCCCGATCATCTGCTCGCGTGCGGTCAGCCCGCCCACGCTGCGGTCGCCGATGGTGACCAGAAAACTCTTGGACGCCACGGTGGGATGCGCCAGCACGCGCAGCCCGGCCTGCTGCAGATCCAGCCCTGCGGTCTGCAGCGCCGGCCACTGCGGCGCGGCCGGATGCACCGCATCGCGATGCATCTTCGGCGCCTTGCCGAAGAGCACGTCCATTGGGAGGTCTATGGGGAGGTCGGGACCGGGGACCCGGGACCCGGGACCCGGAACAGCAGTGCCCTGCGCTGCATTGAGCGTGCTCTGCGCATGCGCGCCAGCACCCTCGCGCCGTTGCAGTTGCTCTCCCCCGGTCCCCGGTCCCGGGTCCCGGGTCCCGGCGTCCAACGTCCCATAGCCAACCACCAGCCGCTCCTCGGCCGTCGCCACGCCGACGGCGGCGAACGGGCAGCGTTCGCGGGCGCAGATGGCGGCGAATTCCTCCAGGCGCGCCTGCGGTACGCCGAGCACGTAGCGTTCCTGCGATTCGTTGCACCACAGTTCCAGCGGCGACAGCGACGGGTCGTCGCTGAGCACGCGGCCCAGGTCGATGATGCCGCCCACGCCCGAGTCGTGCAGCAGTTCGGGGATGGCGTTGGACAGGCCGCCCGCGCCCACGTCGTGGAACCAGCGGATCGGGTTGTCGATGCCCAGCGCCACGCAGCGGTCGATGACCTCCTGGCAGCGGCGCTCCATTTCCGGGTTTTCGCGCTGCACGCTGGCAAAATCCAGCGCCTCGGCACTGTCGCCGGCCGCCACCGAGCTGGCCGCGCCGCCGCCCAGGCCGATCAGCATCGCCGGGCCGCCGAGCACGATCACCGCATCGCCCGGCTGCAGGCGCAGCTTCTCGACCTGGTTGCGATCGATCGCGCCCAGGCCGCCGGCCAGCATGATCGGCTTGTCGTAGGCGCGGGTCAGGCCCGGGCCTTCGGCCAGTTCGAAACTGCGGAAATAGCCGAGCAGGTTGGGCCGGCCGAATTCGTTGTTGAACGCGGCACCGCCGAGCGGGCCGTCGAGCATGATGTCCAGTGCCGGCGCCATGCGCGGGTTCAGCGCACGCGGCGCTTCCCACGGCTGCGGCAGGGTGGGAATGCGCAGGTGCGAGACCGAAAACCCGGTCAGGCCGGCCTTGGGCTTGCCGCCACGGCCGGTGGCGCCTTCGTCGCGGATCTCGCCGCCGGCGCCGGTGGCCGCGCCGGGAAACGGTGCGATCGCAGTCGGGTGGTTATGCGTTTCCACCTTGATCGCAAAGGCCGACGGCAGCACCGCTTCGCTACGGTACTCGCCGCTGGCCGGGTCCGGGCGGTAGCGCGCGGCCGGCACGCCTTCCACCACCGCCGCATTGTCGCTGTAGGCCGACAAGGTGTGCTGCGGGGTCTGCTGGTGGGTGTGCTTGATCATGCGGAACAGCGAGCGTTCCTGCGCCTTGCCGTCGATGGTCCAGCTGGCATTGAAGATCTTGTGCCGGCAATGCTCGGAGTTGGCCTGCGCGAACATCATCAGCTCGACATCGGCCGGGTCGCGGCCCAGGGCGGCGAAGCGTTCGCGCAGGTAGTCGATCTCGTCCTGCGCCAGCGCCAGCCCCAGGTCGCGGTTGGCCTGTTCCAGCGCATCCAGCGGCACGCGCTGCAGCTGGCCCGGGTCGGGCACGTTGAACAGGGCTTCGGCCGCGGCGGCCGAGCCCAGCAGCGACTGCGTCATCGGGTCATGCAGCAGCCTGGCCACCGCGGCCTGCACGGCCGCGTCCTGCGGCCAGCCGGCCAGATCGATGCGGGTGCCGCGCTCCACGCGCTGGATCGGCTGCCCGGCCCCGCGCACCAGTTCGGTGGCCTTGCTGGACCACGGCGACAGCGTGCCCAGCCGCGGGACCACATAGCGCGAGGAAGCATCCGCGTCGCGCGGCGCGGGGGCGGCGTCGGCCTGCAGGATCCGCTGCAAGGTGGCCTGGTCGGGCGCTTGCCCGGCCTCGGCGCGGATGAAGTAGACGTGCCAGGCGCCAGTGATGCGCAGCGCGGGAACGAGGGTTTGCAGGCGGGTTTCGAGCCGAGCGCGGCGGAACGGCGAAAGGGCGGAAGCGCCCTCGAGGACCATCATGTCCGGGGAACCGTGTCAGAAACGGGGCTGCAGATTGTAACGGAGCCGGTGGGTCGGCGTCGGTCGGGTGCGGCGGAATCGGGAATCGGGAATGGTCAGGCGGGCCTTGAGGCTGGCCCGTGCGCATGCCGACGTGTTGCGCCGGGCGGCAGCAGGAACGTGGCCAGATCGCGTCCCACCCTCGGAAACAGCGAAGGCCCGGATGCGGACGCCCCCGGGCCTTCGTCATTGCACAGACCATCACTGCACCGACGCCATCAGCGACGCGCCACGATGGTCAGGGCTGAGCCCGCCTCAGCGGCTGCCGCCCGCCGTGGTCACGGCGCGCTTTTCCAGCGCCTCACGCAGCTGCGCCGGCGGCAGGTAGCCGCCGAGCTGGGTGCCATCCGGCGCAAAGATCGCCGGGGTACCGTTGACGCCCAGGCGCTGACCCAGGGTGTATTCCATCGACACCGGATTCTTGCAGTCCTTGGACGCCACCGGCTGGCCGGACTTGGCGGCGGTGAGCGCCTGCTTGCGGTCGGCGGCGCACCATACCGCGATCATTTCCTTGTGGTCCTGGCTGCCCAGGCCCATGCGCGGAAATGCCAGGTATTCGACCGCGATCCCCTGCTTGTTGAGCTCGCCGATCTCGCTGTGCAGCTTGCGGCAGTAGCCGCATTCCACGTCGGTGAAGACGGTCACGGTGTACTTGGGGTTGGCCGGCGCGAACACGATGCGGTCAGCCTTGGGCACCGTCTCCAGCTGCTTGCGACGGTAGGCGAGCAGACCCGGGCTGGCTGCGAACTGCTTGTTCTGGATGTCGAACGGCTGCGCCTGGATCAGGTAACGGCCGTCGTCGCTGACGTACAGCACCTGCCCGCCGACCACCACTTCGCGGAACCCTGGGAACGGCGCGGCGCCGATGTAGTCGGGCTTGAAGTCCGGGTCCAGCGCCTTGAGCGCTGCGCCTACCCGCTGATCCACATTGCCGGAGGCGGCAGGCGCGGTGGCCGCCGGCTTGGCGCCAGTGTTGCTTGCCGCGGGCTGCGACGATTGTGCGCAGGCGGTAAGGCTGATCGCGCCCAGCAGCGCGGCAATGGCAAGACGATACATTCACGCATCCAGATGGAATGGGGTGCCTGGATTCTCGCACAGCGCAGATGAAGCCCGGCCGCGGCCGCGGCAGTTTGTTCGCGTGCGCGCCGGCGAGTGGCGACTTCCAGCACGTCACCCTGTCGGAATTGACGCTGCACCACCATGGGTGCGCTGGAACGACGCGGGGCCTCCACCGCGCCGTTATTCATCGGTCTACGCTGGAACCTGATGCCCGCTGCTCCTGCCTGTCCTGCGCGGCCGGCTAGCCGCGCGGATGATGGCTGGCGTGCAGCGTCCGCAGGTGCTGACGCGCCACCAGCGTGTAGATCTGGGTGGTCGAGAGCGAGCTGTGGCCCAGCAGCATCTGCAGCGCGCGCAGGTCGGCGCCGTGATTGAGCAGATGGGTGGCGAAGCTGTGCCGAAGGCCATGCGGGCTGACCGTGGCCGGGTCGATGCCGGCCAGCGCCGCGTAGCGTTTGACCAGCGCCCAGAACTGCTGGCGGCTGGGCGGCTGGCGCGCCGCGTCGATGAACAATGGCACCTGCCCATCCGCCGCGGGCACCGCCTTGTTGCCGGCAAGCAGCGGGCGCGCCTCGCGCAGATAGCGCTCCAGCCAGTGCTGGGACTCCTCGCCCAGTGGCACCAGACGTTCCTTGCTGCCCTTGCCGGTGACGCGCAGCACGCCCTGCCGCAGGTTGACCCCCACCGCCGGCAAATTGACCAGTTCGCTCACGCGCAGCCCGGCCGCATACATCAGCTCGAGCATGGCGCGGTCGCGCAGCCCCAGCGGCGTCTGCATATCCGGTGCCGCCAGCAAGGCATCGATCTGGGTTTCGGTCAGCGCCTTGGGCAGCGAGCGTGGCAGGCGCGGAGGGTCCAGCAAGGCGGTGGGATCGTCGCTGCGCACGCCATCGCGCAGCAACAGCCCATAGAAGGCGCGCAAGCTGGACAACAGCCGGGCATTGCTGCGCGGGCAATAGCGCGCCTCGGTGCGCCAGCGCAGGTAGTCGAACAAGGCCGGACGCTGCATCCCCGACAGGCCGCCGCCCGCCCCATCGCGCCAGCGCGCCAGCCCTTCCAGATCGCGCCGGTAGCTCTCCAGGGTCTGTCGCGCCACCCCGTGTTCGGCCCAGAAACGGTCCAGGAAACGCGCGATGGCCGCCGCATCGGCCGCCTGCAATGGCGGCAGTTGCCGGGAGAGTTGGCGACGTTCGGTGGGGCTGCTGGCAGACATCGCCACAGGATAGAACGTGACCGGCGGCATGCGCGAGGCGAGGCGTGCCCGGCAATGCGCCGACAGGCTGGCCCGCCGCCGCGCAGCCGCACCACCCCAACACCTGCAGCGCGCTACCGCAGCGCGGCGTTGCCGTCGCCTTGGCGCCGGCTATGCTCCCGGCATGACGTCGATTCCTGCTCCCCGCGCTGCACGCCCGCCTGCCCTGCTGGGCTGGCGGATCCTCGCCCTGTGTTACGACTTCTGGCCAGCACTGGCGCTCTGGATGCTGGTGTCCACCGGATTCACGCTGGGATTTACCCTGGCCGGACACCCCGCGCGCCAGAACATCGCTCCCTTCAGCGCCTGGCAATGGCTGCTGTGGCTGTGCTGCTGGGTGGTGGCCGGCATCTACGCCACGGTCAGCTGGCGGCGCGGCGGGCAGACCCTGGGCATGCGCCCGTGGCGACTGCGACTGCAGGAGCCACGCCCCACCTGGCGACAGGCCTGGACGCGTTATGCGGTAGGCACGCTGTCGCTGGCCCTGGCCGGCGCCGGATTCTGGTGGGCGTGGGTGGACCGCGACCGGCTCACCTGGCATGACCGCGCGAGCGGCACCCGGCTGCAGCGTATTCCCAAGCGTTGACGGCAACCCGGATGTCGCAGGCTGCCGCATGCAGGGGGCAACACCAGGCCAACACCCCGCGCCAGCGCATGCGGGTCGGACTCGGGCGACATCTGCGGCACGTGGATCAACGACTGCGCCGCCGGAACAACCACGCCGAGACGCCCAGCATCACCATCGGTGGCAGTGCGTAGGCGATGCGGTAATCGAGCTTGAGCGCGCCGGCCATGCGGCCGAAGAACAGCTGCAGCAGCCAGAAGCCCAGCGCGAACAGGATGCCCAGGAACAAGCGCTTGCCCAGGCCGCCGCTGCGCAGCGAACCGAACGAGAACGGAATGGCCGCCATGCACAGCGCCAGCACATTGAGCGGGTAGAACCAGCGGCTCCAGTACTGGTCTTCGTAGTCGCGCGCATCCAGCCCGTTGCGACGGCGGTACTCGATGCTCTGTTGCAGTTCGTGTGCGGAGAGATTGCGCGGCTTGGCCAAGCCGGCCGCCAGCGCCGCCGGGCTCAGCTGCGACTGCCATGGCAGCTCGGGGAAGGTTTCGCGTTGCACCGCGCGTTCCTGGAAGGTGTCGCGGCGCACCTGGCGCAAGGTCCAGCGGCCGTCGCGGTGCTCGGCCACGGATGCATAGGTCAGCTGTTGCAGCCTGCCATTGGCATCCATGGTGTACAGGCGCACATCGTGCAAGGCCAGCGCGGTGCCGCCGCCCTCGAGCAGTTTTTCCTCGCCGCCAAGCGCATTGAGGAAGGTAGTGCCTTCGCGTGCCCACAGCCCCGAATAGCGGGCCATGGCCATGTCGCTGTTATAGCGGGCACTGGTCTTGAGCGTATCGGCCTGGTTCTGCGCCCACGGCCCCACGGTCTCGCCACTGATCACCATGCTGGCGGTCAGCAAGGCCATCGCCGCGACCACCGAGGCGGACATGCGCTTGCGCGACACGCCCAGCGCACGCAGCGCGGTCAATTCGGATGTGGCCGCCAGCTGCCCCAGACCCATCAGCGCACCGATGACCGCAGCAGTGGGGAACAAGGTATAGGCCCGGCGCGGCACCGTGTAGGCCACATAGGCCACGGCGTGCCCGAAGCTGTAGCTGCCCTGGCCGATATTCTTGGCCTCGCTGGCAAACGCATTGACCAGGTCCAGCCCCAACAGCACCGCCCAGGTCAGCAGCACCGTGAACAGCACCGCACGGCCGACGTACCAATCATGCACCCGCGGCATCAGCCTCATGCGCGCGCCCTCGGCCGGCGCACGCGGCCATCGCGCGCATACGCCCAGACCGCCACCGCCAACAGCGGCAGTGTCAGCCACCACAGGCCCAACGCAGCCGGGGTCTTGCCGTTGGCGATCCACTGGGTGCCGACGATCATCAGGTTGGTGCCGACCATGTAGGCCAGGAAGGCCAGCATGATCCGGCCATAGCGCTGCTGCCGCGGCGCACTGCGCGACAGCGGCAGGGTCAGCAGGGCGAAGGCCAGCGCCAGCAGCGGCGGTGCCAGCCGCTCATGCAGCTGCGCACGCGCCGCCGGGCGTTCATCGGAGAGCAGCTGCGTGGTCCACATCACTTCCGGATCGTTGGCATCGTGCACCCGGGTGCGGTCGGGCAAGGCCACATCGTTGCTGGCGAACTTCATCAGGCGGTAGTCCAGGGTGTCGCCAGCGGCCGGGCCTTCGATGCGGTAGCCATCCTCCAGGCGCAGGTAGCGATCGGTCTTGCCTTCGAAGAACATCGCGCCGCGCTCGGCGGTGACCACGTCGATGCGGTCGTCCTTCTGCCGCTGCAGGAACACCTTGCCCAGGTTCTTGCCATCGGCGGAAATGGTGGTCAGGTAGACCACGCCACCGCCGGAGAGCGGGGTGAACTTGCCCGACTCCAGGCCGGCCATCAGCACGCTGCGGTTGGCGTCCTCCAGCATGGTTTCGGCGGTGCGGCTGGCCCAGGGGCCCAGCCACAGCGAGCACAGCCCGATGATCACCACCACCGGCACCACCAGCATCAGCATGGGCCGCAGCATGCGCCTGGGGCCCACACCAATGGCGGTGATGACGGCCATTTCTGAATCGCGGTACAGCCTGGCCAGCGCCAACAACAGGCCCAGCATCAGCGCCAGCGGCAGGATGATCGGCAGATAGGCGACGAATTGCAGCCCCACTTGCGACAGCAGCAAGCGAGCCGGGATGCGGCCGTCGGCGATATTGCCGAGGATATCCACCAGCACGCCGCCGACGCTGACGACCAGCAGCACGATCAAGGTGGCCAGGAAGCTCTGGGTGAAATCGCTGAGCAGATATCGATCGAGCTTCGGCATAGGGTGGGCTTGTTTTAAACTCTCGGATTCGTTCGCGGCGCCGCCAGCCTAGTCAGGTTGGCGTAAACAGCCCGCGATTGTACGGATTTGCCTACGGAATCTGATCAATGGCCCTGCAATTCACCCTGAACCAAGACGCGCCGGCAAGCGCTGCCGTCGACTGCATCGTGGTTGGCGTGTTCGCCGACAAGACCCTTTCGCCCGCTGCCCAGACGCTGGACAGCGCCAGCCAGGGCCGTTTGACGGCCTTGGTGGCACGCGGCGATGTGGTTGCCAAGACCGGCTCCACCACCCTGCTGCACGACCTGCCCGGGGTCACCGCCCCGCGCGTGCTGGTGGTGGGGCTGGGCGATGCCGGCAAGTTCGGCGTGGCGCCCTACCTCAAGGCGGTGGGCGATGCGACCCGCGCGCTCAAGACCGGGGCGGTGGGCACGGCCCTGCTGACCCTGACCGAGCTTTCCATCAAGGCCCGCGACGCCGCCTGGAACATCCGCCAGGCCGTGGTGGTCAGCGACCATGCCGCCTACCGCTACACCGCCACGCTGGGCAAGAAGAAGGTGGACGAGACCGGCCTGACCACCCTGGCCATCGCCGGCGACGACGCCCGTGCGCTGGCAGTGGGCATCGCCACCGCCGAAGGTGTGGAGTTCGCCCGCGAACTGGGCAACCTGCCGCCGAACTACTGCACCCCGGCCTACCTGGCCGACACCGCTGCGGCCTTCGCCGGCAAGTTCCCGGGCGCCGAGGCCCAGATCCTGGACGAGGCACAGATGGACGCGCTGGGCATGGGCTCGCTGCTGTCGGTGGCGCGCGGTTCGGCCAACCGCCCGCGCCTGATCGTGCTGAAGTGGAACGGCGGCGGCGACGCGCGCCCCTACGTGCTGGTCGGCAAGGGCATCACCTTCGACACCGGCGGCGTCAACCTCAAGACGCAGGGCGGCATCGAGGAAATGAAGTACGACATGTGCGGTGGCGCCAACGTCATCGGCACCTTCGTGGCCACCGTCAAGGCCGAGCTGCCGATCAACCTGGTGGTGGTCGTGCCGGCGGTGGAAAACGCCATCGACGGCAACGCGTACCGTCCCTCCGACGTGATCACCAGCATGTCCGGCAAGACCATCGAGGTCGGCAATACCGACGCCGAAGGCCGCCTGATCCTGTGCGATGCGCTGACCTACGCCGAGCGCTTCAACCCGGAAGCGCTGGTGGACGTGGCCACGCTGACCGGCGCCTGCATGGTGGCGCTGGGCCACCAGACCGCCGGGCTGATGAGCAAGCACGACGACCTGGCCAACGAACTGCTGGCCGCTGGCGAGCATGTGTTCGACCGCGCCTGGCGCCTGCCGTTGTGGGACGAATACCAGGGCCTGCTGGATTCCACCTTCGCCGACGTCTACAACATCGGCGGCCGCTGGGGCGGCGCGATCACCGCCGGCTGCTTCCTGTCGCGCTTCACCGAAAACCAGCGCTGGGCGCACCTGGACATCGCCGGCGTGGCCAGCGACGAAGGCAAGCGCGGCATGGCCACCGGGCGCCCGGTCGGCCTGCTGACCCAGTGGCTGCTCGACCGCGCCGCCTGATGTCGCCTCGCGCTGCATTGGCCCTGATCGCCGGCTTCGTGCTGGTGGACGGGGCCACCAGCGCGTTACCCGGCTGGACCGGCCCTGCCAGCGACCTGGCCCGGTTTGCGCTGCTGCTGGTGCTGATCTTCGTGTGGCTGGCGGCCGACAGCCGCCGGCACGGCTTTCGCCGCCCCATGTGGCTCAACATCGGCATGGTGCTGGCGTGGCTGGTGTTCATCCCCATCTATCTGTATCGCGCGCGGCCTGAAGGCCGACGCCTATGTGCGATGGGCGGGTTTTTGCTGGTGATCCTGGCGTCCGGGCTGCTGTTCATGCTCGGCACCCTCATTGCCGACGTCGTTTTCCCTATTGCTTCGTGACCTGACCATGCCCCGTGCCGACTTCTACCTGATCGCCAAGCCGCGCTTCCTCAACGAACCGCTGCGGCTGGTCTGCGAGCTGGCGCGCAAGGCCAATGACGCCAACCTGTCCACGCTGATCCTGGCGCGCGATGCGCAGCAGGCCGAAGCGCTGGACGACCTGCTGTGGGCGTTCGACGACGAGGCCTATGTGCCGCACCAGATCGCCGGCACCGATGACGAGGACGAACTGGCCCCGGTGCTGATCGCCCCCCCCGAGTTCGCCGCCCCCTCGCGCCCGCTGGTGATCAACCTGCGCGACGATCCCTACCTGGGCGCCTGCGACCGCGTGCTGGAAGTGGTGCCCGCCGACCCGACCGCCCGCGAACCGCTGCGCGAACGCTGGAAACAGTACAAGGCCCTGGGCCTGGAGCTCAGCAAGTACGACATGTGAATCGGGAATCGAGAATGGGGAATGGGAGTCGAAACTTCGCTCCCTCCCATCAGTTCGTCACCGACCAGCACTCCCCGCTCTACCCATTCCCTATTCCCGACTCCCCATTCCCCGCCTTATGACCACCCTCGCCTCCAGCTACGACCCCGCTTCCTTCGAATCGCGCCTGTATGCGCAATGGGAGGCGGCCGGCTATTTCGCGCCGTCCGGCAAGGGTGAGCCGTATACCGTGCTGCTGCCGCCGCCCAATGTCACCGGCACGCTGCACATGGGGCATGCGTTCCAGCAGACGTTGATGGACGCGCTGGTGCGCTACCACCGCATGCGCGGCTTCGACACGCTGTGGCAGGTGGGCACCGACCATGCCGGCATCGCCACCGAGATGGTGGTGTCGCGCAATCTGGCCCTGGAAGGCAAGGGGCAAACGCGCGACACGCTCGGCCGCGAGGGCTTCATCGCCAAGGTGTGGGAATGGAAGGCGCAGTCCGGCGACACCATCGAGCGCCAGATGCGCCGGTTGGGCACCTCCAGCGACTGGTCGCGCAGCACCTTCACCATGGACCCGCAACCGTCGGCGGCGGTCAACGAAGCCTTCGTGCGCTGGTACGAGCAGGGCCTGATCTATCGCGGCCAGCGCCTGGTCAACTGGGACCCGGTGCTGAAGACCGCCATCTCCGACCTGGAAGTGGAAAACGTCGAGGAAGACGGCTTCCTGTGGTCGATCCGTTACACCTTGGCCGATGGTGTGACCTACGAACATGTCGAGCACGATGCCGACGGCAACGAGATCCTGCGCGAAACCCGCGATTACCTGGTGGTGGCCACCACGCGCCCGGAGACCCTGCTCGGCGACACCGCGGTGATGGTGCACCCGGACGATGCACGCTACGCCAGCCTGCACAGCGCACGCATCGTGCTGCCGCTGACCGGCCGCCAGGTGCCGGTGATTACCGACGATTACGTGGACCGCGCGTTCGGCACCGGCGTGGTCAAGGTCACGCCTGCGCATGACTTCAACGACTACCAGGTGGGCGTGCGGCACTCGCTGCCGATGATCAACCTGTTCACCGTCACCGCAACCCTCAACGACGAAGCACCGGAGCGCTATCGCGGCCTGGATCGCTACGACGCACGCAAGCTGGTGCTGTCCGAACTGGAAGACCTCGGCCTGTTGGTGGAAACCAAGCCGCACAAGCTGCAGGTACCGCGCGGCGACCGCACCGGCCAGGTGATCGAGCCGTATCTCACCGACCAGTGGTTCGTCAAAATGGACGCGCTGGCCAAGCGTGGGCTGGAGCTGGTGGAAAGCGGCCAGATCAGGTTCGTGCCGCCGAACTGGATCAACACCTATCGCCACTGGATGGAAAACATCCAGGATTGGTGCATCAGCCGCCAGCTGTGGTGGGGCCATCGCATTCCGGCGTGGTTCGACGCCGCCGGCAAGTATTACGTCGGCCACGACGAAGCCGAAGTGCGCGCCAAGCACGGTCTAGGCACAGAAATCGCCCTGCATCAGGACAGCGATGTGCTGGAAACCTGGTTCTCCTCGCAACTGTGGCCATTCTCCACCCTGGGCTGGCCGGATGCGAACGCGATGGCCGAGCGCGGCTTTGCGCGCTATCTGCCCTCGTCGGTGCTGGTCACCGGCTTCGACATCATCTTCTTCTGGGTGGCGCGCATGATCATGGCCACCGACAGCTTCACCGGCCAGGTGCCCTTCCGCGATGTCTACATCACCGGCCTGATCCGCGATGCGCAGGGCCAGAAGATGTCCAAGTCCAAGGGCAACGTGCTCGACCCGCTGGACATCATCGACGGCATCAGCATCGAGGACCTGGTCGCCAAGCGCACCAGCGGCCTGATGCAGCCGCGCATGGCCGAGAAGATCGAAAAGGCCACCCGCAAGGAATTTCCGGATGGCATCATCGCCCACGGCGCCGATGCGCTGCGCTTCACCATCGCCGCACTTGCGACCCATGGCCGCGATATCAAGTTCGACCTTGGACGTGCAGAGGGCTACAAGAACTTCTGCAACAAGCTGTGGAATGCCACGCGCTTCGTGCTGATGAACAGCGAAGGCGCGCGCTTCACCGGCGTGCCGCAACCGCGCACCGAAACGGAAAAGTGGATTCTGGCGCGCCTGGACCAGGTCACTGCGGACACCCACGCGCATTACGCCAACTACCGCTTCGACCTGCTCACGCAGGCGTTGTACGAGTTCGCCTGGAATGCGTTCTGCGACTGGTTCGTCGAGCTGTCCAAGCCGGCGCTCAGCGATGCCATGCAGGACAGCGATGCAGCCGCCAGCACCCGCCACACCCTGCTCTACGTGCTCGAAGCCCTGCTGCGCCTGCTGCACCCGCTGATCCCGTTCGTCACCGAGGAACTGTGGCAGCAGGTCGCTCCGCGCCTGGGCATCACCGACGCCACCATTTCCCTGCAGGCCTTCCCGCAGGCCAACGACCTCGATACCAGCGGCTACGCCGGTGCGGAAGCCGATGTCGAATGGCTGAAGTCGATGGTGTCGGCACTCCGCCGCGTGCGCAGCGAATTGAACGTGCCGCCCTCCAAGCAGGTGCGCCTGTTGCTGCAGGCCGGCAACGCCGACGACCGTGCGCGCGTGGCGCGCTTCGCATCGCAGCTGTCCTTCCTGCTCAAGCTCGAAGCGATCGACTGGCTGGATGCCGGCCAGGACACACCGCCCTCGGCCACCGCCATCGTCGGTGAGCTGACGCTGCTGGTGCCGCTGGAAGGCCTGGTCGACATGGATGCCGAGCGCACCCGCCTGGACAAGGAGATCAAGCGCGTGGAAAGCGAGATCGGCAAGTGCAACGGCAAGCTGGGCAACGCCACCTTCGTGCAGAACGCGCCGGCCGCGGTGGTCGAGCAGGAGCGTGCACGCCTGAACGACTGGACGGTGCAGCTGACCGGCCTGCGCGAGCAGCGCGGCAAACTCTGAGGCAGTGCATCACGCCAAGACGCGATAGCGCAGGATCGTGCATATGAAGATCTATCTCGTTGGCGGCGCCGTCCGCGATGCCTTGCTCGGCCAGCCGGCCGGCGACCGCGATTGGGTGGTGGTCGGTACCGATCAGGCGCAGATGCAGGCGCAGGGATTCAAGCCGGTGGGCAAGGACTTCCCGGTGTTCCTGCATCCGCGTAGCGGCGAGGAATATGCACTGGCGCGTACCGAGCGCAAATCCGGCCGGGGCTATCGCGGCTTCGTGGTGGATGCCGATCCCTCGGTGACGCTGGAAGAAGATCTGCTGCGGCGTGACTTCACCATCAATGCCATTGCCCGCGACGAAGACAGCGGCGAGCTGGTGGACCCGTATGGCGGTGAGCGCGATCTGCAGGCGCGCATCCTGCGTCATGTGGGGCCGGCGTTTATCGAAGATCCCGTGCGCGTGCTGCGTGCGGCACGCTTCATGGCGCGGTTCGCCCCGCTTGGCTTCACGCTGGCGCCGGAGACCGCAGCGCTGATGCGCGAGATGGCGGCCAGTGGCGAGCTGGACAGCCTGGTGCCCGAACGCGTCTGGCAGGAACTGCGCCGGGCGTTGAGCTGCGCACGGCCGTCGGCGTTCTTGCGCACCCTGCACGATACCGATGCACTGCGCATCATCCTGCCGGAACTCGATGCGCTGTACGGCGTGCCGCAGCGCGCCGACTTCCACCCGGAAGTGGATACCGGCATCCACCAGGAGATGGTCAGCGACATGGCCGCACGTCTGGCGCCCGGCGATGCGCTGATCGGCTTTGCCGCACTCACCCATGACCTGGGCAAGGCGCTGACGCCACCGGAGCAATGGCCCCGCCACCTGATGCACGAACAGCGCGGCGTCGCCCCGCTGCAGGCGCTGTGCGAACGGCTCAAGGTGCCGCAGGACTATCGCCAGCTGGCCGTCACCGCCTGCCGCGAGCATCTCAACGTGCATCGCCTGCCCGAACTACGCAACAGCACCGTGCACGACCTGCTGGTGCGTTGCGATGGCTTTCGCCGGCCCGAGCGCATCGCGCAGCTGGCCCTGGTGTGCGAGGCCGACAAGCGTGGTCGCCTCGGTAGCGAAGAATCTGCCTACCCACAAGGCGAACAGCTCAAGCGTCTGCATGCAGCAGCACTGGCAATCAATGCGCGCGACCTGGCCGCGACCGGCCTGCAAGGCCCGCAGATCGGGCAGGCCCTGGCGAAGGCGCGCATTGCCGCGATCGCAGCGGCGCGCAACCACGATCAGTAAGGGCTGCCGTCTGAATATGAAAAGCAGCCGCTCAACCGGTGTGCAGCACGCGGACTGCGCGAGGCCAGTAGTGCAGCGAGGCGGCCGCATGTCGCAGCCGCCCGGCACTGCTTACAGCTTGAAATTCAGGCTCAGCATGAAAGACCGGCCATTCTTGTAGAGGTAGTACGGCTGGTTCTTGTTGCCGATGTAGCTGAAGTAGGTTTCGTCCAGCAGATTGGTGGCTTCCAGCGCCACGCGCAGCCGCTCGGTGGCCTGGTAGCCGAACGAGGCATCGACCTGGGTGAAGGCATCGGTCATCTGCTGGCCGTTGAGCCGGCCGATCTGGGTGAAGTATTCCGAACGCCAGCCCAGGTTCACCCGCGCGCTCCACTTGCCCTGCTCGTAGTACGGGCTGATGTTGTAGGCGTTGCGCGAGTTGTACGGCAGGCTGTAGTCGCCGTCGGTGTTGGAGTCGGAATAGGTGTAGTTGGCCACCACGCCAAACCCGTTACCGAAGTTGTGCTGCAGGTTGAGCGCCACGCCCTGCACCTTGGCATCGCCGGCATTGGTAGGCACTGACGTCTGGTAGGTGCTCGACCCACCGGTGGCGTTGTTGAAGAACACCCGGTCCTGCACGGTGGTGAGGATGTAGTTGGAGATATCGCGCGAGAAGAACTCGGCGCTGAGCAGGCTGCTGTCGGCGAAATACCATTCCAGCGACGCGCCGAGGTTGGTGGACTCGTACGGCCTCAGGCCAGGATTGCCGGTGGAAGCGGTCAAGGTGGTGTCGTCGGTGGCCACGTACGGGGTCATGTTGGTGTAGCGCGGCCGCGCGATGACCTTGGAGGCGGCAAAACGCAGCATCAGGTCATCGCGCAGGTCATAGGCGATGTTGAAGGCCGGCAACCATTTGCCGTAGCTGCTGAGAAAGTTGACCGGCGTGTAGCTGCCACCCGGCGCATAGCTGAAGCCATCGGTGGAATCGCGGGTATGCACGTAGCGCACGCCAATGTTGCCGCGATAGCGCTCGCCGGAGAAGTTGCCCTGCAGGAACCAGGCGCGGTTTTGCTCCTCGATGCTGTAATTGCCTGCGTAGCTGATCGGCAAACCGGCATCGCCTTCCAGGCCACCAATGTAGCTGCTGATCGCACCGCGACCGATGGTGGACCAGCGTTGCATGTCGGCGCTGGTGGACAGGCCATCCAGGTAGCCGGATGGCGTGGTGCCTGGCGAGAAATCCGCCAGCGTACTGCCATCGTTCGGTGCCCAGGTGCGGCTATAGGATGACTGTCCGGTGGCGTGGTTGGTGAGCTTGATGCCGGTGAGGATCTGCGTGAACGGCCCCCATTCCACCGCATGGTCGACATCCAGCTGCAGGTAACGCTCCTTGTCGTACTGCGGGCTGTGGCTGGCCGAGGCGTTGTTGAGCTGCATCGCCGCCGTATTGGTCGGCTCGGTGCTGTAGTCCATCGCGGTGCGGCGCCCGTCGATGGTGTAGCTGTAGCCGGCCAGGTTGCGGAACTGGATGCCGTAGATGCGCTCGGCACCGCCTTGCGAGCTGGTGTAACCGACCTGGCTGGAGGCATTCCAGCCGTCGCCATGCCAGTCGGCACGCAAGTGGATGCTGCCGGTGCTGACATCGCTGTTGCGCAGGTAGCCATCCAGGAACGTCGTTGACTGATCGCCGAAGGTGCCGGAGGTGGCCACGCCGTTCTCGAAGCCCAGCGCCTGTGCGTCGCCGGGGTTGGATCCCCAGTAGCCGTAGCGGCTCTGGTTGTAGTTGTCGAAATTCTCCGTGACGTACAGACCGGTCAGGTTGAGCTCGAAGTCGGCATCGGGCTTCCACTGCAGCGCAGCGCTGATGCCATCGCGTTTACGCGTCTGCTGGAACAACGCGGTGTTGATCGAGGTGGGAAACACGCCGGTGTTGTTGCCGACCACCGCAGGCGGAAACGCCGCGCCGGCGACATCGTCGTAACCGAAGATCTCCACGCCCTCGCGGCGCAGCACGCGCTGGGAGTGCATCACCGAGGTCAGTACGCCGAAGGTTTCGTCCTGGTTCTTCCAGCTGTAGAGCGCCGACGCATTCGGCTTGCCCTCCTCGGAACGGTCGTTGTACCCGTAGCTCACTGTCCCGGTGAGCGTATTGCGATCGAGCTCCAGCGGCTTGCGCGTGTGCACGATCACGGTGCCGCCGATGGAGCCTTCGTCGATCCGCGCCTCGGGGGTTTTGTAGACCTCCATCAAGCCCACCACTTCCGGTGCCAGCGTGCTGTAGTTGAACGAACGGCTGTCCGGGTCGTTGGGGTCGCCACCCCAACTGGTAGAGGCGATGGTCTGGCCGTTGAGCAGCACGCGGTTGAGCGCCGGATCGGTACCGAGGATGCTGACTTTTTCGCCTTCGCCGAACTGGCGATCCACGGTGATGCCGGACAGGCGCGACAAGGATTCGGCCACGTTGGTATCGGGGAACTTGCCGATATCCTCGGCGCTGATCGCATCCACGATCGCGTCGGCATTGCGCTTGACGTTGAGCGCCTTGCCCAGGCTGGCCTGGTAACCCACCACCTTGATTTCGTCCAGCGTGGAGACCGAAGGATTGGTTTGTGTAGCTGCCTGTTGCTGCGCAGGTGCAGGCTGTTCCTGCGCAAGCGCCGGAAGCGCCGCAACACAGGCGAAGGTGGCGCCACCTACGAGCAAGCGCCTGACGGCAGCGCTCAATGCAGAGCGGTGTAGCGCAGCGGTGGACGCATGCACTTGCACACAGCGGGATGAAGCGAGCATACGGGGAGACAGCATTGCGTGACCTCATGACTTGTGTCGGGTGGCAACCGTCCGGTTGCGCAACGACGCGCGACGCGCGTGTCATGCCCGCAATCCGTCCCCTGTGCCGGATACGAGCAACCACCCGCATTCCAGGACGTCATGCGGGTAACGCCAGGCCGCGAAAAGCGCAGCCGGCAATGTTTTTCTCGAACGTGGAGCAACGACACCTTCGCTGACAACGTTATCAGCGAAGGTGCCCTCCGTAAGCGGCACTGTCAACCCATCTGCATAAACGCAGACTTTTATGCATCAAACAGCGTGTTTTGCGCAGATATCTGGATGACCGCGCGACCGTCGTCTCACTGTTCTCGGCGCGTGTGCAGACCGATGCGCCAGCGTTCCTGCGACACCGCTGCGCGCAGGAACGCTGGCGCGGAGTGTTTGCGCGTGCGAACTGTGGTGTGCGTGCGGCGTCGGCAATACACAACGACGCTAAGAGCAGCTAACAAAACGTAGCGAGCAGTCGTCAGGCGGGTGTGGATGGCGCGCAGGAACCGGAGTGTACGAGTGGTACATGCCGATTCCGAGCACCGGCCGCGACCGCCTGGCGGCTGCGCAGTAGTTTTGTTAGCCGCTCTAAAGAGACGCCGCACTGCGCGAGGTAGGTGAAGGTTCGCAACAAGGCGACACGCGGTGAACGCCGCGCGTAGTCGCGCGGCGCAAGCGCAACGCTTACTCCCGCTGCCCGCCAACCCAGGTGCCGAGCACCTGCACGTCGGCGTCCACCAGCACCAGATCGGCCCGGTAGCCAGGTGCGATGCGGCCCAGGCGCTCGCCCAGTCCGATGCATTGCGCCGGATACGTGGACGCCATGCGTGCGGCTTCGGCCAGATCCACGCCCAACCAGCGCACGCTGTTGCGCACGGCGGTGGCCATGTCCAGCGCCGAGCCGGCAAGCGCGCCGTCGGCATTGCGCACCACCCCATCCACCGCAGTGATGGTTTCGCCGTACAGATCGAAGCTGGGGCTGTCGCTGCCGACCATCGGCATGGCGTCGGTGACCAGCAGCAGCTTGCCACGCGGTTTGGCCGCCAACGCCACGCGCAGGCTGGCCGGATGCACGTGCACGCCATCGACGATGACACCGCACCACACGTTGGGATCTTCCAGCGCGGCGCCCACGGCGTTGGGCTCGCGTCCGGCCAGTTGCGACATCGCGTTGTACACGTGCGTAAAGCCACTGACGCCGGCGGCGATGCCATCGCGCGCCTGCTCGTAGGTGGCCGCAGTGTGGCCGGCGAACACGATCGCACCGCCAGCCACGAACGCGCGGATGTCCTGCACCGGCACGCGCTCGGGGGCGAGCGTGATCAGGGTGACGCCATTGTCCAGCGAGGTATCGACGGCGATTTCATGCGCGTCCGGCAGACGGAACTTGTGCGCGTCGTGGGTACCTTTGCGCGCGGGGCTCAGGTAAGGCCCCTCCAGATGGATGCCAAGCACGCCGGGCACGCCTTGTGCGATGGCTTCGCGCGTCGCCTCGATCGCTTCGGCCATCACCTGCGCGGTATCGCTGATCAGCGTCGGCAGCATGCCCGTAGTGCCGAAGCGGCGATGCGCCGCGGCGATCGTGGCCAATGCCTGCGGGTCGCGTGCGTTGTTGAACAACACCCCGCCGCCGCCGTTGACCTGGATGTCGATGAAACCCGGCAGCAAGGTGGCGCCGCCCAGATCCACGCGCGTGTGCGCCTGCGCCACGCGTGCATCGTCGGCCGGCACCACCGCCTGAATCTGCGCACCGTCCAGCAGCACGGCCAGGCCATCCTGCAGACCGTCGTCGGTCAACACGCGCGCATTGCACAGCGCTTGAATCGGGGAAGCATCCATGTTCAAACGGTTTCCGTGACCTTGTTCAAGTGCGGCGGCAGATCGGGATGATGGCCGCGCTGCAGTGCCAGCGCATTGATCGCGCGATAAAAGCTCTGCACGGTCAGCAGCGGCGCGCACGCCGGGTGCGCGGCATCGGCCAGCGGCAGATCGCCATCGGGCGCCGCCAGCCACACCTGCGCACCACGTGCACGGAATTCTTCGGCCAGCGCGCGCGTGCCGGCACCGGTTTCGTCGGGCTGCGCGAACACCAACACCGGGAAACCCGGGCCAACCAGCGCCATCGGCCCGTGTTTGACCTCGGCCGAGCTGTAGGCTTCGGCATGCAGGCCGCAGGTTTCCTTGAATTTCAGCGCCGCTTCCTGTGCCGCGCCCAGGCCCAGGCCGCGGCCGAGCACGAACAGGTTATGCGCGGGCGTCAAACCGGTGGTCAGTGCGGACCAGTCGGCCTGCCAGGCGCTGCGCAGTTGTTGCGGCAACGCATCCACTGCGGCGAGCAGTGCGGGGTCGTTCTTCCACACCGCGCACAGGTGCAGCACCGCGGCGAGCGAGGCGAGATAACTCTTGGTGGCGGCAACGCTTTTTTCCGGGCCGGCACCGAGCGCAATCACCACATCGGCCAGCTGCGCCAGCGGCGAATCTTCCACGTTGACCAGCGCGACCACGCGCGCACCACCCGCCTTGGCGGCTTCGGCATTGCGCAGCAGGTCCGGGCTCTTGCCCGATTGCGAGATCACGATGTACAGCGCGCCACGCAGCTGCAGCGGCGCGGCGTACACCGAGCCCACCGACGGCGATGCGGAAGCGGTGACAATGCCCAGCTGCGTCTCGAACAGGTACTTGGCATACGTGGCGGCATGATCGGAGCTGCCGCGCGCGCAGGTCACCACGAACGGCGGCGGGTTCTCGCGCAGCGACTGCGCCAGCGCGGCGATGGTGCCGGCGTTGCGCGCGAACTGTGCAGCCACCACGTCGGCGGTCTGTGCCGCCTCGCGGAACATCAGGGTGTCGGTTTCCTGGGGAAGGTTCATCGGAGCTCAGGCGGATTCGGGGGGAAGGGGTTTGCCGGTGGACGCAGGCGCCGGCGCGGTGGAGCCGCGCACCACCAGTTGCGGCACGAAGCCGCGGTTCTGCAGTTGCGCGGGTTGGTCGTCGTAGGCATCGCTGCGCAGCTGGCTGATCAACAGCCGTGCGGCGTGCCGCGCGATGTCGTCGGTGGCCTGCTTGGCGGTGGTCAGCGCCGGCCACGACTGCCGCGAGAACGGGCTGTCTTCGAAACCGGCGATCGACAACTGGTACGGCACGTTCATGCCGGTGGACTTGGCTGCGGCCAGCACGCCGGCAGCGATTTCGTCGTTGCTGCCGAAGATGGCGGTGGGCGGCTCGCGTAGCGACAGCAACCGACGTGCGCCACGGAAGCCATCGTCGAAGGTGTAGTCGCCGGGAATCACCAGGTGCTTGTCCAGGCTGATGCCGTAATCCTTCAACGCGGCCTCGTAACCGGCATAGCGCTCGCCGCTGGAGCGATGCTGTGGCCCGCCCCACAGGAAACCGATGCGCTGATGGCCGAGCTGGATCAGATGCTCGGTGATTTCATACGCGGCGTCGCGGTCGTCGATATACACGCACGGGCCGTCGCCCGGATCGTCGGTGGCGGCGATGATGCGCACGCTCTTGATGCCGCGCGCGGCCAGGCCGGCAAGCAACTCGGGGCGCTCGGACATCGGCGCGGTCAACACCACCCCGGCCAGGCGCGAACGCTGCACCCATTCGGCCAGTTCTTCGGCCAGCAGCGGCGAGGTGGAATCGCAGGGATGGATCTGCAATCCGAAGCCGGTTTCACGGCAGGCGGCGAGCACGCCGTTCTGGATGCCGATGATGTGGTACGGATTGGGGTTGTCGTAGACCAGGCCGATCACGAACGGCGTGCCGCTGCGCAGGTTGCGCGCGGACGGGTCGGGTTCGTAGTCGAGGTCGGCAATGGCACGCAGCACGCGCGCGCGCGTGGCCTGCATCACCGAGGGCTCGTTGTTGATCACCCGCGACACGGTCTTCAATGAGACCTTGGCGCGCTCGGCGACGTCTTTGATGGTGGGCCTGCGCATGGGTGTGCCTTGTTCGTCGGAACGCATCATGCTGGCGGGTTCACTTGGCCTGGGCCGGCAGGCCCACGCGGTGACCGCGCAGCGAATAGAACAGGATGTACAGATAGCACGGCACCATCAGCGCAGCGAACACGACCTGGAAGTCGTAATGCTGTTTGAGAATGGCGAACAGCTGCGGAATGATCGCGCCGCCGGCAATGCCCATGACCAGCAACGCCGAGCCGATTTCGGTGAAGCGGCCGAGCCCGCGGATGGCCAGCGGGAAGATCGCCGGCCACATCATCGCGTTGGCAAAGCCGAGCGCGGCGACGAAGCCCACCGACACGTAGCCATGGGTGAACAATGCGCCCAGCGAGAACAGCACACCCAGCAGCGCCGACACGCTCAGGTAGCGCGCCTGCGAAATGACAGTGGGGATCAGCGCCAGGCCGGCGATGTAGCCCAGCAGCATCGCGCCCAGCGTGTAGGAGGTGAACAGCTTGGTGCTGTCCAGCGGCAGGTTGAAGCCATGCCCGTAGGTGCCGATGGCGTCGCCTGCCATCACTTCCACGCCCACATAGACGAACAGGCACAGCACGCCCAGCCACAGATGCGGAAACTGGAAGATGCTGTGCTTCTGCACGCCGGTCTTGGCGCCTGGCGTTGCATTGGCCTCGGACGCCTGCAGCTCGGGCAGTGGCGAGAACAGCACGCCGATGGCCAGCAGCAGCAGCACGCCGGACATCACCAGATACGGTGCGTGGATCTTGGCGGCAAACGCGGTGAGCAAGGTTTGCTTGGTCGCGGCATCGGCGCTGGCCACCTGCGCGGACAGGTCGCCGATGCCGTGCAGCACCAGCGAGCCGATCAGGATCGGGGCCAGGATGCCGGCGATCTTGTTGCAGATGCCCATCAAGGCGATGCGGCGCGCGGCGCTTTCGATCGGCCCGAGGATGCTGATGTACGGGTTGATCGCGGTCTGCAGCAAGGCCAGGCCGCTGCCGATCACGAACAGCCCGCCCAAGGCGCCCGGATACCAGCGCTGGGTGGCGAACTGGCCAAAGCCGGCCGCGCCCACCGCCATCACCACCAGGCTCAGCGCCAAACCCTTCTTCATGCCGGTGCGCTTGAGGATCCACGACGCCGGCAGCGCCAGGAAGAAGTACGACAGGTAGAACACCATCAGCACCAGGAAGGCGTTGACCTCGTTGAGATCGAACGCCAGCCGCACGAAGGTGATCAGCGGCCCGTTGATCCAGGTGAAAAAGCCGATGATGAAGAACAGCACGCCGACGATGGCGATCGAGACAACGGGATTTGCGGGCCTGGCAGTGGTCATGGATCGGCTGGCTCTGAGGTTGTCGTGGGGGAGGCCGTTGGCGTCAGCGGCGCAGTTCGGCGACGAAGTCGTAGAAGTCGTTGTGGCAATAGGTGTCGGTCAATTCGATCGCGCTGCCGTCGCGGGCGTAGCCCACGCGCACCACGTGCAGGATCGCCTCGCCGGTCTTCATGCGCAGGTGTTCGGCCAGCCGCGCCGGCAGGTTGATCGCGCGGAAATACTGCAGTGCGCGCACCACCGGTGTGCCCTGCGCGTCCAGATAGCTATACAGCGAATCGCCGATCAGCTCCGGGTCTGCCACGATGCGCTGCGGCAGCACGGCATGTTCGTAGGCCATCACCCGGTCGTCGGCGCTGCGCAGACGCGTCAGCGAGGCCACCGATGCGTCCGGGGACAGGCCCAGCCGCAAAATCTCTTCGCCATGGGCCGGGCGCAGCCGCCGCTCCAGCCAGCGCGTGCCGGGCTCGTAGCCCTTGATGCGCAGCGTCTCGCTGAAGCTGGTGAGGCCGCTGAGTTGATGCTGGATCTGGGTGGTGACGAAGGTGCCAGCGCCCTGCCGGCGCGACACCAGGCCTTGCTCGACCAGCACATCCACCGCCTGGCGCAGGGTCACCCGCGAGATCTGCAGGCGCTCGCACAGCTGGCGCTCGGCCGGCAGCGCTTCGCCGGCCTTCCACTGCGCCTGGCGGATCTGCTCGTCCAGCTTGCTGGCCAATTGCAGATACAGTGGCGTTGGCGCGGAGGCATCCAGCGCCAACGCGTCCATCCGGGGATCGGCGTCCGCCTTGGCTTCGGTTTTCGGTCTGGCCATTGCCTGTCCTCTGGACCGACTTGGATTCGTTAGGTCCAATATAGTACCAATTTGCCCGCAGCGCATTAGCTGCGGGCGCGGGTGCATGCCGACGATCAAGACGACGCGGTACCGTCCACGCCCCGGGGGCTGCGCCACTGACGACGGGGCCGGGCAATCACAGCCGCAGGTACCAGCGCCGCCGATCCATCCACCAGCCCACCACCCAGCACAGCAGCGTGTAGCTCAGCGCGCACAGCAGCGAGCCGAGCGGGCCCGGCGCAACGGCCTGGAACACGCCAATACCGACCCAGGCGTACAGGTCCAGGCCGGAGCCGCCGGCCGGGAGCAGCCGCAGCACCACCACGAACAGTTCGGAGAACAGGTAGATCGCCAGCGGGTTGCGCCCCAGCACGGTGAAAAAGCCGCTCCCGCCGGCCCAGCCGCGCAACTCCAGCAGGTACACCAGCGCGCCCAGCGCCAGCAGGTCCAGGCCCACGGTGCAGGCGACGAACGATCCGCTCCAGAGCTTTTTCGACAGCGGCCAGACGGGATTCCACAGCAGCGCGAGCAGCACCAGGCCGGCGCCGGCCAACAACAGCATGCCCGTGGCAGCGCCGGTCTTGCCGCGGCGCTGCAGGAAGCGCCCGGTCAGATAGCCCGCCAGCACGTTGACGGTGGCCGGCAGCGTGCCGAGCAGGCCCTCGGGGTCGAAGCCGTCGTCTTTGCGGTACAAGTGCGCGCGCCCGTACAGCCACAGATCCAGCCGGGTGCCGGCGTTGCCGGTCTTGCTCAGCTCCGCGCCGGGCTGGCCAAAGACGTACAGCAACGCCCAGTAGCCCAGCAGCAGCGCGACGCAAACCGGCGCGATAGCGCGTGGCGGCAGATAGCGCACCAGCAGCGCTGCAAGCAGATAGCACAGGCCGATCCGCTGCAGCACGCCGGTCAGGCGGAGTTGGTCGACCGTAGTGAACGCCCATCCACCGCCGGGCTGCGGATGCACAAACGGAAACCAGTACATCAGCACACCGCATAGGAAGATCAGCGCGGCGCGCTTGCCCACGCGGCCGAGAAACTGCCGATGCGGCGTATCGGTTGCCAGCGCAAAACTCATCGCGCTGCCGACGGCGAACAGGAACGAGGGAAACACCAGATCGGCAAGCGTGAAGCCGAACCACCCCGCGTGGGTCAGCTGCGCATATGGCTGCGCGCCGGGCCCTGCGGTATTGACCAGGATCATCAGGAAGATGGTCAAGCCGCGGAAGACGTCCAGCGACAGGAAGCGTTCGCGCCTGGGTGCTGCGGTTGCAGTGCCAGCTGCAGCAGGGAGTGTTTGTGCGCTCATTGCAGTTCCTTGCCAAGCGACTGCAGGTGGAGCCGGCCTGCAGACGTGCTGCCCGTGACGAGCGTCATTGCATCGGTGCGGAAGCGCTCATGTCGGGCCACGATGTGCGATATGCATCTGCTCATTGGGCAGTACCTTGCGTGGTGCCGCGAATGGCACCGTGCGCGATGCCGTGCACGTCGCCTTGGGCAATGCCTTGCGTTGCACTGTGCGTACTGCCTTGCACATTGCGTTGCATGGCACGTTGCAAACCATCATGCGCATCCACCTGCGCCATCAAGCTGCGCAGCAAGGTCAGTGGGTCGCGGGGTGGCTGTCGCTTCGGCAGCGCGTCCTGCGCGGCCCATTGGCGCTCCCACGCGGCAAGCTGCGCGTTGACTGCCGCTGCGTCGAACGTTGTGCCCGCCTTGCGTGCGGCGCGGTATGCGCCGAGAAAGCGCGTCCAGCGCTGCAGATAGAAATCCGCGTACATGCCCTGCCACGCCTTGGACGCGTAATCGGCGAGATTGCCGTCGCCGCCCCAGACGCTGACCTGCGCACGCGCATTGCCGACATAGGCGCGACGCAATGCGGCATCATCGCCTGCTGCGGCCGCCGCCTGGCCGGTCCAGTCGGCCAGGGTTTCGTGTTGGCCTCCGACCAATGCATCGAGCCCTTGCACCAATCGTGTCGTGCGCGCCAATATCGCATCGCCCCGTGCGAGATCCCCTGCCGTATAGGCCTGCACCACCGCCTGCAATTGGCGGTCGGCGTGCAGGCTCAGGTAATGCCGGGCGTCTTCGATCAGGTCGTAGCGGTAGAGCGGCGCATCGGCATAGCGGCCTGCTTGCTGCAACAACGCGTCGATCGCGCGGCGCAGGCGCTGCGGATCGCCGGGGCGATCGTCGAAGCCGGCGATGTCGGCCGTCGGCCGCTTGAACAGCAGATACGCCCCGGCGCGTTTGTTCCACCAGCGCGGCGACCAGTACCGGGTCTGATAGATGCCCGCCTCCAGATCCGACCAGGCCTGCAGCAATGCCGCATCGCTGTGGCCGTAGCGCGCACGCGTGTACTGCGTGAGCCACTGCGACCAGGAGTGCTGCGGCCCTTCCCAAGCCAGCGCGTACAGGTATTCGTAGACCACCGAGTTGCTGTGCAGGCCCTCGGGGAACACGCCAAACCCGCTCAGATTGCGTTTGTCCGGATCGGCAAGCAAGGCCTGCAGATCCTGTCGATAAAATGCGAAGTCACCGTACAGCGGATTGCTGGCACCGTAGTTATGCACGTAGCCGTAGATCCACTGTTTGTCGTCGAAGGCCTGCGAGGCCTTCCAGGTGCCGGGATACCGGTCGTTGCCGATGTCCAGCACCATCAAGCGCGCATCGGGCACCTTGCCCAGAAACGCGGCGATCGCCTGCGGTTGCCAGAACTCGCGGTCGGCGCCGAACAGCCAGCCCTGCATCACCCAGGTGGCCTGCGGATTGACCTGCGCGATGGAGCGATACAAGGCCTGCCCGTACTCGGCCAGGCGCGCATCGCGTTGCGCCGCCGGCACGGCCTTGGCACGTGCGGCGTCGGAGTTGGCGATGCTGTCGCCGTACGTGGCGGCGGCCACGTCGCTGCCGTCGTCGGCCACGGGCGGCAGCATTTCGTTGAAGGCATCGGCCAGGTAGAACGCGCCTGCGCCGTAGGTCTGCGTGTACAGCTCAAGGAAGCGGCGTGCGACCTTGGCGAACAAGGGGTCGCGCGGATCCAGCCAATAGGTTTCGTGGAAGCCTTCCCAGGCGCGCATGCGGTAGATGCGTGCGTTCGGATGCGCCTGCGCGAATGCCTTGGGCACGTAACCGGCAAATGCCGGCAACACCGGCTGCATGCCCAGTTCGCGCATGCGCGCAAGGATCTGCGTCTGCAGCACGCGCTTGCTGTCGATCCATTGCTGCGGCAGCGGCGCGCGATAGCCTTCGATATTGCCCATGCGCTGCCATGGGGTGAAGGCCGGGCCGGAGAAGTAGTCCGCCAATGCGTCATCGCCCACATCGAACTCGCGCCAGAGCGCCTGCCAGATCGCCTCCTGCCCTTCCATCGCCAGCGGCATGTCGATGCCGTGCAACGCCATCCAGTCGATCTCGCGCTGCCAGCGCGGCCAATCCCAGAACGGCGTGGTGTAGCCATAGGTACAGGTGTTGAGATAGGCGCGATGGGCAAACGGCGTACGCACCTGGCCGCTGCGGTAGGCCGGCCATTGCACCGGCAGCGCGACGCGGTCGCCTTCCCAACTCATCGAGGCCGCGCCGGCCTGGCCGAGATAGGCATAGGCGCCACGCGCCAATGCCACTTGCGAGGAGCCGGCAATGCGCACCGTGTCGCCGCCGGCGTCGATGCGGTACCAGTCCGCACCGTCGCCGCGCGGCGCCACGCGCATCTCGAACTGCGCGGCGCGCGCGCCGATCAAACGTTGCACCACCGCTTGTGCGGGCGGTGCGGCCAGCACGCTGTACGGAAGTGCGAGCAGCGCGCTCAGCACTGCGCCGGCAAATCGCCGCGCGGACGACGAGGGTAAGAACGATGAGGCAATCATGGGCAGTCCCGGTAGTGCACGGTGACGACGTCGTGGAATCCGAACGGCTGATCGGCGGTGACCTGCACAATGACGGCCAGCGTGCGGGCGCCGGCGGCCGGCGCAAGCGCTATGGTGATCGGGGTGCCTGCCGCTGCCTGGGCAACCGCACGGCCATCCAGAAACACCTGCGCCGGCCCGCTGAGGCGCCCCAGATCGAGCAGGCCGCCGTGGGTCTGCACGCCTTGCCACGGTGTGAACTGGGTGCGGTACAACACGTAGCCGGCGCGTTCGGGCGCGGTTTCCAGCGTGCCTGGCAACGTGTTGCTCCAGCTGTTGTTGTCGTTGGGGCGGCGCGAGAGATCCGGCGCCGGCGGCTGCGCGAAGGCGGCGGTGTGGCGCCAGCTTTCGACCACCATCACCGGCGCCACGATCGGCACCGCGGCTGGCGGCGGCCCTGCCACGCACGCGATCTCGACCACCGCATCGCGCAAGCCTGCGCTGCGCGCCTGCAGCCGCAGTACGCCCGCGCCGCGCCCGGCCTGCACGATCGCCTGCGCCAGCCCGTTGAACAAGGCCACGTGCGTGCCCTGATCGGCGGCGTGCGCATTCGGGTCGCCATTGCCCACACCCAGCAGGCGGCCACCGCTGATCTGCAGCGTCAGCAACGCATTGCAATCGGGCACGTGGCGGCCCTGCGCGTCCAGCGCCTCCAGGGTCACCGGTTGCGCATCGCGGCCATCGCCGCGTAGCTGGCGGCGGTCGGGCGTGAGCCGCAGCGCCACCGGCGCGCCGGTGGTTTCCACCCGCGTACGCGCCACCGCGCGGCCGTCGCGCCAGGCCACCGCTTCGAGCACGCCTGGCGCGTAGTCCACCTGCCACTGATTCATCTGCGCGCGATCCACCGCCTGTTTCCCCAGCGAGCGGCCGTTGAGCCACAACTCCACCTGCGCGGCATTGCAGAACGCCATCACCTTGATCGGCCGGCCTTCGCGGCCGGGCCAGTTCCAGTGCGGCAACAGGTGCAATACCGGCGCATCGTCGATCCACAACGCACGACGCAACCAATAGGCACCCTTGGCGAATCCGCACTGGTCCATGATGCCGAAGAACGACCCCACCGACGGCCACTCGAACGGCGTGGGTTCGCCGCGGTAGTCGAAGCCGGTCCACACGAAACTGCCGGCGACGAACGGGCGTTCGGCAATCAGCTGCCAGGCGCGGCGATGGGTATTGCCCCAGTCCGCAGCCAGGCTGTCGTCTTCGGCCACTACGTGCGCGTCCGGGTCGGTGAACCATGCACCACGCGTCTGGAACGCGCTGGTGTCTTCGCTGGACAACATCGGCGTGCGTGGGCGCGCGGCATGCACGCGGTCATAGTTGTACTGGCGATAGTTGAAGCCGAGCACGTCCACCACGTCGGCCGCGCCGCGGGTGGCGAACATGCCATCGTTCATGCCGGCCGTGATCGGGCGGCTGTCGTCGAGCGCACGCACCGCGCTGGCGGCGCGCGCCGTGATCGCGTAACCGGTGGCGGTGCCCTGCAATGGTTCTTCGTTGAGCAGCGACCACAGGAAGACACTGGGATGGTTGCGCTGGCGCCGCACCATGGTGCGCAGCAAGGCCAGATACTCCGGCGCAGGATTGAACAGCCGGTTCTCGGCCATCACCAGCATGCCGAGCCGGTCGCAGGCCTGCAGCAATTCCGGCGCCACCGCGTGGTGCAGGCGGATGGCATTGCAGCCCATCGATTTCAGGCGCTGCAGGCGAAACACATGCAGCGCATCGGGCAGCGCCACGCCAACGCCGGCATGGTCCTGATGCAGACACACGCCCTTGATCTTGAGCGCACGGCCATTGAGGAAGAAGCCGCGGTCGGCATCGAAGCGCAGGCTACGAAAGCCGATGTCGCACGCGGCACGGTCGCTGCGGCCGTCCGCGCCACGCACGCTGGCCTGCACGCGATACAACACCGGTGTATCCACGCTCCAGCGCTGCGGCTGCGGCACCGACACGTCGACGGCCGCCTGCGCGGTGCCGAATGCAGCCACGCGCAGTTGCGTCTGGCCGCCTGCCACCACAACCCCCTTCGGGTCGTGCAGCGCCACATCCACCCACGCATCGGCGGGCTGTTCGCCGCTGTTGGCCAGCTCCAGCTGCACCGGCACCTGCCAGATATCGTCCGGCCCTTCGCGCGGCACCGCTGCCAGACCATCGCCGGCGATATGCAAGGGCGCACGCAGCACCAGCCAGGTGTGCCGGTAGATGCCGCCGCCTTCGTACCACCAGCCATCCATGGCCTCGGCATCGACGCGGATGGCGATGCTGTTCAAGGCATTGCCGTAGCGCGCGACCGGCGTGAGGTCGATGACCAGGCCGGTGTAGCCGCTCCAGCTGCGTGCCATCAGCATGCCGTTGACCCACACGGTGGCATGGCTGGCGATGCCGTCCAGACGCAGTTCCACCGACTGCCCGCGCGCGGACTCGTCCAGCCGCAGCGTGCGCCGGTACCAGGCAATGCCACGCGGGCGATAGCCCTGCGCGATATTGGCGTCGGCGCGCACCGCCTGCTCCACCACAAAATCGTGCGGCACTTGCAGCTGCCGCCAGCCGGTGTCGTCGAAGTCCGGTGCCGCCGCACCCCAGGCGCGGCCGGCCTTGGCGTTGTCGTAGGTCTCATCCTGCGCAAGCAGGCGCGGCAAGGGCAGATCGCCGGCATGGAAGCGCCACCCTTGGTCCAGGTCCAGCCATTGGCCGCCGTCACCGGTGCCCGCTGGCGCCGGACACGGCGTGCCGTCGCTGCCCGAGCGGGTGGCGACCGCGCTCGCCGCGCCTGGCAGCAACGCCGGCACGCCAAGCAGCGACGAGGCGCAGACGCTGCCTTTGATGAACTCACGCCTGCGCATGGCAGCGCCCGCTCGCCTGCACTGCAGGCCCAGCCCGTGACGCACGCCGCGCGGCCGCCGCATGGCGCGCGTCCATCGCGCCTGCGGCGTTGCGCTGACCAACGGCGTTGCACGTACGCCTGACTGCGCCACACCGCGATGCACGCTGGCACCGTGCTCGCCCGCCCGTCATCAACGCATGTCCCACTGCATCGACAGGTAGTAGCTACGACCGGTGACACCGGTCATCTGCCAGCGGCTGGCGATGTCCTTGTACGCTTCTTCGGTGCGGTTGGTGAGATTCAAACCGCCGAGCTGGAAACTCAGCCTGTCGTTGACCTGATAACCCAGCACTGCATCCAGCTGGGTACGCGCCTTCATGGTGTGGCCTTCGCGCGCGAAGAAGCTGTCGCTGCTGTCCTGTTCGTATTCGCTGCGATGGTTGAGCGAGACGCGCGCCGAATAATGCGCGCTCTCCCAATATGCGGTGGCGTTCCAGGTCTGTTCGGACAGGTTGCGGATCTGGAAATCGGTATCGCGCTGCGGAATCACCCGGGTGAAGTTGGTGGTCACCCCGAAGCCGTCGATCGGCAGCCAGGCATCCAGCGATTGCGTCCAGCCCAGTTCGTAACCGCGGATCTTGACCTTGCTCGGATCGTTGGTGGTGGCGGTGATCTCGTAGATATCGCCGCCACTGTCCACGCAGTCGCCTGCCGCATTGCTGGACAGCGCAGTGCCGTCGAAGGCGGCCGGGCAGACGATGCGGTTGAAGGTGCCGTTCTTGATGTTCTTCCAGAACCCGGCCACGGTCAGCGCGCCGCCGTTGCCGTAATACCACTCCAGGCTCAGGTCGGCCTGGTCGGCGGTCAGCGCCTTCAGATCGGTCTGGCCCTGGGTGACGACATACGTGGTGGTGCCACCGGTATTGGTGCCGGTGGAGATCGTCGAGGCGATGGCGGTATTGCTGTCCAGGATCGGCCGCACCAGTACCTTGCCGGCCGCAAAGCGCAGCAGCAGGTCTTCGCGCACGTCCAGCACCAGATTCAGGCTGGGCAGCCAGTTGGAATACTCGTAGGGTGCGCGCGCAGTGCCGATCACTACATTGGCATCGTCGCTGGCTGCCTGCGCCTGGGTCAGGTAGGTGTCGGTGGTGCGCTTGGTGTTTTCGTAGCGCAGGCCGAAGTTGCCGCGCAGGCGCATGCTGCCGATGTCGGTATCGATGCGCGCCATCGCATAGGCCGAGGAAATGTCGTTCTCGATGCTGTAGCTGCTCTGCGGGGCGAACAGCACCGGCACCGTGATGCCGGCAGCCGCCAGCGAGCGCGCATAGGCGGCGATATCCGGGGTGACCCAGCTGTCCTGCGAGGCCAGCTGCCCGTCGAGGAAGTTGCCGACCGTGCTGTTGGCGGCCGACAGCTCCGGGAACATGTCAAAGCCCGATACGGCGCCGGTCCTGAGCAGATACAGGAAATCGCGCCGGCGTACGTCGCGGTCGAAGGTTTCGCGGCGGTATTTGGCACCAAAGCGCACCGCGCTCAACGCGCCCAGCTCCAGATACCGTTCGGCATCCAGCTGCAGCGACCATTCCTTGTTGCTGAGCGACTGGATGGAGCCGTTGGGATACTCGCTGCGCACCAGATTGCGCTTGTCCCAGGCGCTGGCATCGGTGGCGTCGGCATCGGTGGTCAGCGAGATCGCGTCCGGATCGGAAGTATCCAGCAGCGTCGCCGAGGGGATCCGGCCCAGGATGGCCGCGCGCTCGTTTTCGTCGGTCTTGCCCTGGGTGTAATTGGCCGCGCCGCCGAGCGTCCAGGCATCGCCCTTCCACTTGAAGTCGTAGGTGAGCAATTGCGTGGACAGATCGTGTTGTTCGAGCTGGCGATTGTTTTCCAGCCAGTAGTCCGACGCCGATACCTGGGTGGCGGTCAGGCCGTTGGTCTGCAGCACCGTCAGCGGGGTGCGCTCGAACGAATACACAAGCTGGTTCATGTCGTTGGCGGTCTTGTCCTGCGAATACAGCGCAGTGAGGTTCATTTCCAGCTGGTCGTTGGGCTTCCACTGCAGGCCGCCATTGAACATCTTGCGCGTGGTCTCGCGCTCGATCGAGCGGTAGCGCGGGCGACGCGGGATGTACAAGGTGCCGGCATCGGTTTGCTGGGTATACCAGCGGTCGATCCACAGATAATCGGCGCGGTCCTTGAGCTTCTGGTAGCCGGCACTGAGGAACACGCCCAGGTCGCCGCCGCCGAACTTGAACTGGTCGATATAGGTCAGCACCCCCTTGGGCGTGGGCGAGCCGCCGGCAAATTCCGCATATTGGGTCTTGGCCGAAAACAGCAGCTTGGTCTGCCGGTAATCCAGCGGCTTGGTGGTGTTGATATTGACCGTGCCGGACAGGCCACCGGCATCCATGTCGGCCGACGGCGACTTGATCACCTCGATCCCGGCGGCCACTTCCGGCTGGATGATGTCGTAGCGGAATCCATCGGTGAAATCGGCGCTCTTGATCACCTGGCCGTTGATGGTGGTGGCCGAATACTGCGGGCCCAGGCCACGCACGCTGATGGTGGAGCCGCGCCCGTTGATGGTGGAGATCTGCACACCGGGGATGCGCTGGATCGCTTCGGCGATGTTCTCGGCAGGAAACTTGCCGATGTCCTGCGCCGAGATGCCGTCGGTCATGCGCACGTCGTCGCGCTTGTTGTCCATCGCGGTGATCAGGCTCTTCTGGTAGGAGCTGGTGACCTTGACGGTGTCGAGCTGGGAGATCTGCGCCGATGCCTCCGGCGGCGATTGCTGCGCCTGCGCGTTGACGCCACAGGCGAGCAGCGACAGCGCGATGGCAATGGACAGCGAGGACGGCGAACAACGACGCAACGGGGCACGCGGGACAGGTGACATGGGAGATCCTGGAGGTGGAATGGCTGGACGACGATGCGGCTGGCATTCCGATCGATCAGCGATGACAGATCCCGGCGTTGGGCAACCCACCCACACGCGCACAGGCCACCAGTCCCGGACATCCGGAACCGCCTGCGATCTGTTGTCTGCGAGCACCCCGTACGGCCCCCCGTGGGTGCCGATGCCGCTCCCCTCCCAGGACGGACATCGCCTGCCATTGCTGATCAACGGCCCTGACTGGCATATACCAATTCAGTGGATTCGATTCTTATGGTCTTTAAAAGGTCCTGTCAACAGTCACTACCGAAAGCGTTCTTCCATGCACCGGAGCCCCCGCGGCACCGACGTTTTAACGGCCGTTTGCGGTGCATACACGGATCATTTGAGTGCATGGCGGGCATCGTTGTCACAGGACCAGTCAATGACCAATCCTCTGTCACCAGACCAATCCAGGCCGATCCTTGGATGTTCGCAACTGTGTGATTGCCTGCCGGTTGCGTCCGCGTCCGTCGCTGCCTGGTCCTACGGGCGCAGCGGTGGGGTGTCTGCTGCATTGCCGTGGCCTATGGCTTGCCGCGATGACTGTGCACAGCGTGTCGCTGACAACGTTGTCAGCGCTTGAATGCGACATACCATCGTCGCAGTGGGCCAAGACGCCCGGCATTGCGCATGCACGCAAATGGTGCAGATGCGCGGTGGATCGCGGCGCGGCAGGTCGCGCTGCCTTCAGCGCAACCTGCCTTGGTCGATGCGCAGCAAGCTGCGCTCCGGGGTGGCAGCGAACCCCAGCAATTGCAGGCCCACGCCCAGCACCGCGTCTTCACCCGGATCCACACGTGAGTGCAGCTGCCAACGACCATCGCCCCAGAGCTGCAGCTGCGTGTCGGCCTGTACGCCGGCAGGCAGCGCAGTGTCGGGCAGCAGGCTCAGCACGGCGGTCTCGCCCACGCAGCGCGGCTGCCCGGACAAGCGCAACGGCGGCAAAGCGGGCAGCTCGCCCGCGCCGCTGGCCAACACTTGCAGGCCGACCCGCCCACCTGCCTGCACGCAGCCGGTGGCATCGAACAGCAGATCCACCCGCTGCAGCTCCACTGCCAGATCGATCGACGCCATGCCCGCTGGCTGGCGTACCAGCAGCCGGCCTTGCGCCGCGCGGATGCCGTGTTGCGCGCCATCCACCCACAGCAGTTGCAGCTGCGTGGACTGCAAGTGCACCTGACGCTCGCCCTGCAACAACGGCCAGACGCGCGGCCGCACGGCGACATCGCCGAACGCGATGCCGTGCCAGTGCACCTGCCGCAAGGTGCCGGCCCAAACCGGCCCCTGCACGTCCAGCACCGAGAATGGCAGCCCCTCGCGTGGCAGCACCAGGCGCAAGGGCAGCGATGCCAACAGCGCGACACCCAGCATCAACAGCAAGACCAAGGCCCAACGTCTCCGTGTCACGGCACAGCTTCCGCAAACCCGCAGCGTACGCGCAATTGGCCTTGATGGCGCACCACGCTCAGCTGGGTCGGTGCCAGGCCGTGTGCCTGCCGCAACTGCTCCAGCCAGCCGAACAGCGCAGCGGCGCTGACCGCATCGATCTGCACCTCCACCCCACCGGCCGCGCTGCGCCGTTGTGAGGTGATGTTGACGCCGGTATCGCGTGCGCTGCGTGCGATGATCTGGGCCAATGCCGCGCGGCCCGGTGCCGCGGCGCGCCCGGTCGACGCTGTCTGCGCAGATGCATCCAGGACCAGCTGCGCTGCATCGGCATAACGCGCCCAGGCCCGGTCATGCCAGTGGCGCAATGGGGTGTAAAGCGCATACCAACCGACGAACGCCGCCAGCGCCACACACATCACGCCCAGCATGCGCCGCTCTCGCGGCGCACGTGCCTGCCACCATTGCGCGCCGCCTTGCAACGATGCCTTCATCGCAACGGCTCCAGTGCGAACGGCGTGCGCATGCGGTGGTCTTCGACCTGGCTGCTGCCCGGATCCATGCGCCAGCCGGCTTCGGCAAGCCGTGCGGACAGCTGCTGTAGGTCTGCCCCATCGGTGTGCAGCAAGGTGGCGCGCAGCGGCTGCGCGGCGCGGTAATCGAGCTGGTCCAGTTGCGCAGCCGGAAGGGCATCGACCGCAGCGAACAGGGTATTGAGTTGCACGGCCAGGCGATCGGCCGCCGTCCCCGCCTGCCGGCGTGCCTGCAGTGCAGCAGGCACCGCCGCTACATCGCGCACATCCAACTGCGCGGCGGCGCGTGCGTGCAGCACACGTGCACCGATCTCGTAGCGCAACGTTTGCGCGAACAGCACCAGCAGCGGCGAGACCACCAGCAGCGCCAGCAGTGCGGCCAGCATGCGCAAGCTGAAACCAGCACGCGCTTGTGGCCCGGTTGCGAAGGCGTGCTGGCGCAGGTCGAGCGGCACTGCAACGGCATGCCGCGCGAACTGCGCAATGACGCGCTGCGGACCGGCCTGCGGTGGCAGCGTTGCCGCACGCGGTTGTGCGGAGAGCAGCAGCTGCGCAAGCGGCGGCTCCAGGCTGCAGGCCAGGCGTGGCCCGCGCAGCAGCCAGCGCCCATCCCATTCCACCACGGTGGGCGCCTGCTCGGCATCGGCGCTGTCCAGCAACAAGCAATCGGGCACCACCGCATCGGGCACCACGCCCGCACTCGCTGCGCGCTGCAGCCACTGCTGCATCACAGCAGCGTCCACGGCCGCAACCAGGCGTGTGCCATCGGGCTCGGCCTGTTCGGCGATCGCCACATGCACCGCCTGCGCATCGGTGGCCAGATGCTCGGCCAATTGCAGGCGCGCGGCCGCCACCGATTGCGCAACGCTGCGGCCCGGCAGTGTCAACCAGCGCAGATGCACCGCACTGCCCGGCACCACCAGCAGCGTGCGCGCGGAACATTCGTGCGCTGCGCCGGGGGGATGCTGCGCCACGACATGCCCCTGCGCATCCACGCGCACGGCAATCGGTTCGGCTGCAGCATCGGCCGGCAGCAACAGCAAGGTACTACTCATTGGTCGGGGCTCCATTGGCGCGCCACCAGCAGCACGCGGCCGGCCGGGTCTTGCTGCAGCAAGGCTTCGAGCATGACCTGCGCACCGGCATGCTCGACTTCGCTGACGAGGGAGAAATACGTGGTGCGCAACTGCACCTGCTGCAGCACTGCGTTCGACGGTGCGACGTGCAGCAGGGCCGGCGTGTTGAAGAACACCGCCGGATCGCGCCATCCGCCGGCCGGGCGTGCGGCGATCACCCGGCGTGCGGCCGCCAGTTCCAGCCGGCCTTCGGTCAGCGCCACCAGCACCGGCGCATCCTGCAGGCGCAGCGTGTTGATGTTGACCGGCGACAGCCGCCCTTCCGGTAGCGCACACAGATAGGGCTGCAGCAGCGCGATGCGTGCGGGGGTGTAGCCGGCGATGGCGCCCAGCTCGCTGACACCGGCCAGCAGGGTCGCACCGGTCCGCAGCGGCACCGCCGATTGCAGATACTGCGCGTCTTCCGCGCCGTGCGCGCCGGGTTGGTTGTCGCTGTCGATCCAGTCCACCAGCGCATCGGTCAGGGCCTGCGCCTGTGGTGGCGTGATGCCCACTGCCTCCAGCAGGGCCTGGTACTGGCGCGCACCGTCGTCGCTGCGCTGCCATTGCTCGGGCGCGCCGGCGACCACGCTATTGAGGTTGAAACAGCTGCCACGGTCGCGCAGCCGTACGCTCACCATGCCATCGTCCAGCGGGAAGGTGACCGGCTGATCGTTCCAGCCGCCATCGAGCGTGGTGCGCAGCGGGTCGCGCCTGGCCAGCGCCTGCAGGCGTTGCCGCGCGAGGGTCTCGCTCCCCAGCGCATACCACTGCGCCTGCGTCATCGCCTCGCCATTGCCGCTACGGCGCAGGCCAAAGCGCAGATCGTCCAGCACCGCGACCATCAGCAGCGTCATCACCGCCACCAGCAGCAACACCGTCAACAATGCGACGCCGCGTTGCCGCGCAGGTGCACGCAACGCCCTCATGCGCGCCCCTCCGGCAGCAGGAACACTTGCCGCACACGTCCCCATTGCTCCAGGTCCAGCTCCAGCGAGATCGCATCCGGCAGCGCTTCCAGCCCGCCGCTCCAGCCATCGCTCCATTGCGCGCGGTAATGAAATACCACCACCGCCGAGCGCACGCCACGCAGCAGCACCTGCGGCGCTGCGGCCGCCGCACCATCCAGTGCCGGGCGCGCACTGCGCTCCAGGCGTCCTTCGACCACGCGGTACTCCACATATTGCAGCGAGGCGCGTGCCACCCGATCCGGGTTGCTCCAGCCGCGCCGCACGAAGCCGAACAACGGCCCCTGGGTTCCCGGCGCACTGGCGATGAAGGCCGTGCGCGCGGCGCTGCCATCGCCATTGCGCGTGCGCCGCACCGCGGCCTGTTGCAGATCGCTGCGCAGCAGGCCATGGGCCAGCTGGAAATCGCGCACCTGCTGCAAGCGTTGGCGGACCGCATCGCGTTGATCGATGCTCTGGCGCATCACCACCACCGCCGCAGCTGCCACCAGCGCGAAGACCGCCAGCGCCACCAGCAGCTCGATCAGGGTGAAGCCGGCCGCGCGAGGTGGGCGGCTCATTGCACGCTCCGCAACACGCTCAGGCTGGCGATTTCCTGCGTCTGGCCTGCGGCACGCACCTGCACCTCCAGACGCACCATGCCGGCGCTGGCCGGCACGGCCTGGCGCTGCCAGTCCCAGCTGCGGCCACCCAGCAGTTCCTGCCCGCGGGCAGGCGCCAGCGCAGCGGCAGTGGGGGCAAGCATCGCCTCGATCGCCTGGTTTTCCGCCACCACGGCCGCCAGTGCGCGTTCTTCCAGCACCACCGCCGTGCGCGTGCTTTCGCCGGAGAGATTCAATAGCCCGACCACCGCCATGCCGAAGATGGCCAGTGCCACCATCAATTCCAGCAGCGAAAAGCCGGCCGCGGCCTGGCGATTACCGACGCGGCGCATCGACGCGTACTCCGCCGGCGGCATCGACCAGCACCTGTCGCTGTTGCTGCCCGTCGCCCAGGGCGATGCGTTGCGGCGTGGCCGCCCCGGTGGGGTCGAAGCGCACGCTCAGCTGCGTGGCACCGGCTGGCAGCTGTGCCTGCACACCGGCCGGCCAGCGTGTGGCGACGAAAGGTTTTTCGTCCGGTGCCACCCACTGCTGCCGCGCCTGACGACGGAAGGTGTAGCCGCCGGTATCGACGATCACCTCCACCATGCGCAGGCTCAGGATGGCGTCGTCGCGCGCGTTGATCAGCGCGCTGGCCAATTCGTCGGCCTGGTCGTGCAGATCAGGCCGGGTGTCGGGCAGCGTCATCGCCACCAGCGTGCTGGCCAGCGCGGTGATGACCAGCACGGCCAATACTTCCAGCAAGGTGAAACCACGCGTGCCCACACGCCCGTGGCGTCGTACGCATCGCTGCACGATGACCGGTGCGATCGGCACGCGCGTGTCTCAGCGCCAGTTGCCGATATCGGCGTTGTCGGCATCGCCGCCTTCGGCCCCATCGGCACCGAAGGAATACACATCGAAGCCGCCAGTGCGACCCGGGCGGCGATACTGGTACGCATGCCCCCACGGGTCTTCGGGCAAGCGGCGGATATAGCCGCCTTGCCGGTAGCGCTCCGGCCGGGCCAGACCACTCGGCGCGGTGAGCAGGGCCTGCAGGCCCTGTTCGGTGGTGGGATAGGTGAGGTTGTCCAGGCGATAGGTTTCCAGCGCCTGCTCCAGCACCGCGACATCGGCGCGCGCCTTCTCGACCATGGCGCGGTCCTGGCTGGGCATCACGTTGATCATCACCACGGTGGCGAGCAGGCCGATGATGACGATGACCACCATCAACTCGACCAGGGTGAAGCCGCGCGCGCGACCACGCAGCGGACGCGCGCCGGCAGAGGCAAGAGACTGGATGGACTGCATGTGGATCTCCGAAAGGACGGCTGCGCTCAACCGAGCGCCAGGGTGTTGAATTGCAGGATGGGCAACAGGATCGACAGCACGATCACCGCCACCACGCCACCGAGCAGCACGATGATGGCCGGCTCCAGCAGGCTCATCGCGGCGGTGGTGAACGACTCGAATTCACGCTCCAGATAATCGGCGGCGCGCTCCAGCATCGGCGCAAGCCTCCCGCTGTTCTCGCCGCTGGAGGCCATGTACAGCAGCGTGGGCGGGAACACGCCCGCGCGCTTCATCGCCGCGGCCAGGCTGCCGCCTTCGCGGATGGCGCTGACCATGCTGTCGGTGGCCAGTCGCAAGGCGCGGTTGTCCACGGTGCGTGCGGCGATCATCAGCCCTTCCATCAGCGGCAGGCCGCTGTTGACCATGATCGCCAGCGTGCGCGCCATGCGCGCGGCATGCAGGTCGCGGATCAGGCGCCCCAGCAAGGGCGCGCGCAGGATGGCGCGATCTGCTGCCAGCCGCAGTGCCGGGCGTTTGAGCAGCCGCAGTGCAGCGATTGCGGCAATCACCAGCGCAACCAGGAGCGGAATGCCGGCATGCAGCAGGAAGTTCGACACCGCGATCACCGCGCGCGTCAGCCAGGGCAAGGCGCGCCCCATCGAATCGAACTGGTCCACCACCTTGGGCACGACGAAAGTCATCAATACGATCACCACCGCCCCGGCCGTCAACGCCAGCGCCGCCGGGTAGACCAGCGCAGACTGCAACTTGCTGCGCACCTGCGCCTGGCGTTCGAGCAGATCGGCCAGTCGTTGCAGCACCTGCGGCAACGCACCCGCGCTTTCGCCGGCGGCCACCATGGCCCGGTACAGCGGCGGAAATGCGTTGCCCTGGCGCGCCATCGCATCGGACAGGCGAAACCCTTCCACCACCAGCGCATGGGTCTGGCCGGTGACCCGGCGCACGCCGCGGCGTTCGGACTGGGTGCCGATGGTGCGCAGGGCTTCCTCCAGCGGTGCGGTTTCCACCAGCGTGGCGAGCTGGCGGGTGAACAGCACCAGATCCTTGCCGCTGAAGCGCGCTGCGCGCGCAGCCGTGCTGGCGGTCGCAGCCGCAACCTCCACACGCACCGGCACCCATTGCCGCTGTTCCAGCTGCGCACGTGCGCTGTGCACGCTGTCGGCACTGATGACGCCGTGCCGGTTGCGCCCGCGCAGATCGAGCACGGTGTAATCAAACTGCGGCATACGCGTCTTCCTGTTGGCGGGTGACGCGCAGCGCTTCTTCCAGCGTGGTCAGGCCCTGGAGCACGGCCGCGCGTGCGGCATCGCCCAGCCGCGGTGCACGCGCAAAGGCCACCGCAGCCAATGCGTCTTCATCGGCGTTGTCGCCGATCAGGCGGCGCATCGCATCGTCCACCGCAATGGCCTCGTAGATGCCCACGCGCCCGACGTATCCGCTGTGGTGGCAGGCGTTGCAGCCCACCGCTGTGTAGATCGCCGCATCGGCCGGCGCTTCCAACAGTTGGGCCGTTCCGGCGTCGATCGGCCGTGCACTGCGGCATTGCATGCACAAGCGCCGCACCAGCCGCTGCGCCAGAATCAGTCGCAGGCTGGAAGCCAGCAAGAACGGCTCGATGCCCATGTCGCGCAGGCGCGTGACCGCGCCGACCGCATCGTTGGTGTGCACGGTGGAGAGCACCAGGTGGCCGGTGAGGCTGGCCTGCACCGCGATCTGCGCGGTCTCGGTGTCGCGGATCTCGCCGATCATCACCACGTCCGGGTCCTGGCGCAGGATGGCGCGCAGTCCGGCGGCGAAGGTCATGCCGACGCGTGCGTTGACCTGGGTCTGGCCGACGCCATCGATGGCGTATTCCACCGGGTCTTCGACGGTGAGGATGTTGCGCGAGCCATCGTTGAGCAGGCTCAGCGCTGCATACAGCGTGGTGGTCTTGCCCGAGCCGGTGGGGCCGGTGACCAGCACGATGCCGTTGGGCACCTGCAAGGCGCGCTGCACGGTATGCATCACTGCCGGCGGCATGCCCAGCTGTGCCAGCGACAAGCTGCCCTGCTCCTTGTCCAGGATACGCAACACCACCCGCTCGCTGCCGCGCGTCGGCAGGGTGGACACGCGTACGTCCAATGCCTTGGCACCCATCACCAATGACACGCGGCCGTCCTGCGGAATGCGTTTTTCGGCGATGTCCAGCCGTGCCATCACCTTGACCCGCGACACCAGCAGCGGCGCGATACGGCCGGGCAAGGTGGCCGCCTCGCGCATCACCCCATCCACGCGCAGGCGGACGCGCAGGCGCGATTCGTAGGATTCCAGATGCACGTCGGAGGCGCCCAGCCGCGCGGCCTCGGCGATGATGCCGTTGATCAGCCGAATGATCGGCGCATCGTCCTGGCTGTCGAGCAGATCGGCGGTGGGGATGTCGTCGATCAACGCATCCAGGCTGCCATGCAGGTCCAGCGCTTCGACCTGCACGCCCTGCTCCAGCCCGGCATCGGCGTAGATCTCCGATACATGCCGATCGAACACCGCCGGCGCCAACGTGCGCACCTGCAATGGCATGCCGAGCGCACGGCGCAGCTCGATCAAGGCCTGCACATCGCCACCCTCGCGCAGGCCGATGTGCGCGGCAGTGTCGCTGCCAAGCAACACCACGCCGTGACGCTTGGCGAATGCGTACGAAATGCTGGCGCGCGCGGTGTTCATGGCATCAACGCTGCACGGGACGTGCGCTGGGCGCAGGCGTCGCCGCCGGTGGCGATGCAACCGACGCTGGACCCGCCGGCAGCTGCGGCGGCTGCGCGCGCAGATAGTCGCGCACCAGCGCATCGAGCGCGGCCTCCGGGTCGCCATCGGCCAGCTGCCGATCGCGCAGGTAGGTGTAGCGCGGCGCGGTCATGCGCTGCGCATCGGCCGCATCGCGGATGATGGTGGGACGGATGAACACCATCAGATTGGTCTTGTCGCGGTTGCGCGACTTGTGCCGGAACAACGCACCCAGGCCCGGCACGTCGCCCAGCAACGGCACCTTCTCCACGGTCTGGCGATCGTTCTGGTCGAGCAGGCCGCCGAGCGCGACGATGGCACCGTTCTCCACCACCACGCGCGTTTCGATCTGGCGCTTGTTGAAGACCAGCTCGGACGACTGCGTGCTGACCGGCCCGGCAATGGCCGAGACTTCCTGCTTGATCGCCAGCGTGATGCCGCCGGCGGTGTTGATCTGCGGGCGCACTTCCAGCTCCACGCCCACGTCCTGGCGCTGGATGGTGCGGAAGGGATTGTCGTTGGCCGCACCCAGCACCTCACCGGTGGTGATCGGCACTTCCTGGCCCACCAGGATGCGCGCCTGTTCGTTGTCCAGGGTCATGATCGAGGGCGTGGACAACAGGTTGGAGCCGGTGTCGCTCTTGACCGCATCGATGATCATGCCAAACACCGCATCGTTGCTTTGCCCGGCCAGGCCGATCAGGCCGCCGCTCAAACCCAGCAGGGATTGCGCGGCCACGTTGCGCGCCTGCTCCAGCACCGAATCGTCATCGCCATTGCCGCTGCGCGTACCGGCCGCCGCTGCGGCCAGCGGCACGATGCCCGGCGAGGCACCGTTGTACTGCGTGGCGATCAACGGCACGGTGCCGTTGCGCCCGGCCAGCAACAGCTGCACGCCCAGGCGCTTGGCCGCAGTGTCGGAAATCTCCACCACGATCGCTTCCACCAGCACCTGCTCGCGATGCACGTCCAGCTGGCGGATCACATCCATCAGTGCGCGCTGGGTCTCCGGGTCGGCATTGATGATCAGGGCGTTGGAGCCGGGGTAGCGCACGATCACCGGGCGCTTGCCTGTTGCCGGTGCAATCACCTGCGTCTGCGCAGCGCCGCTCGCCGCGGCCACATCCACTGCAGTCGAACGCGTGTCCTGCCCGGGCTGCGCTTCGTTGCCGGGCGTCTGCCCGACCAGCTGCTGCAGCACCGGCAACAGCTGTTCGGCACTGGCGTGCTGCAGGCGCACCACGCTGACATCGCCGCGGCGCTCGGCGCGCCCGTCCAGATCCACCGCGGTGCGCACCACCCGCTGCACCAGCGCCGGGTCGCCGCGCACGATCAGCGAATTGCTGCTCTCCACCGGCAACACCGACAGCACCGCGCTACGCTCGCCGGCCTGGCCGAACAACGAGGTCAAGGTGCGCGCCAGTTCCTGCGCGGAACTATTGCGCAAGGCCACCGTGTCGATCGCCGCGCGGTCGGTATCGATCTGCGCCACCAACCCGCGAATGCGCCGCAGGTTGTCGGCGTAGTCGGCGATCAACAGGCTATTGCCTTGCGGCATCGCCATGATCACCCCGCCGCGGCCGACCAGCGGCTTGAGGATTTCTGCCGCGCTGCGCGCATCCACGCGCTGCAGGGTGAACACCTGCGTTGCAAACCCCAGGTTGGCGCTGGCCGCGCTGCCAGGCTGCTGCGCGGCGGTGTCGTCGGGAATGATGCGATAGGTGGATGGGCCGCTGGACACCGCAATCAGGCCATTGGCACGCAGCACCGCCAGCAGCATGCCCAGCAGATCGGCCTCGGACATGGCCTGCGCGCGCGCCACGTTCACCGTGCCCTGCACGCGCGTGTCCACGATGAAGGTGATGCCGGTGGCGCGCGAGACATCCTGGATGAAGGCGCGCAGATCCACATCCTGCAGGCGCACCGCCGGGGCATCGGCCGCGCGCAGCGAGACGGCCGGCATGACGGGCAGTGCAAGCAACAACGTGGCCGAGAGCAGCCAGAGAGGACGAGCGGCAGTCATTGCGGGCGCTTCAAGGTCATGGTGTGGGTCTGGCCATTGCGGCGATAGGTCAGCGTGGCCGCCTGGCCACCGCGCAGTTCGTCCTGCAACTCGCGCAGGTGTTCGGCATCGAGGGTGCGGCCGTTGATCTGGGTCAGCACATCACCGGCTGCCAGGCCGGCCTGGCGCAGCAGCGCGCCATCGCCACGCGGCATGATCGTGAAGCCGCTGCCGTCCTCGCTTGCGCGCAGCCCGGCGGTGTTCAGCAGCTGCTGCGGATCCACGCCAGCGGCAGCGGCGGCATTGGCCACGTTCCCCACGTTCGACGTCACCGCAGCGGCCGTGCCTGCTGTTGTCGTGCCCGCTAGCGGTGCCGTGGAGGCGGGCACCTGCGGCGCGGCATCGGTCAACGCCAGGCGGCGCACGCCGCTACCGGTGCGCAGCAGCACATGGTCGGCAGCGATCGCCTGCACTACCACACCGGGCAGCACCGCATCGCCAACACGGTAGGCGCCCTGCCCGCCCTCGCCGTCACTGAGATAGGCCGCCGCGTGGGTTCCGCCCGCGCGCACGCCATGCAGCACGACACCATCGCTGCTGACGTCGCCGACAGTGCGGTAGAACACGTCGCGGCCAAGCGCAGACAGATCCGATGTCGCCTCGGTGGCAGGCTGGTGCGCGCCCACCGGGCCGATCGGCGTGACCACCAGCCACACCAGGCGCAGCGCCTGCACGGCCAGCAACACGGCCAGCACGCAAGCCACGGCCGTGCGCGCACCGCGCAGCGACATGACGGTATTCAACGAGGGCAACACGCGCTGCAAAGCAGACATCCGTCTTGAGGATTGCGAACGGATGACAGAATGCGGCAGCAATGTGTCAGTTCGAAGAAACGCATGACACAGGCCGACACATGCCGATGTACGGCAAAAAACGCAAACGCCCGCCGTGCATGGCACAGCGGGCGTTTGCGTATGTTCCTGCGCGCCGCCGATCAGAAGCGCGCTGTCACGCTGATGTCATAGCTGATGCCGGGCTGGTAGGTGTACAGGTCCACCCGGTTGCTGCCCACCTTTTGGTATTCCTGGTACTTGGTCTTGAGCAAATTGCGTGCGGCGAAGTTCACCGACAGCGTATCGCCCGACCAGACCAGGCCTTTCTTGATCACCAGATCCAGCGAAGTGCCCGGCTTGTCGATGTAGTCCGGCTGGCCGGGGCGGCCACGCGCCGACACCCGCTCGCCGACGTAGTTGGCGATCAGGGTGGCCTGGCTGTTGGTGCTCTCGCTTTCCACTCCGATCTGCAGGTTGGCGATGTCGTCCGACTGCCCCTGCAGTGCGGAGCCATCGCGAATGAACAGGTTGGCCTGCACCGGCGCGCTGAAGCCGAACGGCTGCACGGTGTCGCCGGCGCTGGCACTCACCTCGGATTTGGTGCGCGTGTAGTTGCCGGAGACGAACATGCGCTTGTCGCCCCACCAGTCGGCAGCGATCGGCAGGTCCACATACTTCTTGGCCTCCAGCTCGATGCCGTAGAGGTTGGCCTTGGGCGCATTGATGAAACTCTGCACGATGCCGCCGCCGGGCGCGTCGTTGACGATGGCTTCGATCGGCTTGTCGATGTCCTTGTAGAACGCACCGACGGTGACGTACTGGCCCGGCTCGAAGAACCATTCGTAGCGCGCATCCAGATTGACCAGCTCGCTGTCGACCAGGAACGGGTTGCCGAAGAACTGGCGGTCGATATCCGGGTCCAGATACTGCTGCGGCGCCATTTCGCGGAACTGCGGCCGCGCGATGGTCTTGGAGGCACCAAAGCGCAACTGCTGGTTGTCGGCGAAGTTCCAGGTGACCGTGGCCGACGGCAGCGCGTAGCTGTTCTGCAGCGGCGCCACGCTGTCCTGCCGCATGCCGCTGAAGATGTCGTACGGATGCACCGCCTGCGTGGCGTCTTCGTAACGCACGCCGACGGTGGCACGCAGGGTCGGCACGATCTCGCCCTCAATCTGCAGGTATGCCGCCTTGACCTTCAAGGTCGCGTCGTAGGCCGCCGCACCGAAGCTGCCGGTGGTCTCGCGCAGCCGCAGCAGATCGTTGCTGAGGTTGTAGTCGGAGAGTAGGTAGTCCACGCGCTGATACTGATTCAGGAACGGCAACGGGCCATCCAGCGCCAGGAAGCGGAACTCGCGGCTCCACGCGGTACGGTCGTTGTCCAGATACGCCAGACCACTCTTGACGGTGATGTCGTGCTCGATCGGCAGGCGCCAGGTCACATCCACGCCGCCGCTGGCGACTTTGTCGTCGACCTTGCTGAAGCGGGTGTAGTTCTGCACGCGGGAGGCGTCGTGCGCCCAGTAACCATCCAGCAACTCGTAGCGGATGCCGGTCTCGTAGGGCACATCGCGGCTGGCGTTGGCCACCGCGGCGCGCCATTCGATCTTGAGGTCGTCGTATTCGCCGAACGCATGCGAGCCCAGCAGCTGGTTGTTGATCAGCTGGCGCTCGTACCACTCGGTGTTGTCATCGCGCACATCGAAACCGGCCAGCTCATCGCGGCCGGCACGGCTGCGCGCCACCTTCAGTGCATCGTGCACATACAGGGTGGTCCAGCCGATGGTGTGGCGGCCATACTCCCAGCCCAGGCCGAGCATGCCGTTGCTGCGCACGTTATTGCGGGTGGTGGCGAAATCGTAGTTGGAATTGAACTCCACGCTATCGCCGACAAAGATGCCGTCCTGCTGCTTGCCGGTGCGGGTGCGCCATTCGTTGTCGTAGCTGGCCACCGCCAGGATGCCCAGCTTGGCTTCGCCGATCTCCATACTGTAGCCGGCGCTGGCGCCCACATTGACGTCCGGGTCGATGCTGTCCTTTTCCTGCAGCACGTACAGGTTGGCATTGTTCATGCTGCGCCCGATGCGGCGGATGTCATCGCGCGAGAAATTGCCCAGGTCCACGCGGCGCCCGCTGGCGATGGCATCGCGCAACGCGCCCGGCTGCTTGCGCGCGCCGTCATCAAAGCCCCACTCGTCATCGCCGGAGCCGTAATAGGTCAGGCCCTTCTCGCCGGTGCTGACGCTATTGGCGCCGCCGCCCACGGTGAGCGAGAGGAACGGCTTGTCCGGCACCGTCATCGATTGCAGATCGATCACGCCGCCGCCGAATTCGCCGGGATAATCGGCCGAATAGGTCTTTTGCACGGTCACGCTTTGCAGCACGTCGCTGGGAAACAGGTCCAGCGGCACCACGCGCTGCATCGGCTCGGGGCTGGGCAACGGCGAGCCATTGAACAACGCAGACGAATAGCGCTCGCCCAGGCCGCGCACATACACATACTTGCCGCGCGACAGACTCAGGCCGGTCACACGCGTCAGCGCCACCGCAGCGCTGCTGTCGCCGGTGCGCTCCATGTCCTGGCGGGTGACGAACGAGGCCACTTCGGAGGTCTGCAGCATCGGTTCGGGAATGTATTCGCCGCGCACCACGACCTGGTCGAGTTGCTTGGGCGCAATGGCGGCACTGGAACTGCTGCCGCCGGCGGCATCGCTGGTGGTCGACTGCGCCAGTGCGGCGCCGGACATCAGCAAGGTGGAAATGGAAAGAGACAGGCCCGTCCGCGAGAGACGGGCAACAGTGGAGGTTCGCATCGTGGGAGCCCTGGCAACAGAAAGATGAAGCGGGACGCATCGCGCGACGGCATCGGGCCGCCGCGCGATGCCGTGCCTCAGCAGGGACGATCGGCGGTCAGGCCGCAGGTCCAGCCCTGCCACCAGGTGTCGTTGGCATCACGCACGCCACCGATGTAGTTCACCTGCTGGAAGAAGCTGCTCACCCCGTTCAAGCCCTGGAAGGCCGGCACGGCGCTTTCGTTGGCGCCATTGACGAAGGTGTTCTGCAACGTGGACACGCCGTTGGCGACATTGTTGGTGCCGGCTGCGAACTGGGTGGCCGCGCGCGGATCGCTACCGAAGGCCGTCGGGCAGGCGAAGAACACCGAGTGGAAGGTGCCCGTGGTGTCGGTGTCGGCCATGTTCAGACACACCAGACCATCGCCGGTACCGCCGGCCGGACGGGTGAACACCGAGTTGTAGAACGCGGCCTGCGTTCCCTGGTTGAGCATGATTGCCGCACCGGCGCGCGCATTGCCCACATAGGTGAAGTTGGCCACCTTCGGGCGTGAATACGGCTGGCGACGCAGGCTGCTCCACTCGTTCATGCGGTCGCCGCCGCCGGCGCGCTGCACCACGATGCCGAACTGCAATGCACCGCTCCAGCCAGCATCGGTATCCAGCGAATCGTCGTCGGCGCCGGTGATGACCACGTGGCTGCCGTTGACCGTGCCGCCGAACCATTCGATGCCGTCGTCGGAGCTGTTGTGGATCTGCACGTAGTCCAGGCGCGTGCCGCTGCCCACGCCGGCCAGGGTGATGCCCTGCAGCTCGTTGTTGGGCGAAATTTCGAAGCCCGAATACATCACGCGCAGGTAGCGCATCGAGCCGCTGTTGTCGGTGGCGCTGTTGCCGCCATAGAACGCGTTGGTGCCTTCCACCTGCGCCTGACACTCCGGCGTGCCGGACACGGTGGTGCCCGGGCAGTTGTTGATCGCCGCGCGGCCCAGCACCACGATGCCGCCCCACAGGCCGATGGTGTTGGCGTTGACCTGGCCTTCCAGCGCCTGGCGTGCGGTGAATACGATCGGCGCGGTGGCGCTGCCTTCGGCAAAGAGTTGCGAGCCGCGGTTGACCACGATGTAGTCGCTGCCCGAGGAACCGTACAGGGTGACGCCAGGCTCGATGGTCAGGATGCCCTGCACGCTGCCAGCAGCCGGCGCGGTGGCGTTGCCGCCACGGTCGGTACCGACGTTGACGCGGCCGCTGATGGAATACGCAGTACCGGCGCGCGCAGGCACGACCAGATTGCCATTGACGGTTTCCGGCAGCTGGCAGGCGCGCAAGGTGTTGTTGGCGATGGTGCCGACGTTGGAGAAACCCGTCGGGCAATCGGCGGCCGGGCCGGTCGGTGCCGGTGCAGGCGTCGGTGCAGGCGTGGGCGCCGGGGTCGGCGCGGGTGCCGGTGCGGGCGGAAACGCGCCCTCGCCCGGCGAAGCGACACGGTCGGCACCGCCACCGCAGGCCGACAGCGCCAGTGCGGTACCAAAGGTCATGAGTAGTGTCTTGCTGCTGTTGCGAACGGACATGCGGCTGATCTCCAGGTCAAAAGGTCCGGTATGAAGAGGAGTCGTCAAGAATTGGTTGCGTTCCGCTCACTGCAGTGGCGAGCACGTTCAAGATCCCCGTCACCTTTATAGGGGCCGTCTGTTGCATTTGTCTTACCGCGACACATTTGACATATGCATGACACAGGTCGGCATGCACTGTAGTGGGATGACATCCACCGCAATCCCCACCCCGTTGGCCGACTGGATCGTGGCGCAGGCACTGGCCGGCCAGCCGCCCGAACAGGCGCTACAGCCGCTGATCGATCAGGGCTGGAACGAGCAGGACGCCATCGACGCGGTCGAGGCACTGCTGCGCGACCATATCCAGCGGCATGCACAGGCCAACGGCCTGCCGCTGCCGGTGCGCGTGCCCGCGCTGCTGCAACACGACGATGCCTCGCTGCTGGACCTGGGCGACCGCCAGGTGCGCGTGCTGATGAGCCTGCTGTTGCCGCGCGTGGTGGTGCTGGGCGGCTTTCTGTCCGATGACGAATGCGATGCCTTGATCGCGCTCGCACAACCGCGCCTGGCCCGCTCGCGCACGGTGGACAACGGCAGTGGCGCGCAGATCGTGCACGCCGCACGCACCAGCGACAGCATGTGCCTGCAGCTGGGCCAGGATGCGCTGTGCCAACGGATCGAGGCACGCATTGCGCGCCTGCTCGACTGGCCGGTGGCGCACGGCGAAGGGCTGCAGGTGCTGCGCTACGCCACCGGTGCGGAGTATCGGCCGCACTACGATTATTTCGAGCCCGACGCGGCCGGCACGTCGGTGCTGCTGCAGGCAGGTGGCCAGCGCGTCGCCTCGCTGGTGATGTACCTCAACACGCCCGAACGCGGTGGCGCCACGCGCTTTCCCGATGTGCACCTGGACATTGCCGCGGTGAAAGGTAACGCGGTGTTCTTCAGCTACGACCGCCCGCACCCGATGACGCGCAGCCTGCATGCCGGGGCTCCGGTGCTGGCCGGCGAAAAATGGGTGGCGACCAAATGGCTGCGTGAGCGCGCAGTGCGCATGCCTGGCTGAGGGCGGAGATCAATGCTTACGCAGTACCCAGGTGGACGACTACCGTCCTGAAATGACCCACCTAGATAACCGAACCCGGCTCTTCGCGACCGGGGTGTCGCGTTGTGGCGGGGTTCGGATACCGTCAAAAGCCGAGTGGGCCGAGCGCGCGGTGCCCTCACCGCTCGCGGGACACGCCGTTAACCCATCCATGGGGGCTCGATGGCGGCATCCATGCCGCCAACGGTCCCGCAATCGGTGAGGACACTGCGCCAGCCAGTTGGCTGGTGGCTTCATTAAGAACGGAATCTGCGCACCAGACAGTTTGGCTGGCTGTTTATTGAAGGCTCTGCACACCGGCCAACTCGACTGGTCCTTGCCCGCCCACCGTCGCGGGACCTTACGCGGCATGGATGCCGCGTAAGAGCTTACAAGGACGTACTTGCAGCGTGTCCCGCGATGGTGGGCGGGCAAGGGCCCTGCAGTGAATCTGCAGCCCCACACCCACCGTCTTGCCAACCAATCAACGCGGACCAAACAAGCGCCGATCGATCCGCAGCATCACAAAACGCAGCGGCGTCCATGCCAGGCACAGCCCGGCCAGGATGCCCAGCGTATCGGCCAGCGCATCGTACGGATCTGCGCTGCGATTGGTGGTCAGCGCGCCTTGCGCGATCTCGATCCCGATCCCCAGCAGCACCAACCCGAACGCAGCCAGCAACAGCGCGCGACGGGTTGCGAACAACTGCACCGCCCCCCAACTCAGCAGCGCGAAACTCAGGAAGTGCTCGGCCTTGTCGCTGTTGGACGGCAGCTCGGGAAATTCCGGTGGTGGTCCCAGGCACACCGCGATCAGCACCACGATCGCCGCGATCCACAGTCCCGTCCACAGCGCCGGCCGGTGGAACGGCCGCAGCGCCGCCGTCACAGCCGCCACGTGAGATCGCCAGCCAGGAAGGCAGGGGCGAAATCCACCTCGCGCGAGAAACCCATCACCTGGAAACGCTCGCCCATTTCGCTGGGCAGGGTGAGCTGCTTGACCTGCTGACGCAGGCGCATGCGCCCGACTTCATCGGTGCGCGCATCGGCCTGGGTCAGCAAGGTATCCAGGCCATTGCCCAGCAGGAAACTGGCCTGCGTGCAGTAACCGGCCAGCTCGAAACCGGCGCCGGTACCGGCCTCGGCCAAGGCGGTGAAGTCCACCGAGGCGGTCAGGTCCTGCAGGCCCGGCCAGCGATACAGATCCTCGTGCATGCGGTGGCGATAGAACGCGCGCAAGGTGCCGTCCTCGCGCTGCGCACGATAGAACTCGCCACGCGGGTAACCGTAGTCGACGAACAGCATCGCACCGCGTTTGAGTCCGCCGGCCACCGCCTGGATCCAGTACGGCAGCTGCGGCAACAGCTCGGAGCGGTAGCCGTCGGCGAACGGCTGTTGCAGATAGCGTTCCAGATGCCGTACCGCCGCGCTCAGCAAGGCATCGGCCGGCTGCTCGCCGCGCGCGAACTGCTGCTGCGCATCCAATACCACGGTTTCCTCATACACCTGCCCATCGCGCACCGCAAAGCGTGGCGTAGGCAGCGCGTCGATCACCTCGTTGGCGAACAGCACGCCGTCCCAATCGTCGGGGAAGGGTGCATCCAGCCACTCGACCAGATCGAACACCGGCGGAATCAGGCTGCGCCCCAGGCGCTCGCGCTGGCGTTCGCGCAGGTCGGCACTGGGTTCGAGAATCGCATAGCGCTCCGGCAGCGCATCCAGTTCCAGCAACCGCTTGAGCGTGACCTCGGCAAACGCACCGCTGCCACCCCCCACTTCCAGCACCCGCGCCTGCGGCCCCAGTTGCTGCAGCACCGGCGCCAGCGCACCGGAGACGGTGGCGGCGAACAGCGGCCCCAGCTCGGGCGCGGTGATGAAGTCGCCGGTCTCGCCGAACTTGCTCGACCCGGCGCTGTAGTAGCCCAGGCCCGGCGCATACAGCGCCAGCTCCATGAAACGCGAGAACGGAATCGCTCCGCCGGCCGCCTGGATGTCGGCGCGCAGATGCGCGGCCAACCGCTCGCTATGCGCCAGGGCGTCCGGATCGGGGGTGGGAAGGTCGGCGTGCATGCGGGCACCGGTTGCGAAGACAATGCACAGGATAGCCGAGCCCTCCGCAACGCCGAGCGAGTACGCCATGACAAACAGTTCCAAGGTGGTGTTGATCACCGGTGCAGGCCGCCGCATCGGCGCGCAGATCGCCACCACGCTGCACGCCGCCGGCTACCGCGTCGCGCTGCATGCGCACCGCTCCGGCCAGGCGCTGAGCGCGCGCGTGGCTAAGTTGTGCGCGCAGCGCGCGGGCAGTGCATGCGCCCTGCAGGCGGACCTGCGCCTGCCGCAGGCGCCCGCCCAGCTGGTGGACGACTGCATCGCCGCATTCGGGCGCCTGGATGCGGTGGTCAACAACGCCTCGGCGTTCTATCCCACCGCGCTTGGCCAGGCCACGCCAGCGCAATGGGACGAATTGTTCGCCGTCAACGCACGTGCGCCGTTCTTCATCGCCCAGGCCGCCGCCGCACAGCTGCGTCAGCACCGCGGCGCCATCGTCAACCTCACCGACCTGCATGCACAGCAGCCGATGCGCAATCACCCGCTGTACGGGGCCTCCAAGAGCGCACTGGAGATGCTGACCCGCTCGCTCGCACTGGAGCTGGCGCCAGAGGTGCGGGTCAACGCGGTGGCGCCCGGTGCGATCCTGTGGCCGGAGGAAGGCAAGGCCGCCGAGGCCAAGCAGGCACTGCTTGCGCGCACGCCGCTGGCGCGGATCGGCACGCCGGACGAAATCGCCGAGGCGGTGCGCTGGTTGCTCGACGACGCCAGCTTCGTCACCGGCCACACCCTGCACGTGGATGGCGGCCGCCAACTCAGCTGAAACTCAGCGGAGAATGGCCGGCCACACACCTGCGCTACTGCGCAGCACTCAGCGCAGGCGCATCCAGCTCCACCGTGGTGAACGCGCTGCCATGCTGCGGATGCGCCTGCCAGAGCGCGGCCAGCGTCTGCCCGCTCAACGGGTCCACGAAGTCCGGCGCGATATCGGCCAGCGGCTTGAGCACGAAGGCGTGCTTGAGCTCGGGCCGCGGGATGCGCAACTGCCCCGGTCCCTGGACGATGCTGTCGCCGAAGAACACCACATCCACATCCAGGGTACGGTCGCCCAAACGCGGCCCGCTGCGATCGCGGCCATGCGCATCTTCCAGCGCATGCAGCCACTGATCCAGTGCCTGCAAATCCAGATCGGTCTGCAGCGCCACGCCATTGTTGACGAAATCCGGCCCATCGAAGCCCACCGCCGGCGTGCGGTATGCCGGGGACACAGTGAGCGGGCCGAAGCGCGCGCGCAGGGCGGCCACGGCCAGGCGCAGGTAATGGGTCGGCTGGAGGTTGCTGCCGAGGCTGAGGAGCACGGTGGTCATGCGGTATTCGCGCATGCGGCCGGCGTCAGCGTCAACTGCTGCAGGCGTGCCCACTGCCGATCAACGGGCGCACCGCATGCAGCGCTCCGGCTCAGGCCACCTCGAGCGCGTGCGCCACCGCACGGAACACGCGGCGCATTTCCAGCGGCTTGCGCAATACGTGCACCGGGATATCTGCCGGGAAGTGCATCCGCTGCAGCGGCGAGCCCATGTCTTCCAGCACGATCGCCGGCCCCTGGTAACCCAGGTCCTGCATGCTCAGCAGCACGTTCACCGCGGACAGCTGGATGATGTCGCTGTCGATGATCACCAGGTCCGGCATGGCGTGCTGCTGCACCAGCTGCAGCGCCGCAAAGCCATCGGTGGCCAGCTGCGGCTGGTATCCCTGGCTGGACAAGGCATTGCCCAGCAGCGACAGGCGCGTGGCCTCGCCATCCACCAGCAGGATGCGCTGCCCATGGCCCGGCGCGAGCGGCAGTTCGGTATCGACCATCGCAACCGCGGCCGCGCGCATCGGCACGATCATGTCGAAGCGCGTGCCTTCACCCAGCCGGCTATCGACCTGGATGCTGCCGCCGTAGCTTTCCACGATGCGCTTGCACGAAATCAGCCCCAGCCCGGTGCCATCGACCTTGGTGGTGAAGAAGGGGCTGAACAACCGCGCACGGGTGTCATCGCTCATGCCCACGCCGGTATCGGCCACGCTCATGCGCACGCGCGTGGCATCGAAACGCTCGGCAGAGAGCATCAAGGTGCCGCCACCCGGCATGGCCTGGATCGCATTCAAGCCCAGGTTGAGCAGGCATTGCTGCAGCTCGGTGTAGTTGGCTTCGATGGTCAGATCGGCCGCGATCGGCTCCATCTGCAAACGCACGCCATCGGGCAGGCTGCTCTTGAGCAGCATCTGCACCGCCGAGAACAGGTTGGCGATGGACACCTGCTCGCGCGGCTTGTTGGAACCGCGCACGAACGACAGCATCGACTCGGCCATCTCGTGCCCGCGTCGGCCGCACTCGGCCACCACGTTGGCCAGCTGGCGCAGCTGCGGATCGTCGGTGCGGCCGGCCAGCAGGTCGGGCACGATCAGCAGCGGCTGCAGGATGTTGCGCAAATCGTGGCTCAAACCGGCTGCCAGCATCGCCAGGCTTTCCAGGCGCTGCGCGCGCATCAGTTCGCTCTCCACCCGCTGGCGCTCCAGATCCGCACGCGCCTCGCGGATGGCGCGCACCACCGCGCTCGGCAAGCGCGTCGGGTTGTGCTTGATGATGTAGTCGTTGGCGCCATCCTGCAGCGCCTTGACCGCGGTTTCCTCACCCATGGTGCCGGAGACGAAAATGAAAGGGATGGCACCGTTCTGGCGCACCAGGCGCAGCGCCTGATGGCCGGAAAAGCCGGGCATGCTCAGATCCGACAGCACGATGTCCGGCTGAAACACGTCCAGCACGCTGCGCAACGACGGCTCGCTGTCCACACGCTCGAACACCGCATCGATACCGGCATCGAGCAACTGATCGGACAACAGCTCGGCGTCTTCGGGTGAATCTTCCACCAGAAGGATCTTCAGCTGCTCCAGTTTGCCCCCCTCATGCGGCATGGCTCAGTCCAGCTCCGGTGCCTGGTTGATGACTGCCCAGAAGGTGCCGAGCGTCTTGACCGCGTTGAAGAACTGGTCCACATCCACCGGCTTGACCACATAGGCGTTGACGCCCAGGTCCCAGCTGCGCGCCAGGTCGCTCTCCTCGCGCGAGGACGACAGGATCACCACCGGCAGGCGCTTGAGCGTTTCATCGCTGCGCACCTGCTTGAGCACTTCCAGCCCGTCCAGGCGCGGCATCTTGATGTCCAGCAGCAGTACCGCCGGCAGGCCTTCCTCGCGGTTGGCGTAGGCGCCACGGCGCAGCAGGTAGTCCATGGTTTCCACGCCGTCCTCGACGTGCACGATGGGGTTGGCCAGGCGCGCATCGCGCAGGGCGTCGACCGCCATCTCCGCGTCGGCCGGGCTGTCTTCTGCCAGAAGAATGGTACGGATGGCACTCATACGGTGAACTCTTGGTTGGGCGCCTCATGCGCAGGGGGTAACTCGAAATAGAACGTGGCACCTTCATCGACCACGCCTTCGGCCCAGATGCGGCCACCGTGACGCGTCAGCACCCGTCGCACGCTGGCCAGGCCAATGCCGGTGCCGGCGTACTCGCTGGCCTTGTGCAGCCGCTGGAACACACCGAACAGCTTGCCGCTGTACTCCATGTCGAAGCCGGCGCCGTTGTCGCGCACGCTGAACTGGTGGCCGCCCTCGGCCGTCGGCACATAGGTGACCTCGATCCTGGCCACCTCGCGCTTGGCGCTGTACTTGACCGCGTTGCCCAGCAGGTTCATCCATAGCTGGCGCATCATGTTTTCGTCGGCCACCAGCACCGGAAGCGGCGCGATCTGCCACTCCACGCGGTGGCCGGTGTTCTCGCTCTTGACATTGGCATCCAGGATCGCGCGGGTTTCGGCGACCAGCGATTGCATGTCCACCGCCTGCAGCCGCAGCGCACCACGGCCCAGGCGCGAATACACCAGCAGATCGTCGATCAGCGAGGCCATGCGCCGCGCCGAGCTGCCGATCACTTCCATGTAATGGCGCGACTTCTCATCGGCGGCATCGCCCAGATGGCGTGCCAGCTTGTCCGAGAATCCGGCCACATGGCGCAGCGGAGCGCGCAGGTCGTGCGAGACCGAATAGCTGAAGGCCTCCAGTTCGCGATTGACCTCCGACACCTGCTCCACCTTGCCCTCCATCTGCCGATTGAGCTCGGTGATACGCAGCTGCGAGGCCTTCTGCAGGCTGATGTCGCTGACCGTCATCAGCACCACGTCCTCGTCCATGGTGTCGGGCAGCGGCATGCGCCGCGCATTGATCAGCATGGTGCGCATCACCCCGTCGGCGGCGCGTTGCTCGTGCTCGAAATCCCACAGCTCGCGGCCGCGCAGCAATACGTCGGCCAGGCGCTGGTGAATCTGCTGGTCGCGCCACACGCCCTCGCCCACGTCTTCCAGCGCCATCAATTCGTTGCCGCGTTCCTCCAGGCCGTACAGCTCGGCGAACGCGGGGTTGTGCAGCACGATGCGCTGGCTGGCATCCAGCAGCACGATCGGCTCGCGCACGGTCTGCAGCACCGAGCTGGCGCGGCCGTTGGCGCGCAGGTATTCCTGCTCGGCCGCCAGCCGGCGCCGGATCTGCCGTTGCAGCAACCAGATCACCGTGGCCAGCAACAGCAACTGCACCGCCAGCGCAACCCAGCTCAGCACCGTGTAGTGCATGCGCTCGGTCGCCGCGCGCGCATTGCGTAGCGCCAGCAACCGGCCTTCGGCAGCTTGCAGGTCGTCGATCAAGACGCGGATCGGGTTGTTCACCGTCATGTCGTTGATCAGTGTGCGGATCTGCTCCGGCTCGGTGGTCACCGCGATCCGCTCGGCCAACAGCAGCCGGCGCTCGATCGTGCTCTGGATCCGCCCCATGCGCACCAGCTGCGACGGATTGTCGTTGGTCAGCGCCACCAGACGGGCCACCGCCGCCATGGATTCGCGCCGGCCCCGGCGCATGCGTTCCAGCAACGCCGGGCGCTCCACGCCGTGCGAGCGCATCAGCGCGGCCGATTCGGTGTCGCGCATCGCCGCTTCCAGCCGCTGCGCGGTCTCCTGCACTTCCTGGCTGTGCGACACCCATACAGCCGCCCGATTGGCGTTGCGCGCCATCTGCTGCAACAGCAAGGACGGCACCACCACGATCAGGCACACCGCCACCGCCAATGAAGGCAGTCGCCAGCGATCCCATTTGTCTGCTTGGGCAGTCGTCTGCATTACCAGGTCTGTATCCGCTCGCTGCAAGTGCCCAGGTCGGCTCGGCATTGTCTCCGATCGCGCCCCAAACGAGATTAATGATTCAGCAAATTTCGGTTACCACTGTGACATTGCTGAATGGGCATATCATAAGTGCAGCAAACGTGAAAACTACGAGAGCGACCGGCCGCTTGTCGGCGCGTTCCCGCGGTTGGACAGACAAAAAAGGCGCACTCCTAAGGAGTGCGCCTCGTGCTCGGTCCAGCCGCCTCGCCTCGGCCGGCCCGGCATTCGCAACGGCTGCGCTTACTTCTTCGCAGCAACGACCTTCAGGCCGGTCGATTTGACGCTCTTGACGCCTTCGATGCCCTTGGCCACGGCCACGGCCTTGTCGTGCTCGGCCTGGGTGGCGACCGAACCGGTCAGCATCACGATGCCGTTCTTGGTCTCGACCTTGACGTCGGTACCGGACACATTTTCGGTCGCCAGCAGATCGGCCTTGACCTTGGTGGTGATCCAGGTGTCGGTGACCGGCTTCTTGGACTCGTTCATGCCGGCGGCATGGTCCTTGTGCGCGCCCATGTCCTGCGGCGCGGCAAATGCCTGCGTAGCACCCAGGGTCAGGCCCAGCGACAACGCCAGCGCCAGCAACGTGCGTGCATGCTTGATGGTCTTCATTCGAAACACTCCGGTTGAACGTGGCCGCAGCTTGCGGTGGCGCTCGTCGAGCAGACGTGACCGTTGCATGCAGGCGCCGTGAACCCGGTGAACACGGGTGGGTGCAATACCATGCGGGTTCCTTCCGTCGTTGCGATGAACCGTTTTCAATGCCTAAACCGTTCAATCTGGCCGTCGTCGGCTATGGCTATGTCGGCCATACCTTTCATGCACCACTGATCGCCAGCACGCCCGGCCTGCAGTTGCACAGCGTGGTGTCGTCCAAGCCGCAACAGGCGCAGGCAGATTTTCCCGGCATCGACGTGGTCGCCGACCTCGCCACTGCACTGGCCGATCCGGCACTCGATGCGGTGGTGCTGGCCACGCCCAACCAGACCCATGCGCCATTCGCGCTGCAGGCGCTGGCGGCCGGCAAGCACGTTCTGGTGGACAAGCCCTTCGTGCTGGATGCCGCGCAGGCGCGCACCGTGGCAGACGCCGCCGCAGCCGCCGGGCGTATCGTCAGCGTGTTCCAGAACCGCCGCTGGGACGCCGACTTCCTGACCTTGCGCCGGCTGATCGACGAAGGCCAGCTGGGCGAGGTGGTGGAATTCCATTCGCACTTCGATCGCTATCGCCCGCAGGTGCGCGACCGCTGGCGCGAAAGCGACAGCCCCGGCGCCGGCCTGTGGTACGACCTGGGCCCGCATCTGCTCGACCAGGCCCTGCAATTGTTCGGCATGCCGCAGGCGATCGGCGCAGACCTGCAGCGCCAGCGCAGCCAGGCGCGCAGCGACGATTATTTCCACGTCACCCTGCACTACCCGCGGCTGCAGGCGATCCTGCACGCCGGCTCGCTGGTGGCCGACAACCGCCTGCGTTTTGCAGTGCATGGCACGCGCGGCAGCTATCTCAAGCATGGCCTGGATACGCAGGAAGATCAGCTGCGCGCCGGGCGTCGCCCCGGCACGGTCGGCTGGGGCGTGGACCCGTTGCCGGGCACGCTGACGCGCGTGGACGAAGAAGGCCGGGTACACACCCATCAGCCTGACAACCTGCCCGGCGATTATCGCCAGTGCTACGCCGCCTTCCGCGACGCACTGGCCGGCACCGGTCCGGCACCGGTCGCCGCGGACGAGGCGGTGCAACTGATGCATCTGCTGGAGCTGGCCCAGCGCAGCGCGGCAACCGGCCAGGTGCAGTGGCTCGAGGGCGTGCGTACGCCGTAAGGCGAAGGTGACCGCGCCGGCATTGCGGCGGGCGCAGTCATCCAAATGCCGCTTACGCGTCCTTGCTGCCGATCGTCGCGGAGGCCGCCTTGGTGGTCATCACCGCATGCCCGCCGAACTGGTTGCGCATCGCTGCCAGCAGCTTGTCGGTAAACGAATCCTTGTCGCGCGAGCGCAGCCGCTCCATCAGCGACAGCGTGATGATCGGCGCCGACACTTCCAGATCGATCGCCTCGGCCACCGTCCAGCGGCCTTCGCCCGAATCGGCCACGAACGGCGCGATGCCGTCCATCGCGGGGTTGTGGCGCAACGCATCGGCGGTGAGATCCAGCAGCCACGAACGCACCACGCTACCGTCGCGCCAGATCTCCGATACCTGGTGCAGATCCAGCGCAAAGTCGGTCTTGTGCTGCATCAACGCGAAGCCTTCGGCATAGGCCTGCATCATTCCGTACTCGATGCCGTTGTGGACCATCTTGGTGAAGTGGCCGGCGCCACTGGGGCCCACCCGCCCCCAGCCCTTGTCCGGCGCAGGCGCCAGCGTGGCCAGGATGGGATGCAGCGTGGTCACTGCCGCTTCCTCACCGCCCACCATCAGGCTATAGCCTTCCTTCAAGCCCCAGACGCCACCACTGGTACCGCAGTCGACGAAGGCGATACCGCTTTCCTGCAGCAGCGCGGCGCGACGTTGCGAATCCTTGTAATACGAATTGCCGCCATCGATGACGATGTCGCCGGCCTGCAGCAACGGCAGCAACTGCGCCAGGGTGTCATCGACGATCTTGCCAGCCGGCACCATCAGCCAGACCACGCGCGGGCTCGGCAACGCGGACACCAGCGCGTCCAGCGCATCGGCGGTCACGATCCCCTTGGCCTGCGCACTGCTGCGCGCGCTCGCGCCCGGATCGTAGCCATGCACGCGGTGCCCGCCGTGCACCAGGCGCTCGGCCATGTTGGCGCCCATGCGGCCCAAACCCACCATACCCAGTTCCATAACCACTCCTCATGCTCTGATCAGTGCAGGGTGCCACGCCCGGCGTACGCCGGCGTGGCGGAATTCTCAATGGATTGTTCCGCGGCGGTGCTGGTGGCGCACTGTTGCAGCTGCCAGTCGATCCAGCGCCAGTACAAGGTGGTACGCAGATTGTGCAGGGTCAGGTCGATGGCGTAGGGGGTACGCGGGTTGCGGTCCAGCAACCGCGCCACGTGATAGCCGATCGGCTTGACGCCCTTGGGATGCACGTACACCACAAACCCCTGGTAGAACGGATCGTCCAGCAGCGTCTGCACCTGCTGCAGCTGCGCCTGCTGCTGGGGATCCAGGCTGGCGCGCAGCGAGGCGTCGCGCTCGTACAGCAAGCGTTCGAAGCGTCGCTTTCCCGGCCCGCGTAGCGACGTGGACAACTGCCAGATCCGCCGGTTGAGTGCGTCGTAATGCGCAAAGCCGCCGTGCTTGGCCAGTGCCTGCGCCGCCGCATCGCTGACATCCACCACCACGAAGTTTTCGGCCTGGTTATGGATATCGTCCAGATAGGCCTTGTCGAACACGTGCGCGATGAAACCCGGCGCACCCACAAAGGCCTGCCGCCCCAGCTGCGCGGTCTTGGCCGCCTTGCCATCGGCGAACAACGTGCCGGCGTGCGTGCCAAGCAGAATGCTGTCGGTGTCGTGCAGGGTCAGGAAGGTGCCGATCGACAACTCGCCGGGCGTGAACACCTGATCGAACCCGGCATCGCCATACAACTCACGCTGGGTGGCGAGCTGGGCCACCTGTCGCCCCACCCCGCATTCGGAGCGCACATGGCCGCGATAGAACGCATCCAGTGCCTGCGCGTTGCTGGCACGCGGCTGATAGCCACGGCCGAAGCTGCGAAACCCGCTCCAGCCCTGCGCCGCCGCGCCGCGCCAGCCAAAGCCGATCCAGCCCAGCTGCACTGCCGAAAAGCGGTAATTCGGATTGTTCTGCAGTTGGGTCACCGCGCGCCGTGTCGCGGCCCCGACCTCGAACCCATAGGCGCAGTGCGTGGCCGGATCGTCCAGCAGCGCCTTCAGTGCGGCGCTGCGTTGCGGCGTGCCCCAGGCTGCGGGAAAAGTGGCCTGCAGGTCGCCGGCCGCCTGCGCCTGCGCCAGCGATCCCCGCGTGCAGGGTGCGCCGCGCGCAATGACCGGCGCGTCGACCGCTGCCTGGCGAATGGTCCAACCCAGGCGTTGCAACAGCGCCTGCACGCAGTCGGCGCCGGCTGCGCCTGCCGCTTCGCCGGGTGCAGCAGTCGCCGCCTGCAGCAGCTGCGCAGCGACCAGCACCGCGGCACAGCACAGCCTCGCCAGACGGGTACGCACGCGATGCCGCGTGGCCACGTAGATGGAGGGCGATGCACGCAGACGGCACGGCAGCTGCAGATTGCTCATTCGCACAACAGTGGAGATTGAAGGCGTTGTCTTCTTGACTACAACACAAAAGCCCCGGCATGGCCGGGGCTTTGCGGATTCACTGCATCAGGCTCAGCTGCGTTCGCAGACGCGCTCGACGCGGCGGTCGCCGTTGGCCTGCTGGCGGTTGCCCTGGATGGTGCGGCCCGCCGCGCCACCTGCCACTGCACCGGCCACCGTTGCCAGCTTCTTGCCGTTGCCGCCGCCCACCTGGTTGCCGAGCAGGCCGCCGATGGCCGCGCCGGCCACGGTGCCGCCAATGCGATTGGGGTCGGTCGAATTCTTCTGCACTTCCACGTTGCGGCAGCGCACGCGCGTACCGTCGGAAAACTTGCGGCCCTCGTCGGCTTCCGTGTAAGAGCCTCGATGCGAATAACTCTGCGCCTGCGCAAACGTACTGGTCGCCATCAGGCCGATCATGGCCAAGCCCAGCAGGGATGTGTGGATCTTCATCGTCGCTCTCCATCGTTCTCGCCCGCTCGGGCTGTCATGGCCCGCACTCTGTTCGCCTGATCGAGAACACCACGTGAAGCGCGTCTGCGGCGATTCAGGCTTTGGCGCGGAGCATGAACCGTTCGTCACGGCTGCGTCGACGGCTCGTGCTGCGGTTCCTTTGCCGGCGCCGGCGGCGGGTCCTGCGCCTCCACCGGCAACGGCGCCACCGGGGGCTGCGCCACCGCCGCTGGGGAGCCAGTGGCCGGTGCGACCGACCCCACCGGCGCATTGGCAGCCGATGCCTGCGCAGGTGGTGCTGCGGGCGCCGGTGGTGCGGCAGGTGCTGCCGGTGGATGTGCCGGCGCCGGTGCGGGCGCGGGCGCCGCTGCGGCGGGTACCGCTTCGGTCACCTTGGGCAGATACGAGGTCAGGCGCTCGAAGAAGCGCTTGTAGAAGGCCGCGTCCTGCACGGTGGTACTGGACACGCGCACCAGCGAATCGCCGCTGCTGCCAACCGGCAGCGACACCGATCCCAACACGCCCACTCCCACGCTGGCGGAGGTCGTACTCTTCTTCAAGGCATAGCGGTCCTGCAGCGCGCTGACGAACACCTGCGCCTTGCCGCCGTCCTGAGTGGCGCAGGAGATGCGCAAGTTGAGTTGCTCGCTCTGCTCAGCGTCCTTCAACTGGAAGTTCTTGCTGCCCTCCACCGCCGCCGCATCGGCACGGGTGACGGCGTAGCCCTGGCTCAACAGCACGCGCCGAGCCGCTTCGCAGGCCTGTGGCGAGCTGGCCGCCACGCTGCGCGAATAGGTGTCGTCGGAATCGAACGACTCACGCATCAGCATCGTGTCGCCCTTGCTGCCACCGCAGCCGGCCAGGGTTGCCAGCGCGCCGAGCAGTGCGCCATGCGCGATCAGGGAAGTACGAGACATGGGAAGATTCCATCATCCAAAACCGGCCAAAGCATAGCCGCAACCCATGTGCGCGCGGTGTCGCCTCGCCTGCTCAGGGCATCGGCGGTTCATCCGCTGGCAGTTGCAGGTCCACCTGCAGGCGGCTGCCATCGGCACCGATGCGTTCGGCGCGCAGGTAGTGATGCGCGCGAACCGCCGCCAACGGCACCGGTGCCCGGCAGGGCTCGCCCCATAGGCTCAGGCTGAAGCCCTGCGCCTGCAGCCAGGCGGTCAGCCGGTCCCATAACGGCTGCTCGGCACGCAGCATCAGGTCCAGGTCGGCCGGCCCGTCAGGCACCAGGGTGGGCGACTGCAGCCAGCGTGCGTAGCTGCCATGCACCCGCACCGGCACGCCCAGCGCCTGTACGGCCCGCAGCAACTGCGCAGCCTTCGCCAGGTCCAGCTGCGCCCGGCAGTGCTGGAAGATCAGCGCGTATTCGTGGCTGCGGTTGCTGCCGGTGCGTGCATGCGCAATACCACCGGCTGCGCGCTGGTAGCACAGCACCCGCTCGTCGTGCAGCGTAAACAGGCTGCCCAGGATCCGGCCAAGGTCCCAGGCCTGCGGAATCAGTCGCCCGCCAAGACAGATGTTCTCCACCATCACCACGCCGAATGCATCGGCGCGCAGCCGCCGTCGCAGCGCATGGAACACCGCGCGCATGCCGGCAAGATAGCCGGCGTAATCGGCACTGGCGTACAGCTGGCCTGGCTGCGCTTCACCGCGCCACTGGCAGCCGAAATACGGCACGTTGGTCAGGCACAGATCGATCGCCGCTGCGGGTGCCGTCTGCACCAGGCTGCCGACCACGACCGGCGCATCCACCCCATGCCGCTGCAGCCGTGTACGCGCCACCTGCGCCCGCGCGGCATCGATTTCCATGCCGTGCGCGTTGCGGCCTTCGAGCGCTGCGGCGAGCAAGGTGGTACCGAATCCGCAGAACGGGTCGAACACCTGCTCGCCCGGCAGGCTGAAGTGGCGCACGAACGGGCGCATCTGGTTGACCCAACCGCAGTCGCGGCCGTGCAGCGGATCGCTGGCACGCAGATCCTCCGGCAACGCCCAGGCGGCATCGTCGGCGCTCGGTGTCCACCAGCTACGCTGATCGAACTCATCCATCGGCCGGCTCCCACAGCACGTCGGCGTCGGGGTCCCAGCCGGCGCACAGGCGGCCATTGGCGAAGAACACCAACTTGTAGATGTCGCCGGTGGCATGACGCGCATGCATGGCCGCGTAATCGGCACTTTCGAACACCACCTGCAGGCCGTCGTCGCCACGCAGGCGCACATTCCAGAAGTAATACCCTTCGGTCATGCCGTCGAGCTGCCACTGCGCCCACCATGGCTGCTGCATGCAATCGGCCAGCAATGGCTCCACGCCGATGCGCTGCCGTTCGATATAGCGCCAGGTGCCGTTGCTGCGATATGCCTCGTCCAGCCGCGACAACTCGCGGAAGATGACCTGGCTGGCACCGCAGCGGCGTGCCCACGCGATGTAGTGCGCCACATCTTCGGCACGGCAGATGCCATCGCGTTGCACGATGCAGACCAGCCGTACCGGCAGGCGTTCGGCAATGCTGCGCGCGGTGCGCATGAAGGTGGACGCATCGGCGATGGGCTCGTCCGCCCGAAACCGCATGATGGCATCGTTGCGCGCCTGCAACGGATGGTGGCGCGACAGTTCGATCCACGACAACCCGAATTGGCTCAGTGCATCCAGCAGGCGCTCGCCTTGCGCACGCGCCAGGCCCGCCCCGTTGCTGTAGAGCACGCGCTGCTCGACCTGCGGGCCATCCGGTGTCTGCGACAAGGTCTGCAGCAGGGTCTGCAGCCAGTGCGCGTCGTCGGTCATCTCCAGACCCGACAACGAATACGACAACGGCACTGCGTGCAGCACCTGCAAGGCGGCACGCAGCTGATCGAAATACGCCGGACCCGGCCGCAGCATGGACGCGGTCAGGCCACCGCCGTGCTGGCGCAGGTTTTCCGAACAGAACCCGCAGCGTGCCGAGCAGGGGCGCACCGACGCATACGGGGTGAAGGTGACCGGCAACGCCGTCCGATAGCTGCGTTCGCCGATACGCAAGCGATGCCAGCGGTTGCCCTCGTCCTGCAGCGGCACACGCCGCTGCAGGCTGGGTACTGCCGCGCGCAGCTGCGTCAACAGCGGCGAGGCGGGCGAAAGCGGTGCGTCGTCGATGGAAGCGGGCATGACCATGCCTGCGTGCCGCCGGTCAGCGGCGCGCCGCGTCGGCGCGCGCACGCACCTGCTCCAGCGTCCACTCCTGCTGCATCGCCCCGTTTTCCCACACCGTCACCAGCGCGTCCTCGCTGTCGGCGTTGGCAGTCACCTCGTCCAGCAACGCACTGCGGTAGCTGCCATCGCGACGGTCGCGCAGCAGGGTCAGCCGACCGCGCTTGCTCTGCTTGCCCTGGTCGGTGATCGGGTCCTTGTAGACGTCGATCCACTGCCCGTCCACACGCACCGCCGAGCACTTGAGTGCGAACTTCTGGGTGTCGCGGTCCACCTTCTGCAGCAAGGCACCGCCCATGCCGAAGGCGACATTGTCGGCTGCATAGCCGGCTGCGGTGATGCGCTCCAGAATCGCGCGCAGCGACTGCGGGTTGATGCCATCGCCCTGGATCACGCGCACGTGGTTGAGCACCTTGTAGCCCTTGCCGTTGAGCTGATGACCGAAGGCTTCGTCGAGCAGCAGCAGGCATTGTTCGACCACGTCCACCGGGTCGCCGGAATCGGGGCGGATCACCACTGTCGCGCCGGAGGCGACGATCTCCTCGCGCAAGGTGGTGCCCCAATGCTCGGCGATGGCGCGGTAGATGTCGTAGCTGTCCGAGACCACCGCCACGATGGAACCGGGCCGTGCGAACTGGGTGAGCATGTTGCGATACGCATCCACCTCGCGATCACGGCCCCAGCTGGTGATGGTGCTGTGTTCGGCGGCGGGAATCGAAAAGCCCGCCACCGGCGTGTGGTAGTGCGCGCGTGCCAACAGCAACGCCGACAAGGTATCGGTGCCGAGAAAGTTCACCAGATGCGCGGCGCCACCGAGGGCAGCCGAGCCCAGGCTGGACACGCCGCGCGCGCCGAAGTCGTGCAGCTTGAACGGCAACTGCCCTTCCGGATCGTCGCTGGTGCGCTCCAGGTAATCGCGCACGATCTGCTTCACCTGCCAGCTCACCGTGGCCACCGTCACCGGATACCACACGCGCAGCAACAGGGTTTCCAGATACGACGGCACCCAGAACCCCCTGGCGTCGGTGGACTCGATCGTCATCAGCACGTTGTGCGTGGGCACCACCGTGCCTTCGGGCACCGCACGGATGCGGATCGGCAACTGGCCGCCGAGACGGTCGACGATATCGCGCCAGCCGGCCTCGTTGAACGGCTCGCCGTGCGCGGCCAGCAAGGCCTTCGCATCGTCGATATCGGCGTGCGTGACCGGCCGGTTGATCGCTTCTTTCAGGATCGACTGCAGGCCGAAGAACACGGTCTGGTCGTATACGCCGCCGCGCGATTCGACATAGAAGAACGAGGCATCGGTACCGGGCGGATATTGCAGCCAGTGGCTGGCCTTGTAGCTATCGGTATTGAGCAGCAGGTTATCGAGGTAATGCATGACGGAAGCTCCTTCGCGTCGGGAAAACCGGCGGTCTGTCCGCCGGCGGGAGGCGGTGCTGCAAGCAAAAACACACGGTATGCGGCCAGCACCGATCGGTGCCGGCACGCAGGCGCATGCGGCTGCCTTCAACCACGGCCCAGGAAGAATTCAAGGATATGCAGGTGGTCTTCGTACAGACGCGGGCCCATCGCCATCACTTCGGCGATCGGAATCCAGCGCGCCTTGTCGGCATCGTCGCCACCGCGCACGACAGGCAGCTCGCCGGCCGGAAATTCGAAGTGGAAGGCATGGGTGATGGTGCGCCCGCGCAGGCTGCGGTCGGGATGGTCGAACACCTGGCGGGCACGCAACGAGCCCTTGAGCACCGGCACCGGCAGCTTGAGCCGGGTTTCTTCGCGCAGCTCGCGCAGGCAGCTGTCCAGCAGCCCCTCGTCCTGTGCAACGAAGCCGCCCGGCAACGCCCACAGGCCCTTGCCCGGCTCGGCACGGCGGCGCACCAGCAGCACGTGGCCCGAGTGCACCACCACCGCGTCGGTGGTCACGAAGGTGGGCGCATACGGCGCATCCTTCCAGGCAGCGCGGTAGTGCTCGATGAAACGGTATTCGGCCACCAGTTGCGCATAGCTGGGCGAATTGCGCCGGAACGCTTCGAGCATGTCGTAGACCGGCGCCGGCACATTGCCGCGCAGCATCAACAGCCCGCCATGGAAGCCGATGTCGCCAGCCTCGAAGAGATAGCGGCGCAACTCGGTGGCCGACAACGTGGCGGTGTGCTGCACATCTTCCAGCGGCCACTGCGGAAACTCGCGCAGGTAATAGCTGCTGGCATCCTTGTCCATGCCGATCAGGCCGACCCGCGCGTCCGGCGCGCCGCCATCGGCTTTTACCGCTTCGGCAACCTGGCGTTGCACCTCGGCAATCCACAGGCTCTCGTTATAGAGATGATCGCGCAATGGACGCAGGATCAGTCGCGCGTCCTCGCCCGGCAACGCGGACTCGATCATCACCGCGCGTTCTGCGACGGTCCAGGGATTGCGAATGGTGCGTGGCGTGTCGGCCGAGCCGATCAACACAATGAGCTTGTTCGCCTTGCCCAGCGCATGGCGGGCGACGGCGGCGTGGCCGTTATGAAAGGGCTCGAAACGCCCGATAAACACGAGATAATCGTACTGCGACGCCATGAGAATCCCTCACGGTTGGTGGGTCGCCAGCGGTCTGTCCGCTGGCTTGGTGCAAATGCTACGCCGATGCGCGGCGGCGTCAAGCGGGCGATGGTGTCTGCACACATCACCGTCGTGACACAGCAGTCATCATCGCTGGCTAGACTCGGTGCTCTTGTTTCCAGGGAGTTCGCCTGCATGCCTCGTCCGATCGCGCAGGTGCTGCTGCGCCGCCTTCTCGCCTCCGTTGCAGTGCTGTGCATCGCCCTGCCCGCACTGGCGGCAACGCCGGGCGCGCCGCTGCGGGTGATGTCGTTCAACGTGCGCGTGCCGGTCGATACCGACGGCGACAAACGCTGGCAGGCGCGTCGCGATGCCATGGTCGGGTTGATCCGTCAGGCGCATCCGGATGTCGTCGGCACCCAGGAGCTGGTACAGGAGCAGGCGCAGTATCTTGCAACGCACTTGCCGACCTATCGCTGGTTCGGCAAGGGACGCAGCGCCGACGGCGGCGATGAACACATGGGCGTGTTCTATGACAGCCGCGCGCTGACGGTGGTCGAATCGGGCGACTTCTGGCTATCCGAAACGCCCGACATTCCCGGCAGCAGCAGCTGGGGAACGGACCTGCCACGCATGGTCACCTGGGCGCTGTTTGAACGTCACAGCGACAAGCGCCGCTTCTACCTGTTCAACACGCATCTGCCGCACCGCGATCAGGATGAGCAGGCCCGCGAGCAAGGTGCCCGATTGATACTGTCGCGTATCGCGAAACTGCCTGCGGATAGCCCGGTGGTGCTGACCGGCGATTTCAACAGCGATCCGGACAAGCGTACCTACCCCACGCTCACCGCCGTGCTGGGCGATGCACGCACGCATGCACCCAAGCGCGACGGGCCGGAAAACACCTTCCAGGATTTCAGCACCCAGCCGACCCGGCGCATCGACTGGATTCTGTTCCGCGGCCTGACGCCCACCCGCTTCACCACCCTGGACGACCGCCCCGGTGGCATCCTGCCGTCCGATCATTATCCGGTGCTGGCCGAATTCGACTGGCCGCGCTGACAGCAGACGCACCGGCGCACCGTTGCGCCAACAACAACAGCGCCTGCCAAAGCCGCTATGAGGATCCGATCTAAAAGGGTGCCGCGCCCATGCGAAGTAGCTCATACACATCGCGAGCAAGCGTCATGTCGATGTGTAAAGCGCACGTGCATCAATGGGTGCACCGATGGGACATTGAAAGTCCGCGCACCGGCCACGTCCGCCTGGCGGCCGCGCAGCGATGTGTCGGCCGCTCAATCCGTTTGGGTGCCAGCCTGTGCCGCACTGGCCTGCAGCCATTCCAGCAAGGTCTGCAGGATCGCCGATGGCGTGTCGCGCCAGACGATGGACAGCTCGCGCCGCGCCCAGGTTTCGTCCAGCGGCACCGCCGCCAACTGCTGCCTGACGCTGGAGCACGCCAGCGCCGCGTGCGGCACGATGGCAACGCCCACACCGCGCGCCAGCATGCGGCACAGCGTCTCGATGCCGGGCACGCGCGCGCGGATGCGCAGATGCACGCCGGCCCTGGCCAGGTGCGTGCGCAGGTGACGCTGCAAGGCGTTGTCGGCCGACAAGGCCAGCAACTGCATCTGTGCGATATCGGCCAGGCGCACGCTGCCCGCAGCGGCCAGCGGATGGCTGGCGGCCATCGCCACCACCAGGCGATCCTGCCGGAACGGGCGCCGCTGCAGGCCGGTGAAATCCGCATGCCCGGCCACCACGGCCAGGTCGGCGCGTTCATCGCGCACCGCGTCGGCCGCCTCCTCGCTCCCCCACTCGGCCAGGGTCAGATCCACCCGCGGATGCGCCAGCAAGAAATCCGCCACGCATTCGGGTAGCCATTCCGAGAGTGCGGCCGTGTTGGCGGCCAGTCGCAGCGTGACCTGGCCGCCGATGCCATAGTCGCCAAGTTCGCTGCGCATCGCCTGCTCCTGCCGCGCCAGCACCCGTGCGTGCCGCAGCAACACCTGGCCGGCCGCGGTGAGCGTCACCCCGCGCCGGCCACGCTCGAACAGCGCCGCCCCGACCTGCAACTCCAGCGCACGGATGCGCGCACTGGCGGCCGCCAGCGACAGCGCCACGCGGTCGGCGCCGGCGGTGATGCTGCCAGTGTCGGCCACCGCGACAAAGATCCGCAGATCGACGAATTCCACCTGCATATGCACTCCCAGCCTTCGGCGTGGCCGAAGTCTGCCTCAAACAAAGACAGCTTGCCGGCTCAGCATCGCCACCCGGATCCTGGCGCCCATGAACGGACATGTTTCGCAGTGGCTGCTGGTTGCCGCGGTCTTCCTGCTGGCCGGCGGCGTCAAGGGCGTGGCCGGCATGGGGCTGCCGACGGTGGCGATGGGGCTGCTCGGGCTATGGCTGCCGCCCGGCCAGGCCGCCGCACTGCTGGTGTTGCCTTCGCTGGTGACGAATCTGCAGCAGGCCTGGGGGCCGGCGCCGGCAGCGCTGTTGCGGCGTCTGTGGCCGGTATTGGCACTCGTGGTGGCGGGCACCTGGCTGAGCGCCGGGGTGATGGTCGGCGGCGACCCACGCGTCCTGCGCGCCGCGCTCGGCGTGCTGCTGGTGGCCTACGCCCTGCTCGGGCTTGCGCGCCGGCAGTGGACGCTGCCGCCACGCCACGAACGCTGGGCCAGCCCGCTGACCGGACTGGTCGGTGGCCTGCTCAACGGCGCCACCGGTGTCCTGGTGATTCCGGTGGTGCCCTACCTGTCTGCGTTGGGCCTGCCGCGTGAGCTGTTGATCCGCGCACTGGCGGCGTGCTTCGGCACGGCAACACTCGCCCTGGCCATCGCGCTGGTCTGGCATGGCGGGGTGCCGCTCTCGGCCGGCCTGCCATCGCTGTTGGCGCTGGTACCCACCGCGGTGGGCGTATGGGCTGGCACGCGGGTGCGTCGCCGCATCTCTGCCGACCTGTTCCGCCAGGTGTTTTTCGGCACCTTGCTGCTGCTCGGCCTGCAGGCCTGCTGGCAGGCACTGGCCTGAGACCTCGCTGACAGCGGATGCCGCACACAAACGAAAACGCCACCGGCAAGCGGTGGCGTTGGTGGATCGGATGCGCCGCGGCGATCAGTCTGCCCAGCGCCCCGGGGCCGTGGATTGCGGCAGCACCTGCGCCGAAAGCGGTTGGTCCTGCGACAGCAGGCCCAGCGCATCGGCCAGGATGGCGGCCGATTCGTGCAACAACGGGTCCGGACGCTTTTCTGCCGCCTTCTCGCGCGCGGTGTCCTTGACGATGTCGCGTTCGCTGCCGGTCAGGCCGTCATCGGTGTCGTCGGCAAGCGGATCCAGCGGCAAGCCGAGCTGCTTGCGGATCTGCTGACGATCCTTGCGCTGCTGGTCCTGCTTCTGGCGTTCGGCCAGGCGCTCGGCCTCGTTCAAGGAAATGTACTTCTTGGCCTTCTCTTCGCGGAACTGCTTGACGTCCTCTTCCCACCACTGGAACTCCTTGTCGGTGGCGATGCGTGCGGTGTGCAGCGTCTGCAGCTTGGGCAGCAGCGGTGCGAAGTTGCCGTACTGGGTGTGTGGCGCGGCAGCGATGCGCGTCCACGGCAGCGCGTTGTCGTAGGTGCTCTCGCCGAATTCGGTGGCATCCACGCTGGCCGGGAAGGCGATATCCGGTACCACGCCCTTGTGCTGGGTGCTGGAACCGCTGACGCGGAAGAACTGCGCAATTGTCAGCTTGACCTGCCCGTAGCGCTGGCCTTCGGCGGCCGGCCACCGGTCCAGGTCGACGATGTTCTGCACCGTGCCCTTGCCGAAGCTGGTTTCACCGATCACCAGGCCACGGCCGTAATCCTGGATGGCGCCGGCAAAGATCTCCGATGCCGATGCCGAACCGCGATTGATCAGCACGCCCAGCGGGCCATCCCAGGCAACCTTCGGATTGCTGTCGCCATTGACGGTGACCCGGCCACCGGATTCGCGCACCTGCACCACCGGGCCCTGTTCGATGAACAGGCCGGTCAGTTCGATCGCCTCGTCCAGCGAGCCGCCGCCGTTGTTGCGCAGATCCAGCACCACGCCGTCGACCTTGTCGGTCTTGAAGCCAGCCAACAGCTTGGCAACGTCGCGCGTTGCAGACGCGTAATCGGTCGCGTTGCGACGACGCCCTTCGAAATCCTGGTAGAAGCCCGGCAGCTTGATGATGCCGATGCGGCGTTCCGGCTGACCGCCCTGGGCCGGCAGCGTGATGGTTTCGCCCTTGGCGGCCTGCTCGGCCAGGCGCACCTTCTGCCGGGTCAGCGTGACCGTGCGGTGCTTGCCGTCGATGCCCGATTCGGCCGGGATGTATTCCAGGCGCACCTGGGTGTCCTTGCTGCCACGGATCTTGGCCACCACGTCGTCGATGCGCCAGCCGATCACGTCCTCGATGGCGCCATTCTTTGCCTGGCCCACGCCGACGATGCGATCGCCCGGTTTGAGCGTGCCATCCACCGCCGCCGGACCACCCGGGATCACCTCGCGGATCACCACCATGTCGTCCTGCTTCTGCAGCTGCGCACCGATGCCTTCCAGCGACAGCGACATCTGCTGATTGAACGTCTCGGCAGTGCGCGGGGTGAAGTAATCGGTGTGCGGGTCAACCGCGTTGGTGTAGGCGTTGACGAAGAACTGGAATACGTCCTCGCCCTTGAGCTGCTTGACCGAGTCGGCGAGCGCGGCATAACGCTTGTCCAGTGTCTTGCGGATGTCGTCGGGCTTCTTGCCGGCCAGCTTCAGGCGCAGCCAGTCGTTCATCACCGACTGCCGCCACAGCACATCCAGCTGCTTGTCGTCCGATGCCCACGGCACGTCCTTGCGGTCGTACTCGAACTTGTCGCTGCCGTTGAAATCGAAGTCCTGCTTGAGCAGGTCGCGCGCGTACTTGACCCGTTGGTCGACGCGCTTGCGGTACACCGCAAAGACCTGGAATGCCGGTTCCAGATTGCCGCCGCGCAATGCGTCGCCCACACCTGCCTGCAGTGGCGCAAAACCGTCGATGTCGGCCTGGGTGAAGAATTGCTTGCCGCTATCGAGCGCTTCCAGGTACCGCTTGAAGACATCCTTGGCCATCGCCTCGTCCAGCGTGCGCGGCCGATAGGCATAGCGACTATCGGACAGCAGGCCATAGACGAGTTTGGTCGCGGTCGCCTGCTCGGGCGTGGCGGCCGCCGGCAGCGCGGTATCGGCGCGTGCGAGCAAGGCCATCGGAGTGGTCAACACCAGCGCCAGCAGGCCGGCCTTCATGGACGCAGAAACGTTGTAGGTCATCGAATGGCTCTCGGCACAGGGCCGATAAGGAAAGGCGGTGATCGGATCAGACAGCATGACAGTGCCGAAAGTTGCTGGCGTTGTCATCCGCTGGCTGAATCAGCCTAGCGCCGGGCCTGTATCGGATTGTGAACGAGACCGTACCTCGCTCAGCTGGATGCCGCCGCCGGATGCAAGACGGCCCCGTGCGGTGCACAGGGCCGAATCGGGCGAACCAGCAATAGTGGTAGAAACGGTATCACGGCCGTCCATGCGCGATTGCACATCCGGCCTTGGTGCTGGCCGCGCCGACCAGCAGCAGGCAAAGGCGATCACATGCCGGCCACCGATACTGCCGCTCAGGCAGCGACGCCAGCGCCTGCAGCCTGCCGGTCGGCGTGGTACGACGAGCGCACCATCGGACCCGATGCGACGTGGCTGAAGCCCAGCGCATTGCCGTACTCCTCCAGCGCCTTGTATTCCTCCGGCGTCCAGTAGCGCATCACCGGGTGGTGGTGCGGCGTCGGCTGCAGGTACTGGCCAATCGTGATCATGTCCACATCGTGCGCGCGTAGATCGCGCAAGGTGGCCTGCACCTGCTCCATGGTTTCGCCCAGCCCGAGCATGATGCCGGACTTGGTGGCGATGGCCGGGTGCTGCGCCTTGAAGCGCTGCAGCAGGGTCAGCGACCACTGGTAATCCGCACCGGGGCGCACATTCGGGTACAGGTCCGGCACGGTTTCGATGTTGTGGTTGAACACGTCCGGCGGGCTGAGCGCCAGGATCTCCAGCGCGCGGTCCATGCGGCCCTTGCCACGGAAATCCGGGGTCAGGATCTCGATGCGGGTGTTGGGCGCACTGGCGCGGATGGCGGAGATGCAATCCACGAAGTGCTGCGCACCGCCGTCGCGTAGATCGTCGCGGTCCACGCTGGTCACCACCACGTACTTCAGGCCCATGTCGGCGACGGTGGCGGCCAGGCTGGCCGGCTCGCTCGCATCCGGCGGCTTGGGCCGGCCGTGTGCCACATCGCAGAACGAGCAGCGCCGCGTGCACACCTCGCCCAGGATCATGAAGGTGGCGGTGCCGTGACTGAAGCACTCATGGATGTTCGGGCAGCTGGCTTCTTCGCAGACGGTGACCAGGCGGTTTTCGCGCAGCTTGGCCTTGAGGTTCTGCACCGCGTTGCCGGACGGAATCCGCACGCGGATCCACGACGGCTTGCGCAGCACCGGTGCATCGACGAACTGCACCGGCGAGCGATTGATCTTGTCGCCACCGATCTGCTTGACGCCGGTCTGCAGCGGCGCAGGCGCGGCGGTGTCGCCTGAGACGACCTGCAAGGGAATGGAACGGGCGATAGGCTGGGTCATGACGGTACGGGCGCTCAGGCCGGAAGCGAAAGGTCGGGCAATGCGGAAACGGGCTGCAGCACGAGGCCGAACTGGCGCGCCAGTTGCTCGAGCAGCACCGCCTTGACGGCGTCCATCCCGGAAGGGCCACCCAAGTCTAGCACCGAGGTCACCTGCAGACCCTGGTAGCCACAGGGGTTGATGCGGTGGAACGGCTCCAGGTCCATCGCCACGTTGAACGACAACCCGTGGAAGGTGCAGCCACGGCGCACCCGGATGCCGAGTGCGGCGATCTTGGCTGCGCCCACATAGACGCCGGGCGCGCCGTCGCGACGCTCGGCCACGATGTTCCACTCGTCCAGCGTGTCGATCAGCGCCTGCTCGATCCTGCACACGTAATCGCGCACGCCGATCTTGAGCCGGCGCAGGTCCAGCAGCGGGTAGACCACCAATTGGCCAGGGCCGTGATAGGTCACCTGCCCGCCGCGATCGACCTGCAGCACCGGAATCCCGCCCGGCGCCAGCACGTGCTCGGGCTTGCCGGCCTGACCCAGGGTGAACACCGGCGCGTGCTCGACCACCCACACCTCGTCGGCGGTGTGCTCATCACGCGTATCTGTGAAACGCTGCATTGCACGCCACACCGCGGTGTAGTCCTGCTGACCCAAGTCGCGCAACTGCGCCGGCGGGATGGCAATCGGAGCCACGACCGGTTCGGCCGCTACAGCGTCCACTTCACTTCCGGATGGTCGCGCAGCGCCTGGTGCGCGGCGTCGAACTGCTCCCGGCTCTCGGCGCGGAAGCCGATCTTGACCGAGACATACTTGCCGCTGGAAGAGTGCTTCCAGCTGACGCTCTCCTGCAGCAGCTCCACGCCAGTAGCAGCGAGCAGACGCGGAAGCTCGGTCTCCAGGCCACGATCGGCCGCGCCCATGGCGCTGAGCTCGAAGGTGCCGGGGAACTGGAAGCCGTGATCGGGGTTGTCGGTGCTGATATCCATCGCCCCATTATCGGGCCGGTGGAGGGCAAACCCAAGTCCACTGGAGATTGCTGCGGGTATCTTGCCACTCATCACAGCGAATCTGATGCAGGGGCCGACGCGCGCGATTAGGTCACTCAGCCGGACACACCTATGCAGCAGCGCGCCAATTCCTGCGACCGAACTCGACAGACAATTTGCCGTTGCCGCACGAACTTCACGCGGCGCAGCAGTGGTGGAAGGCACCTTTGCTGAACCTAGTCCCTCTACTCCCCCAGGCCCTCCATGCTCCGACCGCGCGCGTTGTCTGCTGCCCTGCTGCTTTCTTTCACCGGGTTGTCGATGCCCGCCCTGGCGGCGGATCAATGCGACTCCAGCCGACTGGGGCGTACGCCACCGGCGGTGAATTTCCGCGTCGATAACGACCTGTTCGGGGGGGAGGACCAGGACCAGGGCTATTCCAACGGCGCGGTGCTGACCCTGGTGTCGCCCAATCTGGTGGACTACACCGATGACCCCTGCCTGCCGCGCACCGCGCGCTGGGTGAACAGCTATCTGGAACGCCTGCATCCGGGCGAGTTCGATCAGCAGAACATGGTGTTCTCGATCGGACAGGCGATCTACACCCCGACCGATTTCACCCGTCGCGACGTGATCCCGGACGATCGCCCCTACGCAGGCATTTTGCTGGCCAGTTTCGGCTACAACGCGCGTAACGATGCGCACTTGCGAACCACCCAGTTGCAGGTCGGCGTGGTCGGCCCCTGGGCCTTCGCGCAGGAGGCCCAGGATGCAATCCACGATGTGCTGGGCGACGAAAAATTCCAGGGCTGGGACAACCAGTTGCACAACGAGCCACTGATCAACCTGGTCCACGAGCGCATGCGCCGCTGGCCGGCCGATGCCAGCGGCAACGCCGATGGCTTCGGGTGGGATTTCATCTCTCACTGGGGCGGCGCGGTGGGCAATATGGCCACGCACCTGAACGCCGGTGGCGAAGCACGGTTTGGCTGGAAACTGCCCGATGACTTCGGCAGCACCCCCACCCGCCCGGCCGGCGAGAACACCGCACCCAGCCGCCTGGGTCGCGCCAGCGGCTGGTCGGGGCATCTGTTCGTGACCACCGACGCACGCTGGGTGATCCGCGACATCACCCTGGACGGCAACACCTTCCGCAACAGCCACAGCGTGGACAAGCGCCCGTTTGTGGGCGATGTCGGTTACGGCCTGGCCATCATGTACGGCCGCTGGAAATTCGCCCTCGCCCGCTACCACCGCACCCGCGAATTCGAGACCCAGCGCGAGACGCCGGTGTATGGAAGTTTCACGATCAGTCGGATGCTCTAAGGGCTGGGAATCGAGAATAGGGAATGGGGAATCGCAAAAGCAAAGGCTGTGCTCTGGCTCACCGATTCCCGATTCCCCATTCTCGATTCCAAAAAAAGCCGGCTTTCGCCCAATGCCAGTCAGTTAACGCTGATTGGCATTTTTCGTAGGAAACTTCGAAGTGCGGTTCTTGACGACTCTGGGGAAGCTTCGTTCGGTGCGGCGTGGTGGCAGCACGAAGTGCCTGGACTGTGCCAACAAGGCCGTCAGTTGCCTGGGCAGGGTGCCCGCCGAATCCAGGCTCGGGACCGCCAGCAGGTTGACGATGGCATAGCTGGCTGTGTGGAAGCTGATGCGCTGGGGCTCCACCTTGGCGTGAGCGGCCATCTCTCGCATCCAGCGCCGCAGCAGTGTGTAGGCGATCAGCACGCCCCACAGTTCCTGGCGCACCAGCGCGGGCTGCTTGCTGCGCAGTACCGGTTCGCCCTCCTGCAGCGACTGCTTGATCTCGCGGAATCCCAACTCGATCTCCCAGCGCTGGCGATAGAGCTCGGCCAAGGCATGGGCTGGATGCGTGTGGGGACACGGCAACGAGGTGATGAAGCGCCGTAGCCGCCCACCTACGCTGACCTCGATCAGGCGCGCCTGCCAGTGGCTGGGCAATTCCGGACGTGCCTTGCGCGCTTGTGGCGAGACCGGCATGCGGATGCGTGCATCGCCGGGCGCGAGTTGTTCGACGATCTCATGGCGCAGGTTGTCCCGGGCCCGCATCAGCCAGTGACGCTGCGTGCCCGCAGCCTGCCAGTCCAGCAGGAACGCGGCCGAGAAGTACGCTCGGTCAAATAGCGTCACCGAGTGGTCCTGGCCCTGCAGCTGCGCCGCCAGGCTCAGTTCACCGCAGTCCATGCCGCCGAGCTTGGCGTCGAGCAGCTCGTGGCTGTGGGTATCCATCAGGCAGGTGGCGCGAATCTGCGGCCAGGACAAGGGACCATGCTGGTTGCTGCAGCTGCCGAGGTCGGCTCGATTCTCCGCAGTGTCCGGTGCTGCCCAGACCACGCCGTCCACCGCCAGCACGCGCAGTGGCCGCTGCGTATCCACCGGTGTGCGGCTCCAGGCCCGGGTCAATAGACCGAACAGTTCGGCCAGGGGTTCTTCTCCCAGGCGCTGGCGGGCCTGCACGCTGGCACTCGGCGCGGGCAGCGCTTGTGCGTCCAGGCTCAGATCGAGCTGCTGCACCACCTGCCACAGTGGTCGGTCACGAAACAGCGCCAGTCCGATCACCAGCCACACGGCATGTTCGGCCGGCAGCTTGCGCCGCCGGATCGACGCCTTGCCGCTAGTCGCCAGCGCCTGCTCGATCCAGGCCGGCTCTATCAATGTGCTGAGTTGGTCGAGTCGATCAGGGACTCGCGGTAACGTCTCGCGCAGAGCGCTCGCAAACAGGCTCATCAAGCAAAAAAGGGAACGTGTTGAACACGTTCCCTTTTTACTGGATCAGCTCCCCTCGGGGCTTAACTGACTGGCATTGGGCTTTCGCCGGCTTTTTTTCACTCAGATTCCCACCACATCCAGAACGCATCCCAGAGGCGCTTGAAGAAACCGCCTTCTTCCACTGCGTTGATGGCGACCAGCGGAGCCTGGGCGATGAGCTTGCCGTCCAGGCTGACCTTGACGGTGCCGACCTGCTGGCCCTTCTTGATGGGCGCCTGCAGGTTCTTGGCTACGTCCATGCTGGGCTTGAGGTCGTTGTAGCGGCCGCGCTGCAGGCTGACCAGCAGCGGTTGGGCCACGCCCAGCTGCACTTCGTCCTGCGCACCCTTCCAGACCTTCTGCTTGGTCACGACCTTGCCCGGTGCATACAGGCTGTGGGTCTCGAAGAAGCGGAAGCCCCAGTTGAGCAGCGCCAGGCTGTCGTCGGCACGCTGGCGCTCGGAGCTGTCGCCCATGACCACCGCGATCAGGCGCTGGTCGCCACGCTTGGCCGAGCTCAGCAGGCAGTAGCCGGCTTCGGAGGTGTGGCCGGTCTTGATGCCGTCCACGGCCGGGTCGCGCCACAGCAGCAGGTTGCGGTTGTTCTGCTTGATGCTGCCGACCTGGAATTCCTTGATCTTGTTGTAGGCGTAGGTTTCCGGGTAATCGCGCACCATCGCGCGGCCCAGCAGGGCCAGATCGTAGGCAGTGGAATGGTGGCCTTCGGCGCTCAGACCATGCGCGTTGACGAAGTACGAGTTCTTCATGCCGATCTTGGCGGCGTAGCTGTTCATCAGCGAGGCGAAGGCTTCTTCGCTGCCGGCCACATGCTCGGCCAGTGCGATCGCCGCATCGTTGCCGGACTGGATCGCCATGCCCTTTTCCATGTCTTCCAGACGCGCGGTCTGGTTGACCGGGAAACCGCTATAGCTGCCATCGGTGCCTGCGCCACCTTCGCGCCAGGCGCGCTCGCTCATCATGACCTGGTCGTCGCGGGTGACCTTGCCGTTCTTGATCTCGGCGGCCACCACATAGGAGGTCATCACCTTGGTGATCGAGGCCGGCGCCAGTTGCTGGTGGATGTTTTCACCGGCCAGCACCTGTCCGGTGGCGTAGTCCATCAGGATCCAGGACTTGGAGACGGCCGGCGCGGGCGCGGGCGGAACCGGCAATGCAGCCGGGGCAGCAGGCGCGGCGGCCGCAGCGGGGGTCGGCTGCGGCGCGGGCGTCTGGGCGCAAACCAGGCCGAAGGCAAACGTGGCCACGGCAGCGGCGGCGAAGCGGAATTTCATTGAAGAACGACTCCTGACGGGCCCGAAGGCTGGGTAATGCGAAATTGTAAAGCGCTGCAGCAATGAGGGCGACGCATCAGGCCACGCAGGCGCCCGCGCAGTTCAGCGATCACGGCGGGTGGCGCCATGCCGGCTTGGGCGGCGATCCGACAGGGCGTACGGAGCAAACAACCGCGGGCGGTGGCAGAAGGGTGTGGTTGCGGCGGCTGGTTGCAACCGTGCCCGCCACTGATCTGGCAGGCACGGCCGGGGCGCTCAGTTGGCGACGATTTGCGGGCGCCCGAAGCCCAGACCGGCAATGCGCTGCGCGATTTCGGACGCGTTGGCGTGATCGCGTGCATTGACGCGCAAGCGCCACAGGGTACGCCCGCCGCTGACGATATCGCTGACGCTGGCTCCGGCAATGCCGGCCGATGCCAGCTGCGACAGCGCGCGATTGGCATTTTCGCGGCTGGCGAAACTGGCAACCTGCAACAGGATGTCGCCCAGCGCGGATTCGGCGGCGCTGGGCGCCCTGGCCGGAACCGGATCGACCTTGACCGGGCGCGCAGGCGCGCGCTCCGGCGCCTTGACCACCGCAGCGGCGACTGGTGCAACAGCAGCCGGACGCGGCGCGGCGGCGGCTGGCTTGCCAGTGGCCACACGCACGCCCTGCGCCTTCATCCAGGCATCGAAATTGTCGGCATTACCGGGCTGGCGCGAATCGGCCACGCGATAGCGCCACCGTTCGCCGGCCGGGATGACCGCAGCGCCATTCGAGGTGGCGGCAGGCGCGGCAACCACCGTACCCGCGCCCGCCGCACGTGGCGGCACGGTGCGGGTGGGCAGGCGCTGCACCAGACCATCGATCTGGCTACTGCCCGCAGCAGGCCGCGCCGTGGCAACGGCCGTGGAGGCCGGCTGGCCGCTGCGACGCTTGGCCAGCAGGTTGCCGTTATCGGCTTCGGTCAGCCCGCGCACCTCCACATTGCCGGTGCCCTTGGCGGTGATCCCCAGCTTGACCGCCGCGGCGTAGCTCAGATCGATCACGCGTCCGTCGTGGAACGGGCCGCGGTCGTTGACCCGCACCACCACCGAATCGCCGGTGTCGGTATTGGTGACCAGCGCGAAACTTGGCAGCGGCAGGGTCTTGTGCGCGGCGGTGAAGGCGTACATGTCGTAGACCTCCTTGTTGGAGGTGAGCCGGCCGTGGAACTTGCTGCCGTAATACGAGGCAGTGCCGCGTTCGACATAGTCGCCGGGGCTGTCCATCACCACGTAGCGCTTGCCCAGCACCTCATACGGCGAGCGATTGCCCACCGCAGAGCGCGGCTCGTTGGTGACCAGCGGTTCGGGGATGCAGGCCACGTTGGGCACGTGGTCCGGCGTGCTGTCCTTGACGCCGGGTTTGTACAGGCCGCCGGCGGTGTAATCGCCGCGCGTGGACGGGTCTTCCTTGGCCGCCGCATACGGCGAGGTGGAGGGGCATCCGGTGGCGACATACGCCGGTCCCTTGCCATCGACCTTCACCCCCTTGATCGCGCCGCTACCGGTGCTGCCGGCCCCTTTCTTCGGTGCGCTGCTGCAGGCCGCCAGGCCCAGCATCAGTGCCATCGGAATCAGCCACTTGTGGCCTGCAATGCTGTTCATGCCGGTGGTAACTCCTTGCCGGCGATGGCCTCGGACAGCTGGAACACGGCCATCGCATACATCTTGGAAATGTTGTAGCGGGTGATTGCGTAGAAGTTCTGGAAGCCCAGCCAGTACTGCTTGCCGTTGGCATCGTCCAGGCTGATCGGGGTGGCGGTGCTGCCGGCCACCACCGGCGCGCCCGGGTGATATCCGCGCGCCGACAGGTCGGCCAGCGTGTACACCGGCGACCAGTCGGTGGGGTTGAATTCTTCGTGGCCGGCGGCCAGCGTGGCCGGCACGGCGACCTGCCCGCCGCGCACCCAGCCGCCCTTCTTGACGAAGTAATTGGCGATCGAGGCGAACACGTCGTTGTAGTCGGTGAACAGATTGCGCTTGCCGTCGGCATCGCCATCGACACCGAACTGGCGGTAGCTCGATGGCATGAACTGGCCCATGCCCATCGCACCGGCGTAGCTGCCGATCAGCGCGGTGACGTCGAGTTGCTCTTCCTTGCCGAGCGCGAACAATTGACCGAGTTCATCGCGGAAAAACAGTTCACGGCGCACTTCGCGCTCGAGCTTGGCCGGGTCGCCGCTGCGTGGATAACGGAACGCCAGCGTGTATAGCGCATCCAGCACACGGTATTTGCCGGCGTTGGTGCCGTAGCTGGTTTCCACCCCGATGATGGCCACGATCACCTGCGCCGGCACACCGGTGGCAGCTTCGACCTTGCTCAGCTCGGCGCGGTGTTCGGCGAGGAACTTGCGGCCGCCGTCGATGCGCGCCTGGGTGATGAATATCGGCCGGTAGTCGTTCCACGGCTTGACCCGTTCGGCCGGGCGCGACATCGCGGTGACGATGGCGTCCTTGAACTGTGCCTGCGCCAGGGTCGCCTCGATCTGCGCTGCATCGATGCCGTATTTGCCGGCGGTGTCACGCACGAAGTTGGCGCGGGCGATCTCGAACGGTACCGGGGTCAGGTCCACGGGCGGCAAGGCGGGCGCCTCGGCAGCAGCACTGGCGGGCGTTGCGGACGCTACAGGGGGACCGGGCGGCTTGGCCGGGGGCGCACTGGCCGCCGGCGGCGGGGACGGAGGGCTGGGCTGGGTCGCGCAGGCGACAAGGCCGAGGGTGAGCAGGCAGGTCAGGGTGCGTCGAATCATCGGCCGAGGGTAACAGACATCAGATGAACTTCTGGCAATAAGGCCATGAAACGCAAAGACTTTGGATCAAGTCAAGGGGTGTTGCAGCAAATTCGGGATTCGGGATTCGGGATTCGGGAATCGGAAATGGGGAGCAGATGAGTCGGGAATAGAACGGTGTTTTATGTTTACGGTTGAGGCTGCGACCCGGAGGCAGACTTGGCGGGCTGCTGCGGGGCCAAGGCCAAGACCGAGTCGTATGGTTTGGCAGGCCGATGCCGAGCCGTGCGGTTTGGCTTTGGCTGGCTGATGGGTAGACCCCTGGAACGGCAACTCTTCAGCGTGGTTCTCGCCTGCACTTGTCCAGGTCATGGAGCGACGGCTCGCCACGCGCACGCCAGTCATCCAACTGAGTAGCAGGTGCGCATGCGGCGTGGATTGGCGGACGACGCGTTCGCTACTGCGCCGCCTTGGCGGGTGCGGCGCTGCGCGGTAGCCACCGGTCCGGCGCGTCCGTTGGAGGGCCGCGCCGGGTGTCTCACAGTGCAGGAAAGCGGGGAGCCCCCGAGCAGGTGGGGATCGCGCCGCCAACCTGCACCGGGCCGGTGGTGACTCCGGTGCCGGTGGGTGTCAGCGCGCTGTTGCTGAGCCCGATCCGCGCATCGCTCGCGGTCACTTTGACCGACGCGCTGCCGACGGCCACGTTGGCCAGCACCAGATCCAGCGGCGTCTGCGCGTCGTAGCCGCGCAGGATCCACCCCTTGCCGCCGGCGTCGTTGGCGCTGCGCAATCCATCCACGACGATGGCGCTGAAGGTCGGCTTGGTGCCGCTGCTGCCGCCGGCATAGAACGGGTTGATCACCACCGGGCTGGTCACCCCGTACAGGCAGGTGTTGCGATAGGTCACCTGGCTCACCGGCCCGCCCTTGACGATGCTGGTCTTGATGCGCAGGCCATTGTTGTCGGTGCTGCGGTTGCCGGCATCGTCGGTGGAGACCAGGGCGTTGTTGTCCATCAGCACGTTGCTGACGCCGTACATCATTTCGCTACCGATCGAAAGGCCATGCGTGCCATGGCAGCGGCTGTCGCGCACGGTGATATTGGCCGACTTGGAGGCGATGGTCTTGATCGCCACGCAGTCGTCGCCGCCCATCACATCGCTGTCGTGGATGGTGGCGTTGACCACGCTGTCCAGATCCAGGCCGTCGGTGTTGGGGCTGCTGGCCGGCGATTTCACCCGCACGCCCCAGATGGTGAGCCCGTTGACGATATGCGAGAAGAAATGGAAGTACGCCGCATTGATCAGGTTGATGTCGTAGAGCGTGAACTGGCTGGAATTCTGCACCTTGATCAGATCGGGACTGTTCTGCACTTGGCCAGCCGCCTTGGCGTTTTCGCCGAACTCCCACCAGGTGGTGCTCTTGCCGAGCATGACTTGATCGCCACGCCCATCGATGGTGCCCTGGCGCCCGCCGGTGCGGATGCCCATGACACCGGAATTGGCGCCCTTGACGCTGATCAATGGCAGGCAGCCACCGCTCTTGGAGCCGGCGGTGCCGCAGCCGCTGCCGTAGTCGGCCGGGTTGCGCGAGCCGTACACGGTGACGCCCTGGTCGATGACCAGGGTGACGCCGGCGGGAATCGTCAGCGGGCCGGTCAGGAACGCATTGCCGCTGCCGCTGGTCAACAGCACGCTTCCGTTCTTGCAGGCGTTGAGCGCGGCCTGGATGGCCTTGGTATCGGGGGGCGCGCTTTCCAGTGCGGCGTCGAATTGCCGCCCGGTGGGTGTCTGGCTGGCCTTCAAGGACGGCTGGCAACTGGCGGGAATCGACGGTTGCGCAACAGTGCGCGTATCGCCGGTCGCAAAGGTCACGGCGCCGGCTTGCGCGCAGAGCGAAAGACAGACACCGCCGATGGCGGCGCTTAGCAATTTCATCAAGAGATCACCCGAATGAGGAATGGCACGCGCCTGTGCAGGCGAGGCGACGTGGCGGCCAACGCTGCAGCGACGCGGCGGACTCTACGGAGCACTGCCCGGGCATGCAGAGGGCGCGCGAAACCCGGCGCCGCACGAACGAAGCAGGCCTACGCCGATGTATCGTCGTTGCAATGCACTGCGCAAAAGCGCAGCGCGATTGAAAGTGTGTCAGCGCTTGACACACTCATGTCGCATCGATGGATGCTGCAACCTTGCGTGCGGGCGCAAGGCGTCGACGCAGCAACGCAACACCCTCGCCTCAATACCCATGCACCGGGCGGTGCGACTTCACCGCCATCACCAGCCCCAGCCCGGCCAGCAACGACACCGCCGAGGTGCCGCCGTAACTCATCAGCGGCATCGGCACGCCCACCACCGGCAACAGGCCGGAGATCATGCCGCCGTTGACCAGCACATAGACGAAGAACGCCAGGCCGGTGGCACCGGCGACCAGGCGCGAATAGGTGTCGCGTGCCTGCGAGGCGATCCACAGGCAGCGGCCGATGACGATGAGATACAGGGTGAGTACGGTGGCCACGCCGATCCAGCCGAATTCCTCGCTGAGCACGGAGAACGCGAAGTCGGTGGTCTGCTCGGGGATGAAGTTCAGGTGCGATTGCGAGCCCAGCCCCCACCCCTTGCCATCCAGCCCGCCGGAGCCAATGGCGATCTTGGACTGGATGATGTTCCAGCCGGCACCGAGCGCGTCGTTTTCCGGGTTGAGGAACATCATGATGCGGTCCTTCTGGTACGGGCGCAGCAGCCAGAACCAGGCCACCGGCGCGGCCGCCGAGACCCCGCCGATGCCCACCGCCACCCACCACCACGGCAACCCGGCCAGCAGCAGCACGAACACGCCGCTGGCGGCGATCAGCACGCCGGTGCCGAAGTCCGGCTGCAGCATGATCAGCGCGGTGGGCACGCCGATGATCATGCAGGCGACCAACACGGTGGCGATGCGCGGCGGCAGCGGCATGCGGTGCAGATACCAGGCCGCCATCATCGGCAGGCTGATCTTGAGCAGCTCGGCCGGCTGCAGGTAGAACACTTTCAGGTCCAGCCACTGGCGGCCGTACTTGCCGGTGCCCAGCACGAACACCGCCAGCAGCGGCACCATCGACAGGCCATAGATCCACGGTGTCCACGCACGCAGGCGCAGCACCGACATGCGCGAGATGCACCACATCGCGCCCGCGCCGATGACGAAGCGCACCCCCTGCGCCATCACCAGATGATCGCCCTCGGCAGCACCGCCGGCGCTCTTGAGCACCGACAGGCCGATCACCATCAACGTGCCCAGCGCCAGGCACAGCACCCAGTCCAGGCTGCGCGTGAAGCGCGCGGCCATGTCCACCAGCCAGCGCAGGATGTCGCTCAATGGTCGGTCTCCTGCACCGCATCCGGCACGTCCGGCACCACCGGCTGCGCGGGCGTGCTGGCATCCAGGGCCACGGCGCTCTGCCCGATCACCACCGGCAGGTCTTCCAGCGTGGCGGCGGCCGTATCGCCTGCCTGGCGCGCATCGGTGGCGCCGGCTTCGAACTGGTTGATGCCCACCGCAGTCATGCCCAGCTCGCTGTCCAGCGGCAGCAGGCCCGCAGGCATCTTGCCGAGCAGCCAGGCGTCGAAGATCTTGCGCGCGATCGGCGCCGCCGAGCTGGTGCCGAAGCCGCCGCCCTCCACCGCCACCGCCACCGCGATGACCGGGTTGTCGGCCGGCGCGAAGCCGACGAACAGGCCACGGTGGCGCAGATGCATCGGCAGGCTGCGCGGGTCCACCGCAGCCACGCCCTTGCGGCTGACCACCTGCGCGGTGCCGGTCTTGCCGGCCATCTGGTACGGCGCGCCGGGCGTGATCGCATACCCGGTGCCGCCCGGGCGCATGGTGTCCATCATGCCCTCGCGCACCACCTGCAGGTGCGCCGGGCTCGGGCTGACCGGCTTGCCCGGCGGCTGGATCATCGGCTGCCAGGGGTGGTCGAAGCCGGTGCGCTGCTCCAGCACCAGGTGCGGGCGCAGCAGCAGCCCGCTGGCGATGGCCGAGACCCCGCGCACCAGCTGCAGCGGGGTGACCTTCCAGTCGCCCTGGCCGATGGCGATGTTGACGGTGTCGCCGGGATACCAGCGCTCCTTGCGGGTCTTGTACTTGTAGGCCGGCGACGGCAGGATGCCGCCGATTTCGCCCAGCAGGTCCACCCCGGTGGGCTGGCCGAAGCCGTAGTCGGACATGTAGCGGTCGAAGCGCTCGATGCCCATGTCCACCGCCAGGCGGTAGTAATAGGTATTGACCGACTGGGCGATGGATTTGCGCAGGTCGGTCCAGCCGTGGCCGCCGCGGTGCGAGTCGCCCCAGCCGCGGCTGACGCCGGGTAGGTAGAACATGCCGGTGGACAGCACCCGGTCTTCCGGCCGGCGCAGCCCGCTGTCCAGGCCGGCCAGCGCAATCAGCGGCTTGAGCGTGGAGCCGGGCGCCACGCCCCCGAGCACCAGCCGGTTGAACTGCGGCCGCGACGGGTTATCGTTGAGCATCTTGAAGTCGGTATGCGAGATGCCGTTGACGAACAGGTTGGGGTCGTAGCTGGGCAGGCTGACCATGCCCAGGATCTCCCCGGTCCGCGGGTCCATCGCAATCGCCGCACCTTCGTGCTCGCCGAACGCGGCCACCATCGCACGCTGCAGGTCGGCGTCTACCGACAGCCGCAGATCCGCGCCGGATTGCGGCGCCACCCGCCCCACGGTGCGGATCGCCCGCCCCTGCACGTTGGTCTCGACCTGCTCGTAGCCGACCTGGCCACGCAGGTCCTGCTCGTAGTAACGCTCCAGCCCGGACTTGCCCATGTGGGTCAACGCGGCATTGCCCTCGCCCAGCACCGCCAGGTCTTTTTCGTCGATGCGACCGACGTAGCCGATGATGTGCGCAAACAGCGGCCCGAACGGATAGCGGCGGGTCAGGTACGGCTCCAGCTCCACGCCGGGAAAGCGCCAGCGCTCCACTGCAAAGCGCGCCATTTCCTCATCGCTCATGCGCAGCTTGAGCGTCACCGGCAGGAAGCTGCGGCGCGCGCGGCGCTCGCGATTGAAGCGCTCCAGGTCTTCCGGCGCGATCGGGATCACCTTGCCCAGTGCGGCCAGCATGGCGTCCATGTCGGCGACCTTGTCCGGGGTCACGTCCAGGCGGAACGCCGGCACGTTCTCGGCCAGCAGGCGGCCGGTGCGGTCGTAGATCATGCCGCGCCCGGGCACCACCGGCTTGGGCTTGATGCGGTTGGCCTCCGAGCGCGTGGCATAGACCTCGTGGTCGAGCACCTGCAGCTTGAAGTACCAGCCGCCCAGCCCGACCAGGCAGAGCACCACCAGTGCAAAACCCAGCACCGCGCGGCGGCGGAACTGCTCGGCCTCGGCGTGCGGGTTCTTGGGCTGGCGACGGCCGTGCATGGGCTACTTCTTGCTCCGCTTGCCCAGCCGCACCGCGTCCAGCAACACGAACAGCGGCGGCCACAGCGCCATGCCCAGCAGCGGCGCCCACCAGTAACTCCACGGCAGGGTCGGCTCGCCGACCGCCAGATGCACCGCCGAGGAGACGATGCGGTCGTTGAGCAGCAGCCCACCGATCGCCAGCGCCTGCTGCGACACCGGGAAGAAGCGCATCCGCGCGCGGAAGCGCTGCAGGATGAAGGTCATGATCACCAGCCGCAGCGCCTGCTCGCCAAGCAACCCGCCATACAGCAGGTCGGCCAATACCCCGGCCACGAAGGCGATGCCCAGCCCCACCCGGTCCGGTTCCTCGATCACCCAGTAGGCCAGCACCAGCGCCACCCAATAGGGCCGCAGCGGCTGCACCATCGCCGGCAACGGCAGCAGGCCCAGGACCAGCGCGATGACGATGCTGGCCGGCAGGATCCAGGTGTTGCGCATGCGGGTCATTGGTCCGTCTCCGGTGAAGCCGGGACCGGGGACCCGGGACCGGGGACCCGGGGAGAAGCGGCGGACGTCGCTGCCGGAGCGGCGTCGGTTCGTCGGCTGTCCTGCGCGGAGGTGTCTGTGGCCGGGACCAGGGACCCGGGACCGGGGACCCGGGGAGAAGCGGCGGACGTCGCTGCCGGAGCGGCGTCGGTTCGTCGGCTGTCCTGCGCGGAGGTGTCTGTGGCCGGGACCGGGGACCCGGGACCGGAGACCCGGGCAGAAGCGGGGGATGTCGGTGCAGCGATCGCGGCATCCGCACGCTCGCCGCTCGCGACAGGCCCGCCGCCTTGATGACCACCGTTGCCGTCGCTGTTACCGGGTCCCGGGTCCCCGGTCCCCGGTCCCGGCCCCATCCCCACCCGCAACGGCTTGCCCGCCCGCAGCAGCAACACGTCGCGACCGCGGTCGAGCTTGGCGGCCGGGGTCAGTTCGCCGACCAGGAAGGCGTGGGTGTCGTCGGGGTGCAGTTCGGAGACCTTGCCGACCGGGAAGCCGGCCGGGAAGCGGCCGCCCAGGCCGGAGGTGACGATCTCGTCGCCCACCTGCACGCCGGCACTGAGCGGGATGTCGCGCAATTCCAGGCGGTCGCCGCGGCCGTAGACGATCAGGCGCACGCCGTTGCGGGCCACGCTGACCGGCACCGCATGATCGGGGTCGGTCAGCAGCAGCACGGTCGAATGCAGCGGGGTCACTTCGATCACCTGCCCCATCAACCCGCCGGCATCGATCACCGCCTGGCCCAGCAGCACGCCGTCGCGGCTGCCGGCATCCAGCAGCAGGCGCTGGCGGGTGGGGTCCAGGTCGATGTCCAGGATCGGCGCGAGCTGCACGTCCAGGCCACGGCGCTCGGCCACGTTGAGCAGCTCGCGCAACTGCGCGTTGTCCAGCGCGGCGGTCTGCAGCCGGGTCAGCCGCGCATTGGCGACCAGCAGCTGATTACGCAGGTCGCGGGTTTCTTCCACCAGTTGCGCATGGGTGGCGGCGTTGTCGCGCACCTGCGAGCCGATCCGCCCCGGCAGCCCGGCCACCGCCCAGATCGGCTGGATCAGCAAATTGGCCTGCAGCCGCACCTGGCTCAACCAGCCGCCGCGGCTATCGAGCGCGATCAGCACCACCGCCAGCACCAGGTAGACCAGCAGCCGCAGCGTGGAGGTGGCTTCGCCCGGACGGGAGGCGACGGGAGGACCGGCGTAGGAGGGCACTGTCAGGGCCGGGATTGGGGAGTCGGGAATGGGGAATGGGTGAGCAGTTGGCTGCCCACCTGACGGCTGAGGCGAAAACTCGCTTTGGCGGGAATGCGTCGCAAGCGCTCAGGGCCGCAGGCAGGAAACGCTTTTACGATTCCCCACTCCCGATTCCCCATTCCCAGCTCCATTACTCCGGCGCGAAGAACTCATTGCCATGCATGTCCACCAGCTCCAGTGCACGGCCACCGCCGCGGGCCACGCAGGTGAGCGGGTCGTCGGCCACCTGCACGTGCAGGCCGGTTTCCTCGGAGATCAGGCGGTCCAGGTCGCGCAGCAGCGCGCCGCCACCGGTGAGCACGATGCCGCGCTCGGCCACGTCGGCACACAGTTCCGGCGGGGTCTGCTCCAGCGCCAGCTTGACCGCGGAGACAATACCCGACAGCGGCTCGTGCAGCGCTTCGAGCACTTCGTTGGAGTTGATCTTGATCATCTTCGGCACGCCCTCTGCAAGGTTACGGCCGGAGATTTCCATCTCCTGCACCTCGTCCTGCGGGTAGGCGCAGCCGATCTGCAGCTTGATGCGCTCGGCGGTGGCTTCACCGATCAGCATGCCGTGGTTGCGGCGCACGTAGTTGGTGATCGACTCGTCGAAGCGGTCGCCGCCCACGCGCACCGACTGCGAGTAGACGATGCCGTTGAGCGAGATCACCGCCACTTCGGTGGTGCCGCCGCCGATGTCGATGACCATCGAGCCACGCGCCTCGGTCACCGGCATGCCGGCACCGATCGCGGCGGCCATCGGTTCCTCGATCAGGTACACATCGCGCGCACCGGCCTCTTCCGCCGATTCCTTGATCGCGCGGCGCTCCACCTGGGTGGAACCGGCCGGCACGCACACCAGCACGCGCGGGCTGGGGCGCAGGAAGCGCGACTTGTGCACCTTCTTGATGAAGTGCTTCAGCATCGCCTCGGTATAGGTGAAGTCGGCGATCACGCCGTCCTTCATCGGGCGGATGGTGGTGATGTGACCGGGGGTACGGCCGAGCATCTGCTTGGCCTCCGCGCCGACGGCCGCCACCGAGCGCGTGCCGCCGATCGCACGGTCCTGACGCACCGCCACCACCGATGGCTCGTTCAGCACGATGCCCTGCCCGCGCACGTAGATCAGCGTATTGGCCGTGCCCAGATCGATGGACAGGTCGTTGGAGAACATGCCGCGCAGTTTCTTGAACATCGAGGGAGTTGTTCCTGGGTAAGTCGCGCGCCCTGCCGCCAGAGTGGCGAAATTTTGGGCAGAAAACGAAGTCGGCTAGCCTAGCAATCCCCCCCGGGGTGAGCAAGGAAAAATCGGCGATGGCGCCTGCGTTTTCATGTGGCGGTCACGCCGGCCATGGCATGCGGTTGTGGCCCTGATCGGTCGCAGCCGTTACCCTTTGCGCCGCGGCGCGCGCGCCGTCCCGCTGCCGTGCCCGGCAACTGGCGGGTATTTCCCTACGCAAAGGCCTGATTCGATGTCCGCACTGATCTGTGGTTCCCTCGCCTACGACACCATCATGGTGTTTCCGGACCAGTTCAAGAACCACATCCTGCCGGACAAGGTGCACATCCTGAATGTGTCGTTCCTGGTTCCGCGCATGCGTCGCGAGTTCGGCGGCTGCGCCGGCAACATCGCCTACAACCTGCACCTGCTGGGCGGCGCGCCGATCCCGATGGGCACGGTGGGCCAGGACTTCGGCCCGTACCGCGAACACTTCGAGACGCTGGGGATCGACCTGTCGCGGGTGAAGATCATCGAGGACCTGTTCACCCCGCAGGCCTTCATCACCACCGACCACGACAACAACCAGATCACCGCCTTCCATCCGGGCGCGATGATGCGCAGCTACGAGAACCACGTGAAGGACGTACCGGGCGTGACCCTGGGCCTGGTCGGCCCGGATGGGCGCGAAGGCATGATCCAGAACGCGGAAGAGTTCGCTGCCGGCGGCATCCCCTTCATCTTCGACCCCGGGCAGGCGATGCCGCTGTTCAACGGCCCGGAGCTGCGCCAGTTCATCGAGCAGGCCGACTACGTGGTGGTCAACGACTACGAGTCCAACCTGCTGCAGGAGCGCACCGGCTGGAACGAGAAGGACATCGTCTCGCGCGTGCAGGCCTACATCACCACGCAGGGCCCCAAGGGCGCGCTGGTGCATACGCCGGAGAAGACCTACGACATCCCGCCGGCGCACGAGCGGCGCGTGGTCGACCCCACCGGCTGCGGCGATGCGTTCCGCGCCGGGCTGATCTACGGCATCCAGCACAACTACGACTGGCTGACCATCGGCCGCATGGGCAACCTGATGGGCGCGCTGAAGGTGGAGCACCCGGGCACGCAGAACCAGCGCTTCGACTTCGCCGAGTTCAACGATCAGTTCAAGCAGCAGTTCGGCTACGCGCTGTAACGCGCGCCTTGCCCTTCTCCCAGCGGGACATGGCCTCCTGCGTGGGGGAGAAGGTGCCCTGTAGGGGCGGATGAGGGTACGAGTGGAGCCTTGTGCAGGTTAAACGGCGACGAGGCTTCGCCCCGTACCCTCACCCCAACCCCTCTCCCGCAGGAGAGGGGCTTAAGCAGGACCTACTGGGCGCAGAAGAACGGCAAGCGTGCGATCGGCGAGCCGGGCAACCTCCCTTCTCCCGTCGGGAGAAGGTGCCCCGAAGGGGCGGATGAGGGTACGTGCAAAGCCTCGTGCAAATTGAACGACATCAATTTTTCGCCCCGCACCTTCACCTAGCCCCCGCACCTTCACCTAGCCCCCGTACCTTTACCCTTCCGCGCCCCGGCCCGCGCTTGCGCCGCGGGCGCTCCCAAGGCACACGCGCCCACGGCGTGCCAGCCGCGTCTTCCCGCCCCGCGGGCAGAGGGGCTTTGTCGACAGTTGGCGTCCGCGTCGCCATACCGTTTGCTGCAATGCAGTTTGAGCGAAGGCCCGGTTTGTGTCTCTACTGGCGTCTCGCGCCCACTGAGGAACGCTGGCCCATGTCAGAGCCAAGCGTTGTCGCTGCCGCTTCCATCAGCCTGCCGGAGATCGAACCGGATGCCCTCCGGCAGATCCGACGGCTGCGCGACATCGCGCCACTGGCGGCGCCACTGTCGCGCTCGTGGCGGCGCTGCCTGGACGATTACGCGCTGCTGCCCGAAGCGACTCCCGAGCCGCTGGTGCACGACGCGCTGCATGTGCGCGAGCGCCAGCAGCGCCTGGGCGAGGTGCTGCGCATCGCCAGGGTGGAGATGGAAAACCTGTACGAGCAGATTGCCGGCAGCGGCTACGCGGTGATCTTCGGCGATGCCGAGGCCACCGTGCTGCACAGCGTTCACGACTCCACGCTGCTGCGCGAATTCCGCCAGGCCGGCCTGTTCTGCGGCGCCAGCTGGGCCGAGTGCCATCAAGGCACCAACGGCCTGGGCACCTGTGCGGCCGAACGCACTGCGGTGAGCGTGCACCGCGGCGAGCATTACCTGGCCCGGCACCTGCCATTGTCGTGCAGCGGCGCGCCGATCCTGGACCCGCATGGCGACCTGCTGGCGGTACTGGACGCCTCTACTCCCAACGCACAGGACAGCAAGCAGATCCAGCGGCATACCATGGCCCTGGTCAGCATGTCGGCCGCGCAGATCTCGCGTTCGCATTTCCTCAACCAGTTCGGCCACGCCTTCATCCTGCGCTTTCACAGCCGCCCGGAATTTGCCGGGCTGTTGCATGAAGCGCTGATCGCCATCGGTGCCGATGGCCGTGTGCTGGCGGTCAACGAAGCGGTGCTGGAACAACTGGGCAAGCTGGACCGCAGCCAGCTGGTGGGCCGCGACATCTCGCAGGTGATGCAGCTGGATTTCGACACCCTGGAACACCGCGCCGGCAGCGACGCAGGCACGCTGTGGTCGATTCGCTGCGCGTGCCACGGGCGGCGTTTCTATGCGCTGGTGCGGCCGCCACGCGTGCGGGCTGCACCGGCGTCCATCGGCGGGGCCGGACAGGTGGCACCGGAGGGCGAACTGCAGCCGGGCGAACATGTCGGCTCGGATTCGCGCATGCGCCACAACCTGGCCAATGCACTGAAACTGGCCGCGCACCGCGTATCGATCCTGCTGCGCGGCGACACCGGCACCGGCAAGGAAGAATTCGCCAAGGCGGTGCATCGCGGCTCACCCTGGGCCAGCGGCGCGTTTGTCGCGATCAATTGCGCGGCGATTCCCGAGGCGCTGATCGAAAGCGAATTGTTCGGTTACGCGCGCGGCGCCTTCACCGATGCCGCGCGCGAAGGGCGCCACGGCAAATTGCTGCAGGCCAGTGGCGGCACGCTGTTCCTGGACGAAATCGGTGACATGCCGTTGCCGTTGCAGAGCCGCCTGCTGCGCGTGCTGGAAGAACAATCGGTCACACCGCTCGGCAGCGAGCGGGCGGTGCCGCTGGAGCTGCATGTCATCAGTGCCAGCCACCGCGATCTGGCGCAACGCGTGGCTGCAGGCGAGTTTCGCGAGGATCTGTATTACCGCCTCAACGGCGTGGTGCTGCACCTGCCGCCGCTGCGCGAACGTAGCGACAAGGCCGAGCTGATCCGCACGCTGCTGCGCGAAGAAAGTACCGAACGCAGCGTGCGCATCAGCGAAGAGGCGATGCACAAGCTGCTCAGCTACGCCTGGCCCGGCAATCTGCGTCAGCTGCGTAACGTGCTGCGCACCGCCGCGGTGCTGTGCAGCGATGACGTGATCCGCCTGCCCAACCTGCCGCAGGAAATCGTCGATGCCGGCAGCGCGCCGTGCCTGGTCGATGGCCGCGCGGTGGCCGCCGACGACATGCCCGGCCGCGCCGCACTGGATCAAGCCGAACGCATGGTGCTGCAGCAACAACTCGAACGCCACCGCTGGAATGTCAGCCGCACCGCCGATGCGCTGGGAATCAGCCGCAATACGCTGTATCGCAAGTTGCGCAAGCACGGTCTGGATACCGGGTGAATCGGGAATCGGGAATCGGGAATCGTAGAGCTAAGCCCACTTGCTCTTACCCATTCTCGATTCCCTACTCCCCATTCCCATAATCAAAGCGCCCACCGCACGCCAATCAGATACTGCCGGGGCACTCCCGGCGCCAGGAAACGGGCTGGTCCGGTTTCCACCGGCGATTGCTGCGGGCGGGCGAGTTCGCCGTCGGGGAACACGTCTTCGGCCACGGCGGCATAGGTGGCGTACTGGCGGTCGAACACATTGTCGATGCGTGCGAACAGCGACACGCGCGCAGTGATGGCCCAGCGCGCCTGCAGATCCACCAGCGCATAGCCGGCAGTGCCGATGTCGATGCGCTCGGGCGCGGCTTCGCCTTCTTCGACGTTGTCGACCTGACCGTCTTCGTTGCCGCTGGCGACCCGCCCGGAGACCGCGCGCAGGCCCATGCCCAACGTCAGCGCATCGCGCTGCCATTCCACGCCAAGCTTGAGGTTATGCCGCGGTAATGCTGCGATTCGCAGGCCCGGCCGCAGGGCGATCACGCGTTCGCCGGACAGCAGTTCGCCGCTGCTGCGGTAGGTCGCATCCAGATAGCTGTACCCCGCAGACCACTGCCAGTCGCCGCTGCGCAGGTGCAGCGCCGCGTCGATGCCCTGGTAGCGGGTACGGCCCACGTTGTCGAAATAACCCAGCTGCGTATCGGGCGCACGCAGGAACAAGATGTCGTCGCGATTGTCGGCGCGGTACACCAACACCGTCGCGTTGCTGTCGGCCCATGGCGACCAACGTGCGCCCAGCTCGTAGGTACGCGAGACGATCTGCTCCAGCCGCGGGTCGGCCTGCAGGCCGGTCGGCAGCCGGCACGGCTGGGTGGGATCGGCGCAGCCCAGCTCGATGGCCGTGGGCGCGCGCGTGTTCTGCGCCACCGAGCCGTACACGGTGAGGCCGGACTCCAGCCGATGGGTGAGCCCCAGCGAGGGGTTGGCCTTGGCGTAGACGAAGCGCTCGCGCGGGCGGTCGCCGTCTTCGGCGGTGGAGAGGATGTTGTCCACCACCACCCGGTTCCAGCGCACGGCGGCAGTGAGATGGGTGGCTGCGTCCAGCTCCCAGGTATCTGCGACAAAGGCCCCCAGCGTCTTGGTGCTGCCGCGCACGCCGGAAAAGAACGCACGCTCGGCATCGGGGTCTGCCACCACCGAGCGGTCCGGCTGCACCCAGCCATCGCGGGCGAATTGGCGGTAACGCACATGCCCGCGGTCGAAGGTGACACCGGCACTGAGCGCATGCGCGCCCCACTGCTTGCTCAGGTTGAGCGCAAGCCCCTGCGCTTGCTGACGCATCTGGGTGGTATTGAGCGCGCCAGTGTGCAGCGCAGCGGCATCGGCGCGCGCCACCTCGCACTCGGCATCCAGCGCGCTGCCGTCGGCGGCGTAGCCGGAGGCGCACTCCTCGACGAACGCTTCGTAGTCCTCGCCGATGTCGCCGTTGACGGTGTCGCGCCGCCCCACCCGCGAGTACGCCAGCGCGTGCAGCGCGGTGTCGGCATCGAAGCGATGATCCAGTTGCGCGGTCAGCAGCGTGGTGCGATTGCGGGTGAGGTCCGGCGAGGTATACACCGCGCGGCGGTCGGCGCGGTACAGCCCGGGCTCTGGCCCTTCATCGGTGTAGCGCGTGTCAGGCAGCAGGCCATTGCCGATCAGGCGGCTGCGCCCATGCAGCAGCGACAGACTCCAGTCGGTGTCATCGCCTTGCCGCCCAACTTTGCCGAACAGCGTGCCCAGGCGTCCTTCGGAGGCATCGCGCCAGCCGTTTTCGTCGAAGCCGGTCACTGCGATAAAGCCATGCCAGCCATCGCCGCCAGCCACGCCGTAGCTGGCGTCCAGCCGCTTGCGCGCGCCGCTGCCGATGGTCAGTTCGCCCTGCAATCCGGGCGCAGTGAGGCCGGATGCGGTGGACAACACCACCGCACCGCCGAGCGTGTTCGGCCCGAACAACGGGTTGGAACCAGGCATCAGGGTCACGGCGGTGATGGCCGATTCGGGCAGCATGTCCCAGCTGACGATGTCGGCGAACGGTTCATTGACACGCACGCCATCCAAGTACACCGACACGCCTTGCGAGGCGCCCGGCAAGGCCGATGCGCGAAAGCCATGGAAGGTGAGGTCGTTCTGAAATGCGCTGCCCTGTACGTCGTTGCCATCCACACCGACAAAGCGGCGTTGCAGCAGATCGCTGAGATTGTTGCTGCGCCCGCGCGACAACGCCGCAGTGGTCGCCGACTGCACCATGTACGGCAGCTGCGCCGCATCGATGGTGGTGCCTGGGATGGGCGTGGCGGTGACTTCGATCCGGTCCAGCCAGCTGACTTGCGGCGCCTCGTCCGCCTGTGCAATGCCGATCGTGCCGGCGCACAGCAACGCTGCGCACGCACAGGCGAGCCGACGCCGTTGCACTGCATCGCGGCCATGGCGTGCGGTGCGAAATGGCAGTGGACCGCGATACCCCAGCAAGTGATGCGTCGGCCTCATGTCGTCTCCTTCAATACCGCACGATGGATTTGATGCCGCGCGCCGCGCGCAGATCTGCCAGCGCCTGATTGATGTCGTCCAATGCGAGCGTGCGGGTGATCAGCGGTGCCAGCTGGAGATCGCCACGCAGATAACGCTCCACATAGCCGGGCAACTCGCTGCGCCCCTTCACCCCGCCGAACGCGCTGCCCCGCCACACCCGCCCGGTGACCAGCTGGAAGGGACGGGTGCTGATTTCCTGCGCACCGTCGGCCACGCCGAGAATGACGCTCTCGCCCCAGCCCTTGTGGCAGCACTCCAGCGCCGCGCGCATTGCTCCGACATCGCCGACGCATTCGAAGCTGTGGTCGGCACCGCCATCGGTGAGGTCCACGATTACCTGCTGGATCGGCGCGCCGTAGTCGCGCGGGTCCAGGCAATCGGTGGCGCCCAGCGCGCGTGCCAGTGCGAATTTTCCGGGGTCGATGTCCACCGCGATGACGCGCCCGGCCTGCGCCAGCACTGCACCCTGGATGACCGACAAGCCGATCCCGCCCAGCCCGAACACCGCCACACAGTCGCCGGGTCGCACATGCGTGCTGTTGAGCACCGCGCCCACGCCGGTGGTGACCGTGCAGCCGAGCAGGCAGACCTGATCCAGCGGCGCATCCGGGTTGATGCGCGCCACCGCGATCTCCGGCAACACGGTGTATTGGGAAAACGTGCTGGTGCCCATGTGGTGCAGGATCGGGCGCCCATGCAATGAGAACCGGCTGCTGCCATCGGGCATCAGGCCGCGCTCCTGGCTGCTGCGGATCGCCTGGCACAGGTTGGTACGCCCGGAGCGGCAGAACTTGCACACGCCGCATTCGGGCATGTACAGCGGAATGACGTGATCGCCGGGCCGCACGCTGGTGACGCCGATGCCCACGCCTTCGACGATGCCGGCCCCCTCCTGGCCCAGGATCGCCGGGAAGCTGCTTGCCTGCCCGTGCGCCAGCGCATGCGCGTCGCCATGGCAGATGCCGGTGGCGACCAGGCGCACCAGCACTTCGCCGGGGCGCGGCGGCTGCAGGTCCACTTCTTCGATGGTCAGCGGCTGATGCGGGCCCCAGACCACCGCAGCGCGTGTCTTCATCCCGCCTCCCCGGCGCGTGTCGGCATGGCCGCCGCTCAGCGCGCGATGACCACGCCCCACGGCAGTTCGCCGACAGGGATCTGTTTGAGTTCGCGCAAACTGGCGGTATCGATCACGCTCACCGTGTTGGAACGCCCGTTGGCCACATACAGCTTGTCGCCAGCCGGTGTCAGTGCCGGGTTCCAGGGCCGCAAGCCGACCGGAATCTCGGCCACGCTGCGCCCCTGCCGGGTGTCGATCACGCTCACGGTGCCGGCGCCGCCATTGGATGCGTACAGCCGCGCGCCATCAGCCGACAGGGTGACCCCGGCGGTGCGTACACCGGCCGGCAGGCTGGCGCGGCGCGTACGGGTCTTCAGATCGATCACGTCCACCACGTTGGCGGTTTCCTGCGCAATGTAGACGCTGTGTCCGTCCGGGGCGAACGCCATCCCGCGCGGATGTCCACTGGTGGCGACCACCCCGCGCGACCGGTGCGTGGCCAGCTCGATCATGTCCATGTCGTTGGAGCCTTCGTTGCTGGTGAGCAGCCACTGCCCGTCCGGCGTGTACGCGCAATGTTCCGGTGCCTGCCCGCGCGTGGCGATGACCTCCTGCACGCGGAACTGCGCCGCATCGATCAGCATCACCTGGTTCTGTCCTTCCACGCACACGGCGAACTGGGTGCCATCGGGCGATCGTGCGATCCCTTCGGCGTTTTCGCCGATGTCTACCTGGCGCGCCACGGTGTCCTTGGCGGTGTCCAGTTCGATCAACCGGTGATGCTGCGCATCGATCAGATACAGCAGCCCCTGCGGGCCGGGCAGCACCTGCTGCAGGCGCTTGCCGAGCTGGCCCTGCGCACCGAGCGTGCGCACCACCGTGTCGCTGGCGGTGTCGATCACCGACACCGTGCCACTGCGTTGATTGGGCACATATGCAAACACCGGCGGCGATGCAGGCGCCGGCGCTGCTTCGGTGGCGCGTGCCGGCGCGGAGGCTGTGGGCGCCGCCGTGGAGGCCGTCACCGTCGCATCGCGCTGGCAGCCGGCCAGCAGGAGCACTGCGCCGAGCGCGCCCATGGTCGCCAGGCGCAGCCAGGCGCCGAAGGCCGCTCTCGGTGCGCCTGGCCTCATTGCGCCTTGCCCGCGGTCTTGTTGATCGAATGGATGAAGGCCAGCAGCTTTTCGGTATCGCCGGGCTTGAGCACCGGTGCGAACGACGGCATCTGCCCGACGACTTTTTCATGCCCGATGCGGGTCTTGCCATGGGTGATCATCGCGGCGGTGCCTTCGCTGATCAGCGCGCGCAAGGTGTCGTCGTCGCTGCCGTACACCCACACATCGTTGGTCAGCGGCGGGCACATGCCACCGCCACCGGTGCCCCCGTGGCAGGCATTGCAGCCGGCCGAGAAATAGAGTTTCTTGCCTTCGGCCACCAGCTCCGGGGTGACCTTGACCTCCGGCCCCTTCGGAATCGGTACCACGGTGGCCGGCGGGGCGGGCGGGGTGGCCGGATCGGGCGCCGGCCCGGCGGCGAGATTGGGCATTGCCGGCGGTGCTGCTGTGGCGGCTGGTGCTGGTGCGGGTGCTGGTGCGCCGGCGGCAGCGGGGGCCGCTGCATCCGGTGCCGGAGCAGGCGGCGGCGCGTCTTCCTTGCCGCATGCCGCCAGCACTGCACTGAGCAGCACGCCGCACAGCGCAGTGCGGACGGAACGATCGATACAACCCATGGTGGACTTGCGCATGAACGAACCTTTCTGATCGGAGGGAACACCGCGCACCCCGTGCACGCGGTGGATGAAACGGTCAGCGTCTGGCAGGGCGCCTGGCCACGTTGAGGAGCGAAGCCAGCGCGGTATCGCCGCGGTCCTGTGCCAATGTCGCGGCGGTCTCGCCATCGCGGTTGCGTGCCGCCGGGTCGGCACCGGCCGCCAGCAGACGCTTGGCGACGTCCTCGCGTCCGGCCGCTGCGGCCAGCATCAAGGCGGTGACACCGGCCTGATTGGCGTGCCCCACATCGGCGCCGCGCGCGAGCAGCGCGTCGAGAATGGCCGGGTCGTCGCGTGCCACCGCAAACATCACCGGCGTAAACCCAGTGGCGTTGGCGCGCCGTGCATTTGCGCCGGCAGCAAGCAGTGCCTGCACCACCTCGGCATCGGCGTAGGACACCGCCAGCTCCAGCGCGCTCCAGCCATCGCCGGACACCGTGTCCACCGGCGCGCGCTTGCGCAGCAGGCGGCTGACACTATCGGCATCGTTGGCCCAGGCTGCCTTCATCAAGGCGGTCCAGCCGCTGGCATCGCGCGCATCCAGCCGTGCACCGGCATCCAGCAACAGGCCGACCAGATCCGGCTCCTGGTTACGGATGGCCTGATGCAGTGGCGGCTCGCCGAGCAGGTTGGGCGTGTTGGCATCGGCACCGTGCCGCAACAACCAGGCCGCACGTAGCGCATCGCCGGCATCCAGCGCATGCGCCAGTTCCTGGCTGGGGTTGGCGCCATCGGCGATGCGCAGCTGCAGCTGCGCCAGTTCCTGCGACGAGGCGGCAGGACTGCGCGCCGTCGATGCGGACGCCGGCGTGGCGTAAGGCCCATGCGACGGCAGATCGCCAGCCACGATGCAGTCGCTGCAACGCACCAGCGGCACGTGATAGCCCTGCAGGATCTGCGCGATCTTTGCGGCGTTGTCCTGCAGTGCCTTGTTCAATGCATCGCGTAGCTGCGCATTCTTGCGCGACACCGCCCACGCCATCGAATACTCCAGCACCGCATCGTCGATGGTGTTCAACGGCACCACGCCCAGCCCACTGCGCGCCGCGTAGTAACCGGCCACCGGGCCCCAGGATTCGGCCGCATCCAGCTGGTTGGCAGCCACCCGCTCCACCAGCTTGCCGGGATGTTCTTCCGGTGCGGTGGCCGAGTCGTAGAACAGGTATTGCACCTGGCCGCTGATGCCATGCTCGTACAGCGCCTGGCGCGCGGGCGAACTCTGGAACACGCCCAGCTTGATCGATTTCAACGCCGCATCGTCCAGCGAACGCGGCCTCAGCTCCAGGCCCTTGCGCGTCACCAGCACATAGGTCGAACGGTACACGGGGCGCGTGGTCAGGCCCTGCTCGAAGTCGCTGTTGAGATCCATCAGCAGATCGCAGCGGCCGGCATTGATGGTGCTGCGCGCCAACCCGCGCTGGTAATAAGTGCGCCATTCGTATTCCAGGCGCCGGCCCATCGCATCGGCGACGACTTGCGCAATCTTGTTCTGGAAGCCTTCGCCGGCCTTGTTGGACAGCGGCATGTTGCCCGGGTCGGCGCAGACGCGCAGTACCGTAGGATCGGGTGCGGGTGGCGGCGTGTTGGCCGGCGCTTGCGCGGCGGCTGGCGCTGCAGTGGATGCAGGCGCCGCTGTGGGCGCCGCACCGGAATCAGAAGCGCGAGCCGCCGGCGAAGACGGCTCGCGTGTGCACCCTGCGGCGACGAGTCCGAGGCTGCAAACCACCAGCACCTTGCGCAGGTGCCGGGTCATGCCGCCCACGCCGGCAGAGCGCTGCCGACGCGGGCGTCCAACGCCTTGCGTGGATCTCATCGTGCCGTCTTCGCTGCTGCGTTGGCGGTGCCGCCGCCTGCGGCTGCAGTGGCAGTTGCGGTGGTGGACACCGTCTTTCCGGCGCCATCGATACGGAAGGTGTGCACCATGCCGCCGAGCGGGATCTTGTCGAAACCGGCGCCGAACGCCAGACCGGCAGCACCCAGCGCGCCGTACGGATCAGACGGGTCCAGACCTGCCGCCACCGGCAAACCGATCCAGCCACCGATGCCGGAGAACACCGCCACGTACTGATGACCGTTGGCCTTGTAGGCGATCGGGTTGCCGATGATGCCGGAAGGCAACTTCATCTCCCACAGCTTCTTGCCGGTGTCCTTGTCCACCGCACGGAACCAGCCATCCAGCGTGCCGTAGAACACCAGCCCGCCATCGGTGACCAGGGTGCCGCTCCACACCGGGAACTTCTCCTTGATCTCCCACTTGGACTTGCCTTCCACCACGTCGAAGGCCTTGACGATGCCCAGCGCACCGGGCTCGTTCGGCTTCATCATCACGTTGGCGAACACATACGGCAGGCCCATCATGGTGTTGCCGCGTTCCTGCGGCTCCAGCTCCATGTGCCAGTTATTGGTGCCGCAGAAGAACACTGCTGAATTGGCCGGATCCACCGAACACGGCTGCTGATCCTTGCCACCCATCGCCGACGGGAACGCCTGCACTTTCTTGCCGCGTTCCAGCGGGGAGTGCGCCGCCACCTTCACCGGCCGACCGGTCTTCATGTCGATGCGTTCTGCCCAGTTGGCCGGCACGAACTTGTGCGCCCGCAGCAGCGTGCCATCGCGACGATCGAGCACATAGGCAAACCCGTTGCGATCGAACTGCACCACCGAGGGGACCTGCTTGCCGTCGATGGTCAGGTCCACCAGGATCGGCTCGTTGATGCCGTCGTAATCCCACTGGTCGAATGGGGTTTTCTGGTAGCCCCACACCGCTTCGCCGGTATCGATCTTGCGCGCGAACAGCGTCATCGACCACTTGTTGTCATGCTCGCCGTTGTTGCACTCCTCCTGCGTGGTCTTGCCGCAGCGATACGACGGGCTCCACAGACCCGGATTGCCGGTGCCGTAGTACACCAGCTTCAACTTCGGGTCGTAGCTGTACCAGCCCCAGGCCGCGCCACCGCCGCGCTTCCATTCCTCGTTGGGGAAGGTCTTGACGCCCAGGTCGCCAAGCTGGCCATGTTGCGGATTGGCCTTGTTGAAATCCGGACCCAGGCAGATCGCCTTGTCGGTGCCGGCCGCGTCGCAGGACCAGGCCTGCTTGCCATCGGACAGGTTGTAGGCGGCCACGCGCCCGAGCACGCCGAACTCGTTGCCGCTGATGCCGGCGACCACTTTGCCATCGGCGATGATCGGCGCCATGGTGATGGTTTCGCCCTTGTCCGGGTGCGCGAGTTTCTGCTTCCACACTTCCTTGCCGGTCTTGGCATCGAGCGCGATCACATCGCCACTGAGGCTGCCGAATACCAGTTTGCCATCGGCGTACGAGGCGCCGCGGTTGACCGTGTCGCAGCACGCTACCGCCACCGAGCGTTCGTCCTGTTGCGGGGTGTATTTCCACAACACCTTGCCACCGTCGTCCTGCGCGGCCAGGTCGATGGCGAACACGTTGTTCGGATACGCGCTGACCATGTACATGATGCTGCCGATCACCAGCGGCTGGCCTTCGTGGCCGCGCGTGGCGTCGGTCTTCATTTCCCACGACATCTTCAGGTTCTTGACGTTGTCGCGGTTGATTTCGGCCAGCGGGCTGTGCCGGGTGAGTGCGAAGTCGCGGCCGACGCCACCCCAGTTGTCCGCATTGCTGGCATTGGCAGTGAATTCGCTATCGGTGTCCACCACGGCAGCGGCCGGTGGCGCGGCGGCCGGGGCCGCTGCAGGTGCGGGCGCGGCGGTTTCGGCCGGCGTGTCCTTCTTGCAACCGGATAACACGGCGCTCAGCGCGAGCATCAGCAGCGCGCCGCTGCGAACGCTGCGACAGGAAGATTGGTGCATTGCGTCTACCCCTCTCGGTGGAAGTCCAATCGAACGAAGAGCCACTGGCGTTTGATGCACGCGACGACGGCGCAAACGGGTGGATGCGGCAAAGACACAGCACAGCGCGTGCCAGCGCGCTGTTGCGTCGCAGCACCTTGGTAGAGCAAGGGTTTGTGAACGTGGAGACAGCGCGGCGCGAAAGGTGTCACGCATTCGGCACACGTTGCGCCGTACGTGCTGTTGCGCTGATGGAGCACTGCGCACACCTGCGTGTGGAGATACGGTGCGGCTGCGCATGCCCAGGCAGGTCATGCCGACTGTGCTGGTGATCGTGGGAACGCGTTGCGTGCCCCCGCCTGCCCGGAGACGGCGCCGGATGAAGGATGCGAGCGGGCACCGCACTGCTGGAGCCACCGCGCGACCCATCGATGCTGCACGCGCCGTGCAGCGTCTTTGCGCGATGTACTGAGAATATGCCGACAGTCCCCGGGCCGTACCCTCACCCCAACCCCTCTCCCGCGGGGAGAGGGGCTTCAATCACGGCACCGACGATTTCCTTCTCCCGCCGGGACATCGAGAGCGGCTGACGACATGTAGCGAGCGGTCGTCAGGTGGGGGCGGACGGCGTGCTCAGCACCGGAGTGTCCGCGTGGTCCATGCCGCACCGAGCAACCGCCGCGCAGTCGCGTTGTTAGCTGCTCTTGTGACCTGCACTGGCCTGCCAGTGGTGCAACAGCTCGACGCAGTCGCGCAGGCGCCAGTCGGCCAGGCCGGGCCAGGGGTCGCCGGGGGTATTGACCTGTACGGTGCCAGCGCCGGCGGCGCGGCCGCAGGCGAGATCGTTGTGGTGGTCGCCGATCATGAGCAGTGCAGCGGCAGGCACTGCCCAACGCTGCTGGAAATACTGCAGGCCGTCGGGCGCGGGTTTGGGCACAGCCTCGTCGCGGCCGACGATGTCGTCCCAGGCGAAGGCATCGCCCAGGCCGATTGCTTCCAGCGTCACCTGCGCCAGCACACGCGCGTTACGGGTCAGCAGACCCAGCCGGCAGCCATCGGCCCGCAGTGCGCGCACCAATGCCGGCGCGCCCGGCGCAGGTTGCGCGGCTTCGGCCAGTTCGCGTTCGTGCTCCAGCAACCAGGCGTGCTTGGCCTGCGCCTGATCGGCGGGCAATGCAGCCAGGTGATGCAGGATGTCGTCTTCCGGCGGGATCTCCAGCGCGCGACGGATCAACGCGAAATCGTGCACCGGCAACGTGAGCGTGCCGTCCATGTCGAACACCCAGTGCCGGTAGGCGGACAGCGGCAGGCGTGCGGCGATCGCGCCGTCCATGCGCTTATTTCCAGCCCGGCATTTGAGTGGTATCCAGGCCGCCCACCTCGAACTCCGCCGTGCGCGTCCCGCCGGCCTTGACCGGGAAGGCGATGCTGATGCGCTTGGCATTACGCACCACTTTCCACAGCGCCTTGTCGTCGTCGATGAACATGGCGATCGCTTCATCGGTGTCCGGGCGGTGGGCCGCCATCGCGCGGGGCGCGCCACCATCGGCGGCGACCTGCACCTTGCAGCCGCCGTAGCACTTGAAGTCGCCGGCCTTGAGCACGAGATAGCTGTGGCGCTTCCACTGCGGGTGATCGCGGAAGACCAGGCTCACCGGCTTGGGCCCGCTGCCGTCCACATCCACGCGCTGCTTGGCATCGATCATGGCCGAGCGCTGCGTGCCGCCCTTGGCCGGTACCTGCGAGTACTGCCAGAGCGCCTGCATGCGACGCAGCTCGCGCGCCTGCTCGCCCTTGGCCTTGATGTCGGCATAGCCGGGCTCGATGCGCGTGGCGGCCGCAGTGCCGGCATAGCCTTCGATCAAGGCCGCGCCGTGCGCACGTGCCATGTCCCAGTTCTGCGCCTTGACCGCTTCGTCGTATTGCTTGGCGAGCGCATCGGCCTGGGTTTGCCTGGCCTGCGCCTGCGCGGTTTCCTGCGCCTTGCGTTGCGCCTCGCGGTCGGTGCAGGCGCCCAGGGCCGCAACGCACAAGACCGCGCTCAACAGATACTTCATCGTCAACTCCGGAAGACGTGTAAACCGCCAACAACAATAGCAGTGTGCCGTTGCACATCGCATACATGCCGGCGACGCGTCGCTTGCGCGTCTGCGGATGCGAAGGGACCGGCGCAATGCCATGTGGCGACGCGCTGCGGGCAATAAAAAGGGAGCACAAGGCTCCCTTTTCATCGCAGCTGCGGGCAGTGACGCCGCCGCCGTGCTTATTGCTGCGTCGGCGTCGGCGCTGACGGCGCAGCAGCAGGTGCCGCCGCCTTGGCCTTGGCGATCATCTCGGCCACCGAGGCGGTGGTGATCGGGTGATAGCTGGGCTTGGCCTTTTCGAAGGCCTGTTCGGCAAACGCGATGCCGTCCGGGGTCTTCAACAGCTCGGCATAGATCGGCAGCACCAGCTTGCGCCGGCCCACACGCTCGATGAACTCGCCGGCGGCCGGGCGTGCATCGATGTAGCCGCTGCGGATCGACAGCGGGTACCAACGCATGGCGATCTCGCCATTGGGCGTGCCGGTGAAGTGATAGGCGTCGTCCAGCTGCTTGAGCTGCTCGGGCTTGAGCGTGGCGCCCATGCCGCTGAGGAAATGCACCCACTCCTGCGTGCCCCATTCGCCGGTGACCTGCTTGCTCGGCAAGGTGCCGCTGCCGCTCCAGGCGATCCGCGCGGTGTCCACGATGGAGAAGCTGCGCGAGCGCGCCTTGGTCGCAAACGCCGGGATGCCCGGCTGGTTCAACCACGCATCCACTTCGGCAGCGGTCACCGCGGTGGGGTTCTTGGCCAGCAGGTTCTTTTTCAGGTAATCGACGAACTGGTCGGTGGTGGCGCTCTGGAACGCGTGGTCATCGAACCAGCCGCGCAGGAACGGGTCGAACACCTCGCGGCCGAAGCGCTGCTCCAGGAACTGCAGGAACCAGGCGCCCTTGACGTAGGCCACCTGGCTCAAGGCTTCGTCCGGATCCCGCTGCGCCAGCGGCGGCAGTGCCAGGGCCTGGTCGGCGGGCGGCATGTCCTTCACTTCGGCCAGCAGATCGCCCTGGTCGATCTCGCGCTCCATCTCGGCCATCTCGGTGCCGTACAACGCTTCGGTGATGCGGCCCTGCACGTAGGTGGTGAAGCCTTCGTTGAGCCAGATGTCCTTCCAGCTCGCATTGGTCACCAAGTTGCCGGACCAGCTATGTGCCAATTCGTGCGCGACCAGCGACACCAGCGACTTGTCGCCGACGATCACGGTGGGCGTGGCGAAGGTCAGGCGCGGATTCTCCATGCCACCGAACGGGAACGACGGCGGCAGCACCAGCATGTCGTAACGGCCCCAGCGATACGGGCCATAGAGTTTTTCGGCGGCACCGATCATCTTCTCGGTGTCTTCGAACTCCTTGGCGGCCTTGTCGGCCATCGCCGGCTCGGCCCACACGCCCGAGCGTGCGGAAATCGGCTTGAACACCACATCGCCGGCGGCAATGGCCAGCAGGTAGGACGGAATCGGCTCGGGCATCTTGAAGCTGTAGTCGCCGTCGCGCGCGGCCTTGGGGTCGTTGTCGGCGCTCATCAGCACCATCACGTCCGGGCGCGAGGTCACGTGCGCGCTGTAGGTGAAACGCACGCTCGGGGTGTCCTGCAACGGCACCCAGCTGCGCGCGTGGATCGCCTGCGACTGGCTGAACATGAAGGGCAACTGCTTGCCCTCGGTCATCGACGGCTCCAGCCACTGCAGGCCCGAGGCGGTCGGTGCGGTGTGATAGGTGATCACGACCTTGGCGGGCTGGTTCGGCGTCTCGATGGTGAGCTTGCTGCCGAAGGTCTTGTCGGCCGGCGCCAGCGCGAACTGCAGCGGCGCCAGGCCGCCCTTGCCATCGTCGGCCTGCACCTGGGCGATGCTCAGCTCGCGCGTGTCCAGCACCAGCTGCTTGGCGGCCTTGTCCTTCCACTCCAGCGTGTAGGTGGCCGTACCGCCGATCTGCTTGCTGTCGAAATCCAGCTTCAGGTCCAGCGCCAGATCCTTGATGACCACCAGCTGCGGCTGGGCGTAGGAGCTTTCGTCGTGGTTGCGGGCGTCTGCTTTCACGGGGGCCTTGGCAGTGGCGGCCGGCGCGGCGGTGGTGGACGCCGGCGGCGTGGAGTCATTGGAACAGCCGGCCAGCGCGATGGACACGGCCAGGGACAGCGACAGGAACGGGAAGCGCATCGACGGCACCGCAGCGAAGGAATCAGGCATTTTAGCGCTACGCGCCCTTGGCTGCCCGCGCGGCCGCCGATCGGCCGACTGGCAGCGGGAGTCAAGGATGGCTGGCAGAATGTGGCGCGCAGCCCTCGGCCCAGGGAGCCGGCGCATGGAGGCCTCGGCAGATGCAGCTGCGTTCAGGTCACCGGATGACCGCGCGGCGTGTCATGCCCGTCGCGCACCAGGCGCCGGCCGCCGGAAAACTTGGCACGGTACATCGCCGCATCCGCACGCCGATACAGCTCGGTCGCATCCACCCCCTGTGCGTAAACCGCGCTGCCCGCGCTCAGGTGCAACGGCGCTTCCTCACCGTCTTCGCGTTCGAGCATGGACAGCCATTGATTGAGCTTGAGCGTGGCCTCGTCCTCGCCGGCATGCACGCCAACCAGGAATTCGTCGCCCCCCCAACGGCCGATCCAGTCCTGCGCCCCCAGCCAGCCGTAGGCCGATTCCACCAGACGCACCAGCACGCGGTCGCCGGCCAAGTGCCCGAAGCGGTCGTTGATCGGCTTGAGGTTGTCCATGTCCAGCACGAACAGCACGAACGGCCAGCCTTCGCGCTGCGCGGCGGCCACCGAATCGCGCATGGCCTGCTCGCAGCCGCGTCGGTTCAGCGCCTCGGTGAGCGGGTCGAACAGGGCGTGCTTCTTGAGGTCACGCATGCCGGCATCGATGCCGCGCAGGCTGCGGTTGATCCCGCGCAGCAGCCGGCCCAGTTCGTCATCGCCATGCTCGGGCAGGCTGGGCAGGCGCTGGTCGGCGTAGTAGGTATCCAGTGCATCGGCGGCGATACGCAGTGGCGCCAGCAGCCGGTACAGGGCCGAAAGCGTCAAGGCAGTGCCGGCCAGCGTTGCCAGCAGCGCCACGATGATCACCGACCACAGCAGGTGCCCGCCCAGTTCGCTTTGCGAGGCCAGCCATGCAATCAGCAACAGCAGCGGCAGATGGATGCCGACAAAGGTCACCGCCAGCAGCTTGGCGCTGAAGGAACGGGGAAACACGCGCGAGAGCCCGGCGTACAAGCGCATCCAACTCTCCGGCAAAGGGGCGCCTAGTGTCGCCGACCGCTGGTGGAGCCAACGCGACGGAAGTCGCAGAACCTGGCGGTGCGCACGCCGATGCAGGCAGCAACCGGCGCGAAGCGAACACGAGCACTTGCGCAGTCATGCAGCACCCAGTGCGCCGCATGCCAGCCTCGATGCCGCGGCGTCAGATCTTGTAGCCGGAGTGGATCGCCACGATGCCGCCAGTGAGATTCTTGTAGTGGCAACGCGCAAACCCGGCCTCGCCCATCATGCCCTTGAGCGAATCCTGCGGCGGATGCTTGCGGATGCTCTCGGCCAGGTACTGGTAGCTGTCGGCATCGCGTGCGAACAGCTGGCCCAGCTTGGGCAGGATCTTGAACGAGTGGAAGTCGTAGATCGGCTTGAACCATTCGGCGGTGACCTCGGAGAATTCCAGCACGCGCGCCTGGCCGCCCACCTTCAGCACGCGGTACATCTCGCGCAATGCGGCGTCCTTGTCGGTCACGTTGCGCAGGCCGAAGGAAATCGTGACCAGGTCGAAACTCTGGTCCGGGAACGGCAGCGCTTCGGCGTTGCATTGCACGTAATCGAAGCCGGCCACCAGACCGCGGTTGGTCAGCCGGTCGCGGCCCACCGACAGCATGCCGGCATTGATGTCGCCCAGCACCACCGCACCTTCATCGCCCACGCGCTCCTTCAGCAGCACGGCGATGTCGCCGGTGCCGCCGGCAAGGTCCAGCACCCGGTCGCCCGGCTTCACCTGCGCGGTGGCAACGAAGTAGCGTTTCCAGGCGCGATGCACGCCCAGGCTCATCAGGTCGTTCATCAGGTCGTAATTGCGCGCGACCGAGGTGAACACTTCGCCGACCAGCTTCTGCTTGTCCTTTGCAGCGACATCGCGAAAGCCAAAATGGGTGGTACCGGAGGTATAGGGGGATTCGCTCATGGGGGGATTATCGCACTGCTGACGCCACCGTGACCGCAACCGGACCACACTGCGACCTCTTCTGCAACCGGCCCCGCGAGCATTGCGTGCGCGACAAGTATGTTCAGCGCGACTGGCAGCCCCACGAAAAGCCCACCCTGCCCGGGTCGGCCTCCACGCCCTTGCATCCGACCCGGCGCCGCATCCAGTACGGGCTGGTGGGCGTGGTGGTGGCGCTGACCGGGGGCCTGAGCAATGCGCTGGTCACTGCCAACCTGCCGTATCTGCAAGGCACGTTGGGCGCCTACAGCACTGAAATGGCGTGGCTGCCGGCCGCCTATGTGATGACCAACATGTCGGCCAACCTGCTGCTGGTGAAGTTCCGCCAGCAGTTCGGGCTGCGCCGGTTCACCGAGATCTTCCTGGCGCTATACGCGGCCATCGCCTTCGCCCATCTGTTTGTGCACAGCCTGAGTTCGGCGATCACCGTGCGTGCGGCGCATGGGCTGGTGGGCGCGGCGCTCAGCTCGCTGGGGCTGTATTACGTGATCCAGGCCTTCCCCAACACATACCGCCTCAAGGCGGTGGTCCTGGGGCTGGGCATCACCCAGCTGGCGTTGCCGCTGGCGCGGGTGTTTTCCACCGACCTGCTCGAATTCGGGCAGTGGCAGGGGCTGTACCTGTTCGAGTTCGGGCTGGCGGTGTTCGCCTTGGCGTGCGTGCTGGCGCTCAAACTGCCGCCGGGGGATCGCTACCGGGTATTCGAGCCGCTGGATTTTTTCACCTTCGGCCTGTTCGCCACCGGGGCGGCGGGCCTGGCCGCGGTACTGTCGCTGGGCCGGCTGCTGTGGTGGACCAGCACCCCGTGGCTGGGCATGGTGCTGGCGTCCTCGATCGTGCTGCTGTGCGCGGCCACCTGGATCGAGCACAACCGCCGCAACCCGATGATCAACACGCGCTGGCTGGCCAGCGGCGACATGCTGCGGCTGGGCCTGGCCATCCTGCTGATCCGGCTGGTGCTGTCCGAACAAAGCACTGGTGCGATCGGCTTCTTCCAGACCCTGGGCCTGGCCAACTCCCAGCTGCAGACCCTGTTCGCGCTGATGCTGCTGGGCGCGGTGGTCGGCGTGGCCGCCAGTGCGTGGCTGATCAATCCGGCGCGCATCGGCGAACACCTGGTCATCGCGGTGGCGGCCATCTGTATCGGCTGTTTCATGGATGCCGATGCCACCAGCCTCACCCGCCCCGAGCAGATGTATGTCAGCCAGTTCCTGCTCGCCTTCGGCAGCACCTTCTTCATCGGCCCGGCGATGGTGGCCGGCATCGGCCGGGTGATTGCGCAGCCCGGCAACCTGATCAGTTTCATCGTGCTGTTCGGCATGGCGCAGAACATGGGTGGCCTGCTGGGCAGCGCGCTGCTGGGCAGCGTGCAGGTGGTGCGCGAGAAATACCATTCAAGCCAGTTGGTGGAGCACCTGGTGCTGACCGACCCGCAGGTGGCCGCGCGCGTGCAGGCCTATGCAAGCGCGTACGGCAGCAGCATCGGCGACCCGACCTTGCGCCAGGCCCAGGGCGTGCGTGCGCTGGGCAGCGTGGCCACCCGCGAAGCCAATGTGCTGGCCTATAACGATGTGTTTCTGCTGATCGGCTGCATTGCCATCGCCACCGGACTGTGGATCCTGTCCGTGCTGGTGTGGCGGCGCTATCTGCGCTCTGCCGCCTCTCCCTCCTCTCCTGCTTCCAGCGCGCGCCCATGAATACACCTGCAGAGTCCTCCCCTATCGCCGACCGGCAACGTCGCCGCCGCCGTCGCATCACCGGCGCGGTCGGGTTTGGCGGCCTGGCGCTGATCGGCGTGGCGCTGGTGCTGTATGCCTGGCGGCTGCCGCCGTTCGTCAGCGCCATCGAACGCACCGAGAACGCCATGGTGCACGGGCAGATCACGGTGATCGCGCCGCAGGTCAGCGGCTATGTCACACAGGTGTCGGTGCAGGATTTTGCGCACGTCACACGCGGCCAGCTGCTGGCTACCATCGACGACCGCATCTATGCCCAGCAACTGGAACAGGCCAAGGCGCAGGTGCAGACCGCGCAGGCCAATCTCGCCAACTGGGAGCAGCAGCGGCATGGCGCGCAGGCCACCATCGCCGAACAGCGTGCAGCGCTGAGCAGCACGCAGGCCCAGCGCGAACGCACCCGCTCGGCCTATGCCCGCGCGCAGCAGCTGGCCAACCAGAAGCTGGTGTCCGAGCAGGACCGCGACACTGCGTTCGCGGCGCGCGCGCAGGCCGAAGCGGGCGTGACGCAGGCGCGCGCCGCAGTGCAGGCGGCCGAAGAAAACGCCCGCAGCGTCACCGTCAACCGCGCCGCGCTGGAGGCCGCGGTGGCCAATGCGCAGGCCGCGCAGCAACTGGCGCAGATCAACCTGGACAACACCCGCATCCTGGCCCCGCGCGATGGCCAGCTCGGCCAGCTCGGCGTGCGCCAGGGCGCTTACGTCACCAACGGCACGCAGCTGATGGCGCTGGTACCGGACACGCTGTGGGTGGTGGCCAACTTCAAGGAAACCCAGATGGCGAAGATCCGTATCGGGCAGCGCGCCAGCTTCACCGTGGATGCGTTGAACAACGCGACCCTGCGCGGCCGCGTGCAGGAGATCTCGCCGGCCGCCGGCTCGGAATTCAGCGTGCTGCCGGCCGACAACGCCACCGGCAACTTCGTCAAGATTGCCCAACGCATCCCGCTGCGGATCAGCGTCGACCCAAATCAACCGCTGGCCGCGCGACTGCGCCCTGGCATGTCGGTGGTGGTGGCCGTGGACACCGCCAGCGCCGTCGACTGAGCGCAGCCATCGGCATGCTGCACGGCGCCTGCGCGCACGATGCAGCCGCTATCATGCAGCGATGCCCTCTTCCACGCCCCTCCAACTGCAGTGGCAATCACTGCGCTTTGCCCAGCTCGGCACCGCGCAGCTGTATGCGCTGCTGAAGCTGCGCACCGACGTGTTCGTGGTGGAGCAGCGCTGCGCCTATCCCGAGCTGGATGGCAAGGACACCGACCCGGGTGTGCTGCATCTGCTTGGAACGACCGACACCGGCGAGCTGGCCGCCTATCTGCGCGCACTGCCGCCGGGGCTGAGCTATCCCGAGCCCAGCATCGGGCGTGTGGTGATCGGCCGCGCGTTTCGCGGTCGCGGGTTGGCCCATGCCTTGATGCAGCACGGCCTGCAGCTGGTGCATGCGCATTGGCCGGGCAGCGCCATTCAACTCGGCGCACAGGCACATCTGCAAGCGTTCTACGCCGCGCACGGGTTTGCGCCGGCATCGGCACCATACCTGGAAGACGGCATTCCCCACCTCGACATGCTGCGCCCTGCCGGCGCGGCGCCTCTGGAGCCCACATGATCACCACCCCCGACTACCGTGCCCTGCTCGACACCGCCATCGCCGAAGCCCGCCAGGGCCTGGCCGAAGGCGGCATTCCGATCGGTGCGGCGCTGTATCACAACGATGGGCGCCTGCTGGGCTGCGGCCACAATCGCCGCGTGCAGGAAAACGACCCTTCCGTGCACGGCGAAACCGACGCCTTTCGCAAGGCCGGCCGCCAGCGGCGTTACAAGGACACCATCATGGTCACCACGCTGGCTCCGTGCTGGTACTGCAGCGGGCTGGTGCGCCAGTTCAATATCGGCACCGTGGTCGTGGGCGAATCGGTCACCTTCCAGGGCGGTGTCGCCTGGCTGCGCGAGCACGGCGTCAACGTGATCGACCTGCAAAGCCAGGAATGCATCGACCTGCTCGGCGGCTACATCGCCGCCAATCCGGATGTGTGGAACGAGGACATCGGCGAGGATTGAGCGCCTGCCGGGTTCCCGCGACAGCTGGCCTCGCGATTTCCACGCGTGCGGCCAACGCCTTGCAAGCTGCCGGTGACGCATTGCCCGTTGCCGACGTCAACGCGCCTTGACATGCACGACGCTAGGCTCGCGCTTTGCCCACGGCGGGATCGTTCGATGGCAGTGCCAGATGTCGTAATACCCGGCCGCGCCACGGCGCAGCCGGCCATGGAAGTGGCAGGTGCGGCCCCGGGCGTGTTGCCGGTGGCGCCGGTAGATGCGTGGGCTTCAGGGTTGCTCCCAGCGGACCATGCGCGCTGCCCTCATCCGCCCTTCGGGCACCTTCTCCCGCAGGCGGGAGAAGGACAGGCGGCAGGTGTCGGATTGAACGTCGGTGGCCCGGTTGCCGGGTCTGCGCTGGCCGCCAGACCCCCAGCGGCTAGCGGGAGCCGGCTTGATACGTCGCAGCAGCCTGTACTGACGGATCCCGCAGTCAACGCCCGTGCGCACCTTGGCGCGGTGTTGATCCAACGCTACAGCGCCAGTCTGCGCTGACCGACGACGGCGAATGCCGCGTCGCTGGGTCGCCAGCCACTGGCAGGTCGACGTATGCGGCGCGGCACAGTTGCAGCGCACGATGCGACCCATGCCGCTGGTGCGACGACTGTCTTCAGGGCGACCACTGACATCGGCGTCGAGCACTGAAGAGACAAGATCGCCACGACAAAAAGGACCCGCCGTTGGCGGGTCCTCGTTTAACCACTGCCGGCTTGCATGTTTCACCGCAAGCATGCAGACGGCGGCCGATCACAGGATGTAACGGCTCAGGTCCGGATCCTGCACCAGCTCGCCCAATTGCGCGTCCACATAGGCCGCATCCACGGTCACGCTCTGGCCATCGCGGTCGGGCGCTTCGTAGCTCAAGCCATCCAGCAGGCGCTCTAGCACCGTGTGCAGTCGGCGTGCGCCGATGTTTTCCTGGCGCTCGTTGACCTGGGCAGCGATTTCGGCCAAGCGTTCCACTGCATCGGCACCAAAGCTCAGCGACACGCCTTCGGTCTGCAACAGCGCTTCGTACTGCTTGATCAAGGCAGCCTTCGGCTCGGTGAGGATGCGCACGAAATCGGCCTTGGTCAGCGCGGTCAGCTCCACCCGGATCGGGAAACGGCCCTGCAGTTCCGGAATCAGATCGCTGGGCTTGGCAAGATGGAACGCGCCCGAAGCGATGAACAGGATGTGGTCGGTCTTGACCGTGCCGTACTTGGTCGACACGTTGGAACCTTCCACCAACGGCAGCAGGTCGCGCTGCACGCCTTCGCGGCTGACATCGCCACCGCTGGAACCAGCTTCGCCGCGCTTGGCGACCTTGTCGATTTCATCGATGAACACGATGCCGTGCTGCTCGCAGGCCTCGATCGCCGCCGCGCGCACATCGTCTTCGTTGACCAGCTTGCCGGCTTCTTCTTCGATCAACAGCGGACGCGCGGCCTTGATGGTGAGCTTGCGCTTCTGCGACTTGCCGCTGCCGATGTTGGCAAACATCTGCCGCAGTTGCTGGCCCATTTCCTCCATGCCCGGCGGGGTCATGATGTCCATGCTGGCGTTGATGGCCACGTCCAGTTCGATCTCGCGCTCGTCCAGCTCGCCGTTACGCAGCATGCGGCGGAACTTGATGCGGGTATCGTTGTCCTGCGACGAAGGCTCGTTGCGTGCGGCTTCCGGGTCGAAACCAATACCGGCAGCGCGACGCGGCAGCAGCGCATCGAGGATGCGGTCTTCGGCGCGTTCTTCGGCCTGGTTGCGCACGCGCACCTTGGCCTGCTCGCGGTACAGCTTGACCGAGGTATCGGCCAGATCACGGATGATCTGCTCCACGTCCTTGCCGACGTAGCCAACCTCGGTAAAGCGGGTGGCTTCGACCTTGACGAACGGGGCATTGGCCAAGGTCGCCAGGCGCCGCGCGATCTCGGTCTTGCCGACGCCGGTCGGGCCGATCATCAGGATGTTCTTGGGCATCACCTCGTTGCGCAGCTCTTCAGGCAGCTGCATGCGACGCCAGCGATTGCGCAGCGCGATGGCAACGGCGCGCTTGGCATCGTGCTGACCCACGATATGACGGTCGAGCTCCTGCACGATTTCGCGCGGAGTCATGGTTGAGGTTTCGGGATTTGGCATTTGTGAGAATCGAGAATAGGGAAAGGGGAATCGCAAGAGCGGGATTCAAGAGCCTGGGTCGTTGAAGTGGAGCCGAAACCGCTGTTGCGATTCCCGATTCTCCACTCCCGATTCACAGCTCTTCGACCACCACGTTGCGATTGGTATAGATGCAGATATCGCCGGCGATATTGATGGCCTCGGTCGCGATGGTCTTGGCATCCAGCTCGGTATGCGCCAATAGCGCGCGCGCAGCAGACAGCGCATACGAGCCGCCAGAACCAATCGCGATGATGCCGTCTTCCGGCTCGATCACATCGCCGGTGCCGCTGATGATCAGCGAGGTCTCTTTATCGGCCACCGCGAGCAGGGCTTCGAGCTTGCCCAGGCGGCGTTCGGTGCGCCAATCCTTGGCCAGTTCCACTGCTGCACGGGTCAGCTGGCCATGCTTGTCCAGCTTGGCTTCGAACAACTCGAACAGGGTGAATGCATCGGCCGCAGCGCCTGCGAATCCGGCCAGCACCTGACCCTCGCGGCCAAGCCGGCGCACCTTGCGCGCATTGCCCTTCATGACCGTATGGCCGAGGGTGACCTGGCCATCGCCGGCGACGGCGACGTGTCCACCGCGCCGCACCGAAATGATGGTGGTGGCGTGAACGATGTTGGGGTTCTGGCTGGGGTCCATGGATCCTCCGGGGGTTTCCAAGGAGGTGGGGACGCCCCTGCCGGGTTCAAGCGCGCTGCGATGAAGCGCCGCGGGGACGCGACGCAAGGCCCCGCTGACGCGTCAGCCGTCTAGCCCCTCTCCCACCGGTAGAGGGGTTGGGGCGAGGGTCCCTGCGCCGACATTGAATCCGACGCCCGTAGACACGCTCTAGACAGTAATGTTTCAAAGAGATGCAAGCGCAGGAGACGCTGTGCTGATCACAGTCTTGACCATGACATTGGCGCATGCGCGTTTCAGCCTCACAGCGTTTTCGAAAGAAATTAGCCGTAGAAATCGAGGCTACTAGCGCACGTACCCTCACCCCAACCCCTCTCGCGAGGTGAGAGGGGTTTTGAGCACCTCCCCAGAACGCGCCCACCGCTACATCTTTTGCATCATGCGGCGATGTCGCTGACATCGCGCACACGCCCGCTCACTCAGTCGCTTTCTTGCGCCTGGCGCGTGGATGCGCGGCGTCGTAGACCTTGGCCAGGTGCTGGAAATCCAGGTGTGTGTAGATCTGCGTGGTGGCGATATCGGAATGACCGAGCAATTCCTGTACGCCGCGCAGATCGCCGGAGGATTCGAGGATGTGGCTGGCAAAACTGTGCCGCAACATGTGCGGGTGCACGTCCTTGAACATGCCTTGGCGCACGGCCAATTGCTTGATGCGGATCTGCACCGCACGCTGCGAAATCGCACCGCCGGCACGCCCGGGAAACACATGCCTTTCGGCCCGCCCGCCGCTGTCGCGCTGCCACTGCCGCAAGGCCGCAATCGCATGCGAGCCCACCGGCACCAGGCGCTGTTTTCCGCCCTTGCCCAGCACCATCACCAAGCCGCTGGCCAGATCCAGATCGCGCCAGCGCAACGCACAGAGTTCGCTCAGGCGCAGCCCCGACGAATAAAACAGTTCCAGCAGTGCGCGATCGCGCAATCCCAGCGGCGCATCGGTCGGCACTTCGACCAGGCGCACGGCCTCGTCGGCATCGAGCACCTGCGGCAGCTTGCGCGGCGCTTTGGGCGCCCGCAGCGCCGCTGCAGGACTGACTGCGATGCGGCCATGCTTGAGCAACCAGGCGTAATAGCTGCGGCAGGCAGACAGACGCCGCTGCAGGCTCTTTGCGGACAGACCGCGCCGATGTTCGTCCGCGACAAACTGGCGCAGGTGCGCGCTGTCCAGCTGCGCGACATCCAGCGGCGCGGCGCTGTCTTTGGTTTGCTCGGCCACCCAGCTCAGCAGTGCCGCTAGATCGCGCCGATATGCGTCCAGCGTGTGGGCCGAGACCTGCCGCTCGACCTGCAGATACGCCAGGAAATCCTCCACCGACGACATGTCACCTGTCCCGCGGTTGCGGCGCTACTGCAACGCTGCGCTGCAACGCGCCGATCCGTTGCCACGCCACCGCCATCACGCGTCGAAGCGCTGCAGCGCCACGCTCAGCGACTCGCCCATCATGCGCAGGAACAAGGTCCCCATGCCGGGATAGAAGCGGTTGGCGTCGTGGCTGCCGACCGCGATCAAACCGATGCCGGGCAGCGGCAGCAAGGCCGTGGACTGCACCTCGCCAGCCTGCTCGCCATACAGCAGCGCGTGCTTGTCGGCCTGCAGGCGGCCGCAGATCGGCTCGCCATCGCTCAGGCAGTCGCGAAAAGGCGCCAGGCGTGCATCGTCGGCGGCGATGGTCTGCAACCAGTCGGCTTGCAGACCAGCCACCGGCGTCAGCAACACCAGCCGCACCAGATCGCCGTTGAAATCTTCCGCCAGCGAAGCGGCCATGGCCTTCAGCGTATCGGCCGCGGTGCGTTGGCGCATCAGCGCCAGCGTCAGCTGATGGGTGCGCACTGCCAACCGCTCGTTGACCTGGGCATTGCTGCCCAGCTCGTGCAGCCGCCGCGACAGCTCGCGGTTCTTGTCGCGCAACACTTCCAGTTGGTAGGTCGCCAGCGAGGCGGTGGGGCCGTCGTCACGCGGCACCAGCAGGCTGACCGCCAGATCCGGAAACTGCTTGAGGAAGGTGGGATGACGGCGCAACCATGTCGCCACATCGTGCGCGCCCAGCTTGTCGGTGGCGTCGCTCATCAGATCCATTCTCCATCGAAGACGAACACGGCCGGACCGGACATCACCACGTCCTGCCCGTCGCCGGGCCAGCGGATCCGCAGCTCCCCGCCCGGCAGCGACACGCGCACATCGCGCTCCACGCGCCCGCGCTGCATCAGCACCACCGCCGCCGCGCAGGCGCCGCTGCCGCAGGCCAGCGTCTCGCCGACACCGCGCTCGAACACGCGCAACTGGAGATGCGCAGGGTCCACGACCTGGGCAAAGCCCACGTTGACCGAATCGGGGAACGCGGCATTCTGCTGCAACAGGCTGCCCACACGTTCCACCGGCGCGGCCTCCACGCGACCAACCTCCAGCACGGCGTGCGGGTTACCCATCGACACGGCGCCAAAGCGCACCGTCTCGCCGTGCACCGGCAGCGCGTATTCCTCGCGCGCATGCGCAAAGCCGGCCAGCGGAATCTGCGTCGGTTCGAACTGCGGCACGCCCATCGCCACCGCGTAGGTATCCGCGCCCACCCGCTCCACCGCATGCGCAGTGACCGGGCTGTCGATGATGAAGCGATCGCCTTGCGCAGTGCCGTCGCGCACCAGCCAGGCCGCGACGCAGCGCGCGCCGTTGCCGCACTGGCGGGCCGCCGAACCATCGGAATTCCAGATGCCGTAGGCAGCCACGGCGCCCTCGCTGCGCGGAGCTTCGATGGTCAGGATCTGATCGCAGCCCACGCCAAAATGCCGGTCCGCCAGGCGAGCCGCCAGCGCAGCATCCGGCGGCGGCGAGCCGTCGCGCAGGTCCAGCACCACGAAATCGTTGCCGGCACCATGCATTTTGGTGAAACGCAGGCGTCCGGTGCGGCCGTCAGCGCTCATTGCCGCTGCTAGCGGGCTGGTCGGTGGTGGAGGCAGGCGGTGTATCGGTCTGCGCGGGCGTGGATTCGTCCAGCGGTTGCGGTGCATCCGGCGGCTGCGGCACGGGCTGGGCTTCCACCGGCACCGGCTTCTGCGGCATCACCAGCGGGCCCTTGTTGCCGCAGCCGGCAAGCAGGACAAAGGTCGCACCAACCAGTGCGAGACGAACGGAAGGTCGGGACATGAGGCTCATGGCCCCGAGTATAGCCAGAACACCCTGACTGCCGTGCGCTCAGTGCGGCGCGGGCAGCGTGCGCGGCGGCGGCTCCGGACGCAACCACAACCAGATCGCCACCACCGCCATGCTGCCGATCGACAGGCACTTCACCCACAGCACCGGCACGCACCACAGCATGATGCCGGCACAGACGGTCATGGTCAGCGTGGCCATCCACTTGGCCTTGCGACTGACTGCCCGATAGGTCTGCCATTCCACGATGGCGGGGCCAAAGCGCGGGTGCGACAGCAACCAGCGATGCAGGCGTTCGGACCCGCGCGAGGCGGCCCATGCCGAGATCAGGATGAACACGGTGGTCGGCAAGCCGGGCACGAAGATTCCGACAATGCCGGTCGCCAGGCTGGCGTATGCCAGCAACCACCAGGCCCAGCGAAATCGGTTCGGTCGCGTCATGCGCAAATGATACGACCAGCAGGCGCCGAGATGGTCTGGGCATCCTCCCTCTCCCACCGGGACATTGTCCTCCTGCATGGGGAGAAGGTGCCCGAAAGGCAGATGAGGCGACGTCTGCACGCAGGGATGGGAGTCCTGCCCTTGCGACTCCCCAATCCCCAATCCCGGCTCCCGTCCCTTGAGCTACTTCACCCCAAGCTGATCCAGCACAAAGGCATACGACTCGGCCAGCTCGCGGTAGCGCCGGAACCGGCCGGATTTGCCGCCGTGGCCGGCTTCCATGTTTGTGCGGAAGACGATCGGATACCTGCCGGTGTTGTCATCGCGCAGCTTGGCGACCCACTTGGCTGGCTCCCAGTACTGCACCTGCGAATCCCACAGGCCGGTGCCGACGAACATCGCCGGATACGCCTGCTTGCGCACGTTGTCGTACGGCGAGTACGACAGCATGTAGTCGTAATAATCCTTGTTTTCCGGGTTGCCCCACTCGTCGTATTCGTTGGTGGTCAGCGGAATGCTGGCATCCAGCATGGTGGTGACCACATCGACGAATGGCACCTGCGCCACCAGCACGCGGTAGTCCTGCGGCGCCATGTTGGCCACTGCACCCATCAACAGGCCACCGGCGCTGCCACCAGAGGCCGCCACGCGATCCTTGGACGCATAGCCCTGTTCCACCAGGCCGCGGGTGACATCGACGAAATCGGTGAAGGTGTTTTTCTTGTGCAGCAGCTTGCCGTCGTCGTACCACTGGCGGCCCATTTCCTGGCCGCCGCGGATGTGCGCGATGGCATATACCACGCCACGGTCCAGTAGACTGATGGCGGGCAGGTTGAACGCGGGATCCATCGACATGCCGTAGCTGCCGTAGGCGTACTGGAACAGCGCCGCCGAGCCATCCTTCTTGAAGCCCTGCCTGTACACCAGCGACACCGGCACCTTGACCCCGTCGCGCGCAGTCACCCACACCCGCTCGGTGACGTACTTGGTGGGGTCGTAGCCGATCACCGGCTGCTGCTTGAGCGTTTTGCGTTCGCCGGTCTGGATATTGAGTTCGTAGGTGGTGGCGGGCGTGGTCAGCGAGGTGTAGCTGTAGCGCAGCCACGGTGTCTGCGGCTCGGGGTTGACCGACAGCCCCATCGAATACGCCGGCTCGTCGGCCTTGACGTACTCGTGGCTGCCGTCGCGCTTGAGCAGACGCACGCGCTCCAGCCCACCGGAGCGTTCTTCGATGGCGGTGAATCCGTCGAACAGCTCGAAATTCTCGATGTACACGCTGTCATCGTGCGCGACCCAATCGGTCCACTGCTTGCGGGTGGTCGCATCGGTCGGCGCGGTCACCAGCTTGAAGTTCTTGGCGTCGTCGGCATTGGTGCGGATCACCCAGCGGCCATCGAAATGGTCGGCGTGGTATTCCACATCGCGCTCGCGCTTGGCCAGCACCTTGAACGTGTCCGGCTTGGCGGCAGAGGTATAACGGGTCTCCGAGGACACCGTGCTTTCCACGCCGATGGTGATGTACTTGTCGTCGCGGGTACGCCCCACGCCCATGTAGAAACTGTCGTCCTTTTCTTCGTAGACCAGCACGTCGTCCTTGGAAGGCGTGCCGAGCACGTGCTTTTTCACGCGCACGGTAAGCAGCGTTTCCGGATCGTTTTCGACATAGAACAGCGTCTTGTTGTCGTCGGCCCAGACCATGTTCGGGGACACGCCTTCCACCGTGTCGGGATAGAGCTCGCCGGTCTCCAGGTTCTTGAAACGGATCGTGTACTGGCGGCGGCCGATCGCATCGTCGGCCCAGGCCAGGATGCGGTTGTCCTGACTGACCTCCGCCTCACCGATGCTGAAATACCCCTTGCCTTGTGCCATCTGGTTGACGTCCAGCAGGATCTCTTCCGGCGCCTCCATGCTGCCCTTGCGGCGCGCCTGGATCGGATAGTCCTTGCCGGCTTCGAAGCGGGTGTAATACCAATAACCGCGCTCGCGGTATGGCACGCTGGCGTCGTCCTGCTTGATACGCCCCACGATCTCGGTATAGAGCGTGTCCTCCAGCGGCTTGAGCGGCGCCATCACGGTGTCGGTGTAGGCGTTCTCGGCATTGAGATAGGCCAGCATCGCCTTGTCTTCGCGCTTGTCGTCGCGCAGCCAGTAGTAGTCGTCGTTGCGGGTGGCACCGAAGGGGGCCTTGACCACATGCGGATGCTTGGCGACGTCCGGCGGCGTTGGGAGAGCGGCAAAGGCGGGGGTGGCGGATGTGGTCATCAGGCTGGCGATCAACAAGGTCAGGACAGGCTTCATCAGATTGGGGTCCGTTGGATGAACGCAATGCCATCCCAGCGCCCGAGTGTGGAAGAGCCCGTCGCCGAGCGTCATGTGTCCTAGGTCATGCTGGTCTATCATCTTCGTAATGGATTCCACGCTTTCGCCCCCCAGCGGCTATAGCCGCCGCAGCCAGGACATCGCCCCGTTCCATGTCATGTCGCTGTTGGCGCGTGCCAACGCGCTGGAGCAGGCCGGACACGATGTGATCCACCTGGAAATCGGCGAACCCGACTTCACCACCGCCGCGCCGATCGTGGCGGCCGGGCAAGCCGCCCTGGCCGCCGGCCACACCCGCTACACCGCTGCGCGCGGACTGCCTGCACTGCGCGAGGCCATTGCCGGTTTCTATGCGCAGCGTTATGGCTGCAGCCTGGATCCGGAGCGGATCCTGATCACCCCGGGCGGCTCCGGTGCGCTGCTGCTGGCCAGCAGCCTGCTGGTGGACCCAGGCAGACACTGGCTACTGGCCGACCCGGGGTATCCGTGCAACCGCCATTTTCTGCGCCTGGTCGAAGGCGCCGCGCAACTGGTACCGGTCGGGCCAGACAGCGATTACCAGCTGACCCCGGCACGGGTGGACGCGTGCTGGAACACCGACAGCGTCGGCGCGCTGGTCGCCTCGCCGGCCAATCCCACCGGCAGCGTGTTGTCGCGCGAACAACTAGCTGGGCTGTCCCACACGCTGCATGCCCACGGCGGGCATCTGGTGGTGGATGAGATCTATCACGGCCTGACCTATGGCCTGGACGCGCACAGCGTGCTGGAAGTGGACGACAGCGCCTTCGTGCTGAACAGTTTTTCCAAGTACTTCGGCATGACCGGTTGGCGGCTGGGCTGGCTGATCGCCCCGCCCGACGCGGTGCCCGAGCTGGAGAAGCTGGCGCAGAATCTCTACATCAGTGCCTCCACCATTGCGCAACACGCCGCACTGGCCTGCTTCACGCCCGAGAGCATTGCCATCTTCGAAGCACGCCGCGCCGAATTCCAGCAGCGCCGCGACTATCTGCTGCCGGCGCTGCGCCAGCTGGGGTTCGACATTGCCGTCGAACCGCAAGGCGCGTTCTACCTCTACGCCGACATCAGTGCGTTCTCCAATGATGCCCAGGCGTTCTGCGCGCATTTTCTGGAAACCGAACACGTTGCGTTTACGCCAGGCATCGACTTCGGTGCCCATCGTGCCAACCAGCACGTGCGTATCGCCTACACCCAAAGCCTGCCGCGGCTGGAGCAGGCGGTGGAACGGATTGCGCGCGGGTTGCTGCGTTTATAGGCTGCCATCGCGCATGATCAGGTGCGCGTGCAGTTCCGCTTGATGTCTGGGCATGGCCTTGTTCATCGCAACAGCACGCCCGCAGCCAGGCTAGCTGCCCAAACTTGGGCGCTGCAGCCGTTCGGAGCGGTAGAAGCCGTCGATGGCCGCGCTGCCTGGCAATACGATCTTCGGCAAGGCCGCAGCGTCGACCAGCCTCCAGAGCCTGGCCTGTTTGCCAGGTTCGACCATCGCGATATGGCGAAGCATCGCCCAGGTCACCCGGTTGCTGGCGCCGTCTGGCGCACCTTGACGATGCGGGTCGCACCAGCTGCGCCGCAGATAGCGGACCAGGCGGGTAAGGATGGGGACATCCAGCACGATAATGCCAGTGGCACGCGCCAGACGTTGCGGAAGACAGCCCAGATAGTTCCCCTCCATCACCCACCGCTCCCGCACGAGCGCTGCCGCGTGAAGCGCGATGAAGTCCTGCCTGGGCCGCGGTGTCCAGGCGGTAGTGGGGAGATGATGCAACTGGTCCAGATGCACCGGCACGCAGCCACGTGCCTGCCCGATCGCCTGCGCCAGCGTCGATTTGCCGCTATTGGATGGCCCGAGAAGACAGATCCGCGGGCCGAGATCCTCCAGGTTCATTACGTCGCTCCAGTCGCCCAACGACCCTTACATGGCTCTGTGCAAGAGCCGGGGCATGGCGACCGATTGTCGCCACGTCAGAACCAGAGCGGTGATCAAATCGGGTGCCAGGACTAACGTGCGACCGTACCCTCATCCGCCCTTCGGGCACCTTCTCCCGGCGGGAGAAGGAAATAACAAAAAGCCCTAGACCACTCGGCCCAGGGCTTGGTTCAACGCAACACATAAAAAAGCAGATCAAGTTGAGGATTTGCTTCCAAGACCAAGTCAGTCGGCCAACCGCTCCCACAGGAAGCTATAGGCCAGTGCCGCCATATGCGCGGCCTGCGCGTTGTTGGCTGCGCCGCCGTGGCCGCCTTCGATGTTCTCGTAGTAGGTCACGTCCTTGCCGGCCTCGATCATCTTGGCGGCCATCTTGCGGGCGTGGCCAGGATGCACGCGGTCGTCGCGCGTGGAGGTCAGGAAGATCACCGGCGGGTAGGTCTTGCCCGGGTCGAACAGGTGGTACGGCGAGAAGGTCTGGATGAAGGTCCAGTCGTCGGTGTCCGGATTGCCGTACTCGGCCATCCACGAGGCGCCGGCCAGCAGATGGCTGTAACGCTTCATGTCCAGCAGCGGCACCTGCACCACCACCGCACCGAACAAGTCCGGGTACTGGGTCAGCATGTTGCCGGTCATCAGGCCACCGTTGCTGCCGCCCTGCACACCCAGGTGCTTGGTCGAGGTGATCTTGCGTGCGACCAGATCCTTGGCCACCGCAGCCATGTCTTCGTAGGCCTTGTGGCGATTCTGCTTGAGGGCGGCCTGGTGCCAGCGCGGGCCGTATTCGCCACCGCCGCGGATGTTGGCCACCACGTACACGCCGCCCTTTTCCAGCCACGAGCGTCCCAGGGCGCCGGAGTAGTTCGGCGTCATCGAGATCTCGAAACCGCCGTAGCCGTACAGCAGCGTCGGCGCGCTGCCATCGAGCTTCAGCGCCTTCGGGCGGACCAGGAAATACGGCACGCGGGTGCCGTCCTTGCTGGTGGCGAAGTGCTGCTCGATGGTGTCCTTGCCGGCGTCGAAGAACGCCGGCATGGTCTTGAGCGGCTGCGGCGCGCTGCCCACGTCCACCCACGACAGCGTGGTCGGAGTCAGGTAATCGGTAACGGTCAGCCACAACGCATCGCTGTCGTCGCTGTCCACGGCACCAACGTCCACGGTGCCGAAGGACGGCGCACCGACGAAGGCGCTCCTGGTCCAGCCGTCCTGCGTCGGAGTGACCACGCTCAGGCGGTTCTTGACGTCATCCAGCACGTTCAACACCAGGTGCGACTTGGTCCATGCCATGCCGGCCAGCGAGGTGGTGTCGGTGGGTTCGAACAGCACCTCGATGTTGCGCTTGCCGGCCATGTAGTCGTCAAAGCGCGTCGCCAGCAGCGAGCCGGGCTTGTAGGTCTTGCCACCTACCGTCCACGGCTCGCGCAGCTCCAGGGTCAGCCATTGCCGCTTGACCGCCTTGCTGGCGGAATTGGGCACGTCTACCTTGGTCAGCTTGCCGTCGGCGCCCTTCAGATACAGCTCGTCGTTGTAGAAGGCCAGGGTGCGGCTGACGAAATCACGCTCGAATCCGGGCGTGTCGTCGTGCATCGCGGCAATGTACATGTCGGTCGGCTTGCCTTCGTACACCACCTCAGCGGCGCCGAGCGGGGTGCCGCGCTTCCACTGCTTGGCGATCCGCGGGTAGCCGGAAGTGGTCATCGCGCCGGGACCGAAATCGGTGAACACGTAGACGGTGTCCTGGTCGATCCAGCCCAGCCCGCCCTTGGACTCGGGACGGAAGAACCCGTCCTTGACCCACTGCTTGCTGCCCAGGTCGAATTCGCGGGTGACATCGGCGTCGGCACCACCGCGCGACAGCGCGATCAGGCAGCGCTGATACTCAGGGCGCAGGCAGTCGGCGCCATGCCAGACCCAGTTCTCGCCTTCGGCCTTGTTGAGCGCATCCAGGTCCAGCACCGTTTCCCACTTGGGCGCCGGCTTGCGGTATTCGTCCAGCGTGGTGCGCCGCCACAGGCCGCGCTCATGCTGCTTGTCCTTCCAGAAGTTGTAATAGAACGCGCCGATCTTCTGCACGCCGGGAATCTTGGCGTCCGAATCCAGCACCTCGCGGATGCGGGTTTCCATCTGCTTGAACGCCGGGGTGACGGCCAGCCGCGCTTCGGTCTTGGCGTTCTGGGCCTTGACCCAGTCCAGCGGCTTGGTGCCGGTGACATCTTCCAGCCAGGCGTATGGGTCGTTGGACACGGCGGTTTCCTCTGCAGAGACGGCGCCAGCGGTGATCAGGCCGGCAACGAGGCAGATCGAGGCGAACTTGGGCATGTAGTTTTCCGGAAAAACCAATGCCGGAAAACCTAACACAGCGCTTCGCCCGCGCTCCCCTGCCGAAGGTCAGGCCGCCCGCGCCGGTGTCGCTGCCCGCGAAGTCACCCGCCGGCGCTGCGCCTGCGGCCCGCGCCGGCGTGGCACCGCGCGGCGCGCACCGGGCCGTGCCAGGGTGGGTAACGCAAACCGGTACAGGCTCCACCAGGCCAGCATCGGCATGCCGACCAGCCACAGCGGCAGCCACCCGATCCATTCGCTATGGCCGCGGGCGGCCGGCCAGACCAGCACCAGCGCAAGCCCGGCCAGGGCGACCTGCCGGACCGGGCGCAGCACGCGCGGATCGGGACGTTCGGAACGAGGAGAAGAACGATGCGACATGGCGGCACTCCGTGGCTGGAAGGTCAGGACAGGCCGGCAGGATTGCCTGCGCCCATCTCACCGATTGCGACCTTGACGCCAGGACGGCGGCAGCGCGCGTCTTTCGCCACCGCGGAAGATCCGCCGGAAAGCGACGGGCTGCCCACTGCCTTGCCGGATGTGACCCGTGGCCACAAGCGGTGACCGTCGCCGCAGGCGATGGATCTGCGACGCCGCGTCTGCGCAACGCTCGGCCGACGCCAGCGGCCAGGGCATGCCGTTCCAACGCCTCGCGTACGCAACGCCCCCGCCGGGGACACGCGCCGCGTGGGTACACAGGCGCGGCGAGATCCATGCGGCCCGCACGGCACCACCACGGCTTCACTCAGGCCGCCGAACGGGTGCCGCCCGCCAGGCGCGCAGCACTGGCGACGCCAGATCGTCACCCGTCGCACGCCGCGGCCGGCAGCGATCGGCCGCAAACACCGCCGGCGCACACGCCAGACCCGACCGTTGACGCGAACTTGCCCCCTGCATGCGGTAGTGTGCTGCACCTATTGCCCCTTTGTGATGTTGCGATGCGCCTGACCGTTACGATCGCCCTCGCTGTCCTGCTCGTCCTCGGCCTGCCGATGGCGCATGCCAAGGATGCATCCACCACCGAGCCGGCGATCGATCTGTCCAAGATCATGGGCACCTGGTATGTGATCGCCCGCATGCCCAACCCGGTCGAGCGCGGCCACGTCACCAGCCGCGACGAATACACCCTGGTGGAAGACGGCAAGGTCGCCGTGCGCTATCTGTACCGCGACGGCTTTGGCGAGCCGGAAAAGGAAGTCAACGCACGCGCGTCGGTGGATGCGGACAGCGGCAACCGCGACTGGCGGGTGTGGTTCTACAAGGTGATTCCGGCCAAGCAGCGCATCCTGGAAATCGCCCCGGATGGTTCCTGGATGTTGATCTCCTACCCCGGCCGCGACCTGGCCTGGATCTTCGCGCGCAAGCCGGACATGAGCCGCGAGCAGTACCGCACCCTGGTCAACAAGATGCGCGACGACTACGCCATCTACACCGACAAGCTCAAGCGCGTGCCGCAGTTGCGCGAGCAGGTGGACCGCTTGGGATTCGAAGTGCCGAACAAGCGTTGAGCCCTGGCGCGGTCACAGGCCGCGCACGCCGTCGATAGCCACCGCCGCGGGCTTGCTCGGCAAGGCGAGGCGACCGGCCTCCGATGCTCAGTCGTAATTGCTCAGCGCCAGCGACAACAATGCCTTGGCCTGTTCGCGCAGCGAGATCGGCTCGACGATTTCCGCGTCCGAGCCATAGTGCAGCACGTCCATCAGCAACTCGCGCGAGTTGCTGTACGGCAGTTTGAGCTCGTAACGGCCATCGGCCAGGAAGCGGCCCTGCTGCTTGGAATGCCAATGTTCGTCGGCCACCCAGCGCGCAGCCTTGGCACTGAACACGATGGTTGCCCAGCCCTTGGGCGCACCGGAAAAGATGCCGTAGCTGGCGGCGAGTTGTTCGTCCAGCTCGCTGTCGGGCACATCGCGCGGCGCCGCATCGAGCAGGCGCGCGTGGTTGATGCGATCCACCGCGAAGCTGCGTACGCCATCGCGGCCGTGGTCCCAGGCATCCAGGTACCAGTTGTCGCGGTAGTGGGTGATGCGCTGCGGGGAGACGGTGCGCTTGGTGGATTCGTCGGTGGAACGGGCACGGTAGTCGAAGCTCAGTTGCTTGCGCTCCAGCACGCCGGAGGCCACGGTGCGGAAGCTGGCTTCGTCCAGCTTGCGGCCGCGATGCGGGATCACCCGTACCCGGTCCACCGGCCACTGCGACACCCCGGCCTGTGCGGCCAGCAGTCCTTCGATGCGCTGCTGCAACGGCGCCAGCATCGAGGACAGCACCCCGCCGCCGGTGCGCGCGAGCAGTTGCTGCGAGGCCAGCAGCGCGTGCAGCTCTTCGGAACTCAGCCACAGGCCGGGCAGTTCGAAACGATCGCTTTCGCCGGACAGGTAGCGGAAGCCGGATTCGCCGTCGCCTTCCACCGGCGCCATCAGCGCATCGCGCAGAAACGCCAGATCGCGGTACACGGTGGCACGGGAACAGCTCAGCTCGTCCTGCAGCCGCGCCACCGTGACCGGATAGCGTGCCGACTTGAGCAAGCGATGCAGGGAGTTGATGCGTTCATAGCGGTCCATGCGCCGATTATGTCCGGTTCTTCGTGCGACGGGGTGAGCGTGCGCACTGCGCCCCGCTTGCGAGCGCCAGGCCAGCGCCCCGGCTGCACAGCGCGCGATGCTGCAAGCGATGCTGACATGCCACTTCTTACCGGACGCAACCGCATGGAACCAGGGCAGCGCCCGAACCGCCAATGAAGCGTGGCGTTCACCTGGTCATGACGGAGCGCACAGTCCGTTATCATGAAATCGCTTTCACCCCCCCCTCCCCGCCCCGTCCTCAAGCGAGCCGCCCATGTCACGCCGTGCCCCGTTGTCCGCCCTGTTGCCGTTGCTGTTGATCACGCCCGCCGTGTGGGCCCAGTCGATCGCGGTTGCGCCGACGCCGGTCGACCCTGCCGCTGCGCTGGTGCCCTCACCCTGGAGCGGCAGCAGCGGCGAGCTGGGGTATGCCTCGGCGCACGGCAACAGCACCACCGACAGCCTCAATGGCCGCGTCCGCCTGCGCTACACCGATGGCGACTGGATCCACAGCCTGGACGCCACCGCGCTGCGTTCGAGCTCCGAATACACCAACACCAACGACGACGGCAGCACCACGCGCGAGCGCCAGACCACCGCCGAGCGCTACACCGGCAGCGCCGGCAGCGCGTTGCAGTTGGGCGAACACCGCCAGCTCACCGCCACCGGCCGTTACGAACACGACGACTTCGCCACCTACGACCGGCTGGCCACCTTCGGTATCGGCTACGGCACGCGCCTGATCGATGCGCAGCGGTTCTATCTGGATGCGCAGGTGGGCCCGGGTATCCGCCGCGCGCACAACAGCGAAGACGACCGCAACGAGACCGGCCTGATCGGACGTGGCCTGTTCGACCTCAAGTACACCGTCACCGACAACACCGATCTGATCAACACGCTGTTGGTGGAATCGGGCGAGTACAACACCTACGCGCAGAACGACTTCGGCGTGCAGGTCAGCATGAACTCGCATTTCGCCTTGAAGGCCGCCTGGCAGATGCGTCACAACAGCGATGTCAGCGAAGGCGACAAGAAGACCGATACCTTGACCACGGTCAATCTGGTCTACACGTTCAAATAACCGCCTGCGTATGCGCAGGAGTGGCGTCGGTCGCGAGCGTTTTATCTGTTTACCGGTAAAGCCCTCGCGGCCTGGGCCGCTCCTACGAGTAAAGGGCATAGCCATTCTTGCTGCGGAGGAACACGACCGCGGCGCTGAGCTCAATCAATCTGGTCGATGCATGCAGGCAAGCGCATGCAGGAGCGGACCTGGCCGCGAGGGCCTTGCCGGTAACGCCCTCACGGCCGGGACGCTGCCACGGCGGTGCAGACGCCGCCCTTGTACGTGCGGCGGGGATGGTCCGGGCAGGCCGGCGTTACAGCTCGGCCAGCAGCTGCGCGGCGCCCTTGTCGAACAACCCCTGCGCGACGCGCTGGCCGAGCGCGTCGGCGTCGTCGGCACTGCCGTGCGCGTCGGCGTGGATCAGCCGGCCATCGCTGGCGCTGCCGACCATGCCCTGCAGGGACAAGCCCTCACCTTCCCAACGCGCGAAGGCCGCCACCGGCACGTGGCAGCTGCCGTGCAGCGCGCGATTCATGGCCCGCTCGGCTTCCACACAGACGCGGGTGGTGGGCGCGTCCAGCACCGCCAGCAGGGCGTGGATGCGTGCATCGTCGCCGCGGCATTCCACCGCCACCGCGCCCTGCGCCGGTGCCGGCAGCCACTGCGGCGCGTCCAGCCGTGCGCTGATGCGCGCGTCCAGGCCCAGCCGCTGCAGGCCGGCGCAGGCCAGCACGATGGCGTCGTAACCGCCGTTGTCGAGCTTGGCCAGGCGGGTGTTGACGTTGCCGCGCAGGTCGATCAATTCCAGGTCCGGGCGTGCGGCGCGCAACTGCGCCTGCCGCCGCAACGACGAAGTACCCACGCGCGCGCCCAGCGGCAGCGCCTGCAGGCTGGCGTAGAGGTTGGACACCAGCGCATCGGCGGCATCGCCACGGGTCAGGATGGCCGGCAGCACGAAGGGCGCGTCCAGTTCCATCGGCACGTCCTTGAGCGAATGCACGGCGCAATCGGCTTCGCCGCGCAGCATCGCCAGCTCCAGCTCCTTCAGGAACAGGCCCTTGCCGCCGATCGCGGCGAGCGAGCGGTCCAGCACTTCGTCGCCGCGGGTACTCATCGGCACCAGCACCACCTCCAGTCCGGGATGGTGCTGACGCAGCGCGGCGGCGACGTGTTCGCTCTGCCAGAGGGCGAGCGGGCTTTTACGGGTGGCGATACGGAGCGTGGTCATGCCGGCATTATCGCGGAGCCGGCGCGGAACTCACAGTTGACGTAATTGATCGCGCAGGTTGGCCACGCAGCGACGACTCACTTCCAGGGTCTGCGGCACGTTGCGCAGCACCGCATGTACCTGGCCATCGCCGCTGCGGCGCAGCTCCACCAATTCGTCGCGGGCCACCAGGCAATTGCGATGGATGCGCACCAGGCGGTCGGAGAATTCGTCTTCCAGCGACTTGAGCGACTCTTCGATCAGGTCCTCGCCACGGGTGTGGTGGACGATGACGTACTTTTCTTCGGCCTGCAGGTAGCGAATGTCGCCGATGGCGATCAGCCGCAGGCTGCCGCGCAGGCGCGCGCACAGATGGGTGCGCAGCGGCGCCGGCGCGGCGCTGGGCACGCGCCCGGCCAGGAAGGTGGCCACGCGCTCCAGTGCGGCAGCCAGGCGTTCCGGGCGCACCGGTTTCATCAGATAGTCCAGCGCGGCGGCATCGAAGGCCGACAGCGCGTGCTGGTCGTAGGCGGTGCAGAACACCACCGCCGGCTGCGGCTGGCACTGGCGCAACAGCCGCGCGGTTTCCAGGCCGTCCACGCCGGGCATGGCGATATCCAGCAGCACCAGGTCCGGATGCCACTGCTCGCATTGCTGCAGCACCTGCTGGCCGTTCTCGGCCTCGCCGATCACCTGCACCTGTGGATGCTCGGCCAGCAGCATGCGCAGGCGCTCGCGCGCCAGTGGCTCGTCATCGGCGATCAACACCCGCACTTGCGTGGCCGTCATGGACATCCCCCCCTACGCTGCGGTGACTCTCCCTCACGGCAGCGGCAATGTGATCTCGCAGGCATAGTAGCCTTCGGCCCAGCTGGCCGCCATCCGTGCCCCGGCACCGAACTGGAAGGCCAGCCGATGCGAAATGCTGGCCTGGGCGTGCCCGGCGCCGGCAAGCAGCGGCGCCTGGGTTCCCGGCTGCGGGGCCGGGTTGACGATACGAATCTGCAACTGGCTGCCGCGCTGGCGCAGCGACAGGTACAGCGTGCCGCCCTCGGGCATGCGCGAGACCCCGTGCAGCACCGCGTTTTCCACTAGCGGCTGCAGCACCAGGCGCGGCATCGGCAGCTCCCACGGCAGCGGTTCCTGGCGGTGCCAGCGCACCTGCAGGCGCTCGCCAAGACGCAGGGACTCGATGGCCAGATAGCGCTCGGCCAGTTCACATTCGGCGCGCAGCGTGGACACGCCCTCGCCGGCGCCGAGTGCGGCGCGGAACAGGTCCGACAGGTCCAGCACCGCCTGCTCGGCCACGACCGGGTCGCGGCGCAGCAGGCTGGCGATCAGGTTCATGCTGTTGAACAGGAAATGCGGGCGGATCCGCGCCTGCAGCGCATCGGCCTCGGCGCGGGCATTGGCCTGCACCTGCGCTTCCCAGCGGTCGCTGACATAGAAGTAGCGCAACGCCAGTGCGGTGATCAGCACCACGGTGGCCGCGCTGCCCAGGGTGAACCGCCAGAAGCCCACCAGCGGGCCTAGCGGGGCCTGGTCGAGCGCCGCATACAGGGCGTGCACGATCCCGGCACCGAGCATCGCCACCACGGCGGCGATCGACAGCGCGGCCAGCCCGCCCAGCCGTGGCGGCAGCCGCGACAACGCGGGCCGCAGTACGCAGAGCAGCACGCTGACCGCCAGCGCCAGCCACAACGCCAGGCCGCTGGCCGAGACGAAGCGCGACAAGGTGATGCTGCGCGCCGCGCCGGCGTCCGGTACCAGGGTCACCACCAGCACCACCAGCTCGGCCAGCCCCAGCATCGCGCCCAGCCGGGGCAGCCGGCACAGGTCCGGCATCCAGGTGATCTGGGGCGCGCTGGCAGCCATGGGCTCAGGCAGCGGTCAAGCGCGCCTGCATCCAGTCGCGCAGGGCGTCGATCTCTTCCAGGCAGACCTGATGGCCCATCGGGTAGCTGTGCCAGTCCAGCGCGAAGCCGAGCGTGCGCAGGGCCTGCATGCTGGCCTGGCCGGCCGCGAACGGCACCACCGGATCGGCGCTGCCGTGGGCCATGAACACCGGTTGGCCAGTGGCGGCCGGCTGCAGCTGGGTGGCCGCAGCGGCCGGGTCCGGCAGATAGGTCGACAGCGCGATCAGCCCGGCCAGCGGCACGCTGCGCTGCAGGCCCACTGCCAGGGTCACCGCGCCGCCCTGCGAGAAGCCGGCCAGCAGGATGCGCCCGGGCGCGGTACCGCGGCTCTGCTCGTGGGCAATCAGCGCTTCGATCTGGGCCACCGATTCGGCGATGCCGGCCTTGTCGGCACGCTGGGCGAAATCCATGCCCACGATGTCATACCACCCGCGCATGCGCACGCCGTTGTTGATGGTGATCGGGCGGATCGGCGCATGCGGGAACACGAAGCGCAACGCCGGCCAGTCGGGGCGCACCAGCTCCGGCACCAGCGGGGCGAAATCGCTGCCGTCGGCCCCCAGGCCATGCAGCCACAGCACGGTCCATTGCGGGTTCGGTCCGGTTTCGCGTTCGATCACTTCCAGCATCATCCAGCTCCGTTCGGGGGCCGGGCATTATGCCTTGCGCGCCGGGCCTGCCCGATCACGCCAGGGTTGGACTGCAGCGCCTTGCCATTGATGGGTGCCGGATGCGCCCGGTATCGCCATCCGGGCAGCTGCTGCGCCGTGCGTCGTTACGGCAACGGCGGAAGCACGTACTGCCTGGATCGCCCGAGCCTGGCGCGGGCGCTCAGATCGACGATCGGCCCCTGGCCGCGACGTGGCTGGGGCGCGCGCACCCTACCCGGGTCGATGTCGGGGGTTGCACAGGATGCCGGCGTGGCACAGCGCCAGGTGTAGCGACGCAGCGAGGTCAGCGATGGCTAACGCACACATGCTGGCCGACACGGGCCAGCGTGGCAGGGTCGCTCAGATCAGCGACGGTTCCAGCGCCGCGGCACGGCGCAATTCGGACGCGCGCACCAGCACCTTGGGCGGATCGAGCTCTTCGGGGATGCAGAAGATGCCGGCGCGGCGCAGTGCCAGGCCGGAACGGCGCAGCGAGGTCAGCGCCACCACCGGGATCGACAGCGCCATGCCCACGATCACCGGCGCCATCCACGCCGCCAGCGACGGCGACACGGTATAGGCCACCGCGCCCATGAACAACCCGAACACGGTCAACCCGCCATAGCTGCGCAACAGCGCCGGCCACGACAGCTTGCCGTCGTCGCGCACCTGCGCGTCCCAGCCCGAATCCTTGCCGGCCAGCACTTCGAACACGCCGCGCGACTGCAGGTACATCACCACCGGCGCCATCAGCGCGGCCAGCACGGTTTCCAGCAGGATGCTCAGCGCGGCGCGAATGGCGCCGCCACAGGCGCGCAGTTCGCGCGGGTTGAGCAGCAATGCGATGTAGCCCAGCAGCTTGGGCGCCAGCAGCACGAACATGGTGCAGATGAAGATCCAGATCGCATTGCCCTGGCTGCTGCCGTGCCAGTAGCGGGCAGGCGAAAACGGCAGGTCGCCGGCCAGATCGATGCCGCCGCCGGCCAGTGGGATGCCGATGCCGATCAGCATCAACAGGCCCCACATCGGCGCGGTGAAGTAATGGCCGATGCCGATCAGCATGTGCATGCGGCTGATCCAGTGCAGCCCCTTTGCGCTCACCACCTTGGCGTGCTGCAGGTTGCCCTGGCACCAGCGGCGGTCGCGGATCAGCAGGTCCGTGAGCGTGGGCGGGCCTTCTTCGTAGCTGCCCTGCAGGTACGGCACCATGTGCATGGCCCAGCCGCCGCGCCGCATCAGCGCCGCTTCGACGAAGTCATGGCTGAGCACGTGGCCGCCGAACGGCTTGCGCCCGCGCAGCGACGGCAGGCCGGCGTGATCGGCAAAGGCCTGGGTGCGGATAATGGCGTTGTGGCCCCAGTAATTGCTCTCGGCGCCATGCCACCAGGCCACGCCGAAGGCAATGATCGGGCCGTACACGCGGCCGCCGAACTGCTGCATGCGGGCGAACAGGGTCTGCCCGTTGACCACCGCCGGCAGGGTCTGGATCAGGCCCACGTCCGGGTTGGTTTCCATGCCCGCGACCAGCCGCACGATGGTGTCGCCGGTCATCACGCTGTCGGCGTCCAGGATCAGCATCTGCGGATAGCTGCCGCCGAAGCGGCGCACCCAGTCGGCCACGTTGCCGGCCTTGCGCGCGGCATTGTCCGCACGGCGGCGGTAGAAGATGCGGCCATGCCCGCCGACGCGGTCGCACAGTTCGTTATAGACCAGCTCTTCGGCGCGGCCGATGTGCTCGCGGGTGGTGTCGCTGAGCACGAAGAAGTCGAAGTGCTCCAGCTGGCCGGTCTCGGCCACCGATTCATAGATGGCCTGCAGGCCGGCCAGCAGCCGGCGCGGGTCTTCGTTGTAGGTGGGCATCAGCAGCGCGGTGCGCGAACGCAGCGTGGGCAGCGGCTGCTCCGGGTCGATGCCGAGCTTGCGCCCGGCGCGCGCCACCACGGTGACGAAACCGGCCACCGCGCTGGCGAAGGACATCGCGATCCAGGCAAACAGCAGCACGAACAGCCCCAGCAGGCAGCCTTCCAGCACGCTGATGCCGTCGGGCCACAACACGCTGAGCATCACCCACACCGCAATCGCGGTGGTGGCGAAGGTACCGCCGATCAGATAGAAGCGGCGCAGCCCGATGCCGGGCGGCGAAGTGCGCTGGTGCGGCACCTTCAACTGGCCCTCGCGCAGCGATTGTTCGGGCATCGCCAGCGGCGCTTCCGGCGGCAGTGTGGGCTGGCCTGCGTCGAGCGCGGAGACGGGGGGCAAGTCGGTTGGTGCGGGGGAAAGGGTCACGGTACCGTCCATCAGGGCTGCCCGTCGCACAAGCGCGACAGTGTGGGCGGAAACGGGAGATGCATCGCGGCAACGCATCGCGACGGCGACCTGCGCGCGGCGACGGGAGCACGCCTTGCGGTGTGCAGGCACAACGCGGGATGGGCAGCTTTGGAACCACTCCGATGCACAAACTCTCCTGGCGGCGACGCAACGTCGCGGCTCATCCTAAAGAATCGTCCGTTAAAGGAAACGAAGACCATTGTGCGGTCTTCGCCCCTCCCGACGAGGACCGCGCGGCAGACTACGCCGTGACAACCGAACGCAACCCCAACAGATTGCAGGCTGGCGCACCCGTTGTCACGGCTGCTGGCCGGCTTTACTGCAAGTGATGTGCCATAAGGTGCAGCCTGGGGCGTTGGCGTTGGGTTGTCAGTTTTTGATGCAGCCAAGGCCGGGAGCCAAAGCCTGGCTGGTCGAGAGCGCGGTGCCCTCACCGCTCGCGGGACACGCCGTGAACCCGTCCATGGGGGCCGTTGGCGGCATCCATGCCGCCAACGGCCCCGCAATCGGTGAGGACACCGCGCCAGCCAGTTGGCTGGTGGCTTCATCGAAGAACGGAATCAGCGCACCAGACAGTTTGCTGGCTGTTTTTATTGAACGCTCTGCACACCGACCAACTCCACTGGTCCTTGCCCGCTCACCGTCGCGGGACCTTTGGCGGCATGGATGCCGCCAAAGAGCTTACAGGGACGTACTTGCAGCGTGTCCCGCGATGGTGGGCGGGCAAGGGCCCCGCAGCAAACGCAAACAAGCCGAGGGCTCGGGGCTCTGCGCAGCGAAACCGCAACGCGCGCCCGACAGTGGCGCAACAACCCTGTTACTTGCGTGCCGCCTCGCTGGCATCGCGGGTGACGCGGAACTGGGAATCGCTGCTCCAGTTCGGCCACTGGCGCGAATCGGCCAGCTGCTGGCCCAGCGTGTACAGCACGCCCAGGTCGCGCGCGGCGCCGGCGAAGGTCCAGTCCGGCTTCCACTCATCGCCCTGCTGGTGATAGCGCTTGGCGGTGTAGTCGTCGGATGCGGCCTTGCCTGCGGCCACGCCGCCCACCTCCCAATCCTGCCCGGCCGCATACGACAGCGCCGGCACGCCACGCTTGGCGAAGGAGAAGTGATCGGAACGGAAGAAGTAACCGGCCTGCGGCTTGGGATCGGGGGTGTAGCGCAGCTTGGACTGCCCGGCCACGGTCTTGAGCTGGTCGAGCAGTTCAAGCTTGGCGGTGCCGTAGATGCCGAAGTCGCGCGAGGGCACGAACGGATTCATGCCGTCCATGTTGATCACCGCCACCGTGGTGTCCAGCGGGTACAGCGGCTTGGAGGCGTAGAACTCCGAGCCCAGCAGGCCCTTTTCCTCGGCGGTGACCGCCAGGAAGACCACCGAGCGCTCCGGCCTGGGCGCCTTGGCGAAGCCGCGTGCCAGTTCCAGCAAGGCGGCGGTACCGCTGGCGTTGTCCAGCGCGCCGTTGAAGATGGTGTCGCCCCGCGCATCCGGCTTGCCCACGCCGATGTGGTCCCAATGCGCGCTGTAGATCAGCGTCTCGTTGGGCCGTTTGCTGCCCTCCAGCCGCGCCACCACGTTGTGCGAGGTGATCACGTCGGATTTGACCCGGTAGCTGGCGCTCAGGCCTTGGCCCTTGAGTTCCACCGGCGTGAAGCCGCGGGTCTGCGCCTGCTTCTTCAAGGCCTCGAAATCCAGCCCGGCGCGCTTGAACAGCGTGGCCGCCAGATCGCGCTGGATCCAGCCTTCCAGCGTGGGATGCGCCGCGCGCGGGTTGTCGCGCACCACGTCGAACATGGTGTTGGTATTGGAACTGGCCACGGTGTCCCAGCCATAGGAGGCCGGCGCGGTTTCGTGGACCACCAGCACGCCGAGCGCGCCCTGGCGTGCGCCCTCTTCGTACTTGTAGGTCCAGCGGCCGTAGTAGGTCATGCCGGCACCGTCGAAGGCGCCCTTGCCGGTTTCGAAGTCCGGGTCGTTGATCAGCACCACCGCGATCTTGCCCTTCAGGTCCACGCCCTTGAAGTCGTCCCAGTCGCGCTCGGGCGCCTTGACGCCGTAGCCGACGAACACCAGCGGCGCGTTGGCGATGTCGACGGTGGACGATCCGTCCAATGCGGCGCGGATGGCGATCTGCTTGCCCTGGGTCAGCGGCTGCGACTTGCCGGCATCGGCCAGCGCGATGGTCGGTGCACCGACGATATCGGCACGCCGCAGCGGCACCGCCTGGGTCCACAGGCGCTTGCCATCGGCGAGATCGCCGCCAGGCTGCAGGCCGGCATCGGCGAACTGCTTGCTCAGGTAGGCAATGGTCTTCTCTTCGCCGGCAGTGGCCGGGCCGCGGCCTTCGTAGGCGTCGGAGGCCAGTTCCTTGACGTCGCGCGAGATGCGCGCGCCATCGAACGTCGGCGCCTGCGCCATCACCACGGTCGAGACCGCCATCGCCAGCAGGCCCATCGCCACGGTCTTGCCGGCCCGCTTGATCGCGGCACGCTTGATCACAACTCGCTTCACTGCAGCACCCCAGGTGGTATCCAAACAGCCCCCGAGTGTAGCCACTGCGACCAGGTGCTGCTGGCGGTGCAGTGAGGTGCGATCCGTCTGGGCGGGTTTGCGGCACGCGGGAACGGCCTGTAGCGCCGGCGTGGCGTGGCTGCGCGCAGTGGTCGGGATGCTGCACCAAGCGCGAGCAACCCGGTCTGCACGCAGGCCACCTCGATCCGCCACACAGGCGCACCAGTCCAAGGTTGCGCAATAGAGTTGATTGCCGCGCTCAGAACAGGTCGACGCTGCCGACCTGCTGGGCGAGCTGCTGCATCTGGCCGCTGGCGATCAATTCGGCATACACCGCGGCACGATTGCGGCCGTGCTGCTTGGCCCAGTACAGCGCCTTGTCGGCCTCGTCGAGCATCTGGCTGATCAAGCGGCCATGGGTCAGCTCCACGATCCCGGTGCTGAGGGTGACCTGGCCCACCTGCGGGAAGTCGTGCCCGGCCACCGCCGCGCGGAAGCGCTCGAACAGGCCGACCGCGACATCGCGATCCACCCCACGCAGCACGATCACGAATTCCTCGCCGCCAAAGCGGAACAGCAGATCGTCCTGGCGGAACGCACGCTGCATCAGCTGCGCCACCAGCAACAGAACCTCGTCGCCATACAGATGGCCAAAGGTGTCGTTGACGCGCTTGAAGTGATCGATGTCCACGATCCCCAGCCACACGCCCTGCGCCGCTGCCGCCTCGGCGCTACCGGAGAACAGCTGCAGGATCACATCGTCGAAGGTCTTGCGGTTGCGCAGGCCGGTCAGCGCGTCGCGCTGGGCATCGTCGAGCAGGCTGCGGTAGTTCTGGAAGAAGCGTGCGAAGCCTTGCAGCATCGCCTGTTCGGCGGCGCCGGGTGCGCGTGCGCTGCCCACCCGCAGGCAGGTGCGGATGCCGCGTGCTTCCATCATCGGGTAGACCAGCAGCGCGCGACCGTCCCGGTGCAGCTGCACCACCTCGCCCGCGCCATGCACATCGGCCAGCTGGGCACGCAGCTGCGCATCCTTCAGCTCGGCCACCGTCAGCTGCAGCCGGCCATCGTCGCGCAGCCGGGTTTCGGCCATGCTGCGGCCGTCCGGGGCGATGCGCAGCAGCGACAGGTCGTCGGCGGCACAGACCTCGCGCATGGTGCGCAGCAGGCTCAGGTCGAGCAGATCGGCATCGCGGATGGCCGTCATGTCCACCATCCGCTCCAGCAAGGGCGTGGTGCTCATCGGCGCCTCGCCCCCCGTGCAGGCGCAGGCGCAGACCCGGCGTGGCAGGCACGGACCGCTGGCAGACAACGGGGGTGGCAACGCACAGGCTTCACGACAGCGACCGGCAACCAGGATGCCGGTTCATCGGCGTGGGCCACGCAAACTTGAGGTCGCTGGCCGGCCACGCTCAGCCAACGGCCAGCCCCCCTGCGCGGCGGACAAAAACGCCCGCTGCGCCGGGCGTTCGCAGCGCCCGCGCGGGCTCAGGGCAGCGCGGATTCCAGCGCGTCTTCGCCCAGCGCATGCGCCTGCATCAGGCGCCGGCTGCCGGCATTCAGGCCCCTGACCTGCACCTCCAGGTCGTGGTGCCGCAGCCGCTGCACCACCTTGTCCAGGGCGGCCACGGCGGTGATGTCCCAGAAGTGCGCACGGCCGACATCGATCACCACGCTGCGGCCGGGCACCTGGCGCGCATCGAAGGCGTCGATGAACACGTCGGCCGAGGCGAAGAACACCTGCCCGCGCACGCTGTAGGTCCGCACGCCGTCTGCGCCATCGTCGTGCGTGATCTGCAGCAGCCCGGCCACCTTGAAGGTGAAGAACACCCCGCTCAACACCACCCCCACCGCCACCCCGGCGGCTAGGTTGTGGGTGGCCAGGGTCACCGCCACGGTGGCCAGCATCACCACGCTGGAGGTACGCGGATGGGTGATGACGGTGCGCAGCGAACGCCAGTCGAAGGTCTCGGCCGAGACCATCACCATGATCGCCACCAGCGCGACCACCGGTACCTGCGACACCCACGGCTTGAGCAGTACCATCAGGATCAGCAGGAACACGCCGGCAAACAGTGTCGACAGCCGGCCACGGCCGCCGTACTTCACGTTGCCCACGGTCTGCCCGATCATGCCGCAACCGGCAATGCCGCCGAACAGGCTGGCCGCCGCGTTGGCGATGCCCAGCCCGGTGCATTCGCGGTTCTTGTTGCTGGGCGTATCGGTGAGTTCATCGACCACGCGCGCGGTCATCAGCGATTCGAGCAGGCCCACCATGGCAATGGCCAACGCCGGCAGCGCGATGATGCGCAAGGTCTCCAGCGTCAGCGGCACCGACGGCCATTGCAGGAACGGCAGCGCAGTGGGCAGCTTGCCGAGGTCGGCCACGGTCTTGAGCGGCAACTGCAACGCGCTGCCGGCGATGGTCAACAGCGCGATGCACAGCAGGGGCGAGGGAATTGCCGACAGCCCGGGCAGGCGCAGGCGCGGCAGGCCGTAGATGATCGCCAGGCCCACCCCGAGCATGGCCCAGGTGGCGAGATTGGCGCCCAGCAGATGCGGCAGCTGCGCGGCGAAGATCAGCACCGCCAGCGCATTGACAAAGCCGGTACGCACCGAGCTACTGACGAAGCGCATCAGCACGCCCAGCCGCAGCAGCCCGAACGCGATCTGCACCGCGCCAGCCAGCAGGCCGGCGGCCAACAGGTACGGCAGGCCGTGCGCGGCCACCAGCGGCGCCGCCACCAGGGCCACCGAGCCGGCCGCAGCAGAAATCATCGCCGGGCGTCCGCCACAAAACGCAATCACGATGCCAATCACGAAGGATGCGAACAGACCGACCTGCGGATCCACGCCGGCCACGAAGGCGAACGCGATCACCTCGGGAATCAGGGCGAACGTGGCGACCGCACCGGCCATGAGTTCGCGCGCCGGGGAGGCGCGCCATTGCGCCAGTTCGGCACGCAGGAAAGACATTGGGGGACACTCCGGGGACAGAAAGGACAGCCTGCGGACAGTGCGCAGCGGCCATAGTGTGCGGGAAAGCGACCGCGCCCGCAGCCCGGTTGTGATCTGTGCGCCAATGCGCTTTTCTGTGGCAGCGATCACGCCACGCGACGCGGCTGCAGACCAAGATGCCCCCCTCACTGGGCTCGGGTGTCGAGTCCGGTTATCTAGGGAGAAAACCATGTCCATCTTCAGGACTGCAAGTACGCTCGCCTTGGCGACCGCAATGGCCCTGGCCGCCGCGCCGGCCTTCAGCTATTCCATCAGCAACAACAAGGTTGTCGACGACAGCGGCAAGGTGGTGCAGCTCAAGGGTGTCAACGTGTTCGGCTTCGAGACCGGCAACCATGTCATGCATGGCCTGTGGGCGCGCAACTGGAAGGACATGATCGTCCAGATGCAGGGCCTGGGCTTCAATGCGGTGCGTCTGCCGTTCTGCCCGGCCACGCTGCGCAGCGGCCAGATGCCCAGCAGCATCGACTACAGCCGCAACGCCGATCTGCAGGGCCTGACCTCGCTGCAGATCCTCGACAAGGTGATCAACGAATTCAATGCGCGCGGCATGTACGTGCTGCTGGATCACCACACTCCCGATTGCGCCGCGATCTCCGAGCTCTGGTACACCGGCTCCTACACCGAAGCCCAGTGGCTGGCCGACCTGCGCTTTGTGGCCAACCGCTACAAGAACGTGCCCTACGTGCTTGGTCTGGACCTGAAGAACGAACCGCACGGCGCCGCCACCTGGGGCACCGGCAACGCCGCCACCGACTGGAACAAGGCCGCCGAGCGCGGGTCGGCCGCGGTGCTGGCCGTGGCACCGAAGTGGATCATTGCGGTGGAAGGCATCACCGACAACCCGGTGTGCTCCACCAATGGCGGCATCTACTGGGGTGGCAACCTGCAGCCGCTGGCCTGCACCCCGTTGAACATCCCGGCCAACCGCCTGCTGCTGGCCCCGCATGTCTACGGCCCGGACGTGTACGTGCAGTCGTACTTCAACGACAGCAACTTCCCCAACAACATGCCGGCCATCTGGGACCGCCACTTCGGCCAGTTCGCCGGCAAGTACGCGTTGCTGCTGGGCGAATTCGGCGGCAAGTACGGCGAAGGCGATGCACGCGACAAGGTCTGGCAGGACGCGCTGGTGAAGTACCTGCGCAGCAAGGGCATCAACGAAGGCTTCTACTGGTCGTGGAATCCCAACAGCGGCGACACCGGCGGCATCCTGCGCGATGACTGGACCACCGTGCGCCAGGACAAGATGACGCTGCTGCGCACCCTGTGGGGCACCGTCTCCAGCACGACTCCAACCCCGACGCCGACGCCCACTCCGACACCAACTCCGACTCCGACGCCCACCCCGGGCACCAGCGCCTTCAGCACCAAGGTGATCCTGGACAGCAGCTGGAACGGCGGCTCGTGCAACCGCGTGCAGGTCACCAACACCGGTACCGCCAGCGGCAACTGGGCGGTGACGGTGCCGGTCACCGGCAAGGTCAACAACGCCTGGAACGTGGTGTGGTCGCAGAGCGGCAGCACCCTGAGCGCAAGCGGCGTGGATTTCAACCGCACGCTCTCGGCCGGCGCGACGGCCGAGTTTGGCTTCTGCTCGGCAACATAAGCACGACCCGAGCGGACACCGAGCGTGTCCGCCCCACCGCGCCTGCGGTGATCGGGCGATCACCGCATGGCCGGATGGATGACTGCATGCCGACCGTGCACGGTGGTCGGCATGCCTCGACGCGCTGCTGCTCGGACGTCAGCAGTCTGCCGATGCCGGCTTGGCCGGAGTGCTCGGCATCGTACTGGGCCAGCCAGCGCGGCACCGCGCTGTCAACCACGTCCTAGTCCCGGCACGCCCAGGCCTTGCTTTCAGATCATCTGCGCCACCTGCAGCTTGAAGGCGGTATCCAAAGGCTACGGACTCGGGGGCATGTCTTGCTCGGCTCTCATGGGAATGATCATCCCCTCTCAAGGTGCCTACCAGAGTTACACCAGGACAGGACAGATGCAGCGGCTTGCACAAGGCAGAGGAGACGATTTGCCTGCAGCGTTTACGCATACACAAGCAATCAGAGCCGCCTCCCCCTCGGATCGTTGCTACCCCCAACTTGGATGGGGGCGGCTTATGGATTCCCCGGGGCAGCTCCTTACACGCCCGCATTACCAGGAATACTTCATACCCCCTTGAATCATCACGCCAGAGTAATCGTTAGAACCGACTTGCCGTCCCAAACTGCCCCAGGCTACGAAGTTATGTCCCACCGTTGCGTCTGTACCAACGTTGACTTCCAAATGATGTCTAGCCGCTTCGGAATCAACGCTCAAAGTGTCGAAAGACACTGCGCCAACGTTTGTATTGCTGTACCAGTTCAATGTGACGAAGGGTTGTACCACCTCATCATAAGATTTGAACGAACCTTCCAGTCTCAAACCAAGGCGATAGTTCACGCTATCGGGTCGCTCTGAGACAACGTGCGTCCCCGTGGACCGCTCGGTACGTCCGGCCTGTTTATAGTGATCATAAATCACCTCGACTTGCGGCTGTAAGAGCAGCGGTCGAGTGACAGAATCATTCAACCGAAAGCCATAGCCGCCTTCCAGAGAAGCGGACGTACTGGATGCATTATAGGTCTCTGCATCAAGACCATTATCCTGAATCCGGTTTCTATACCTGCCGTAACGTAGTGCGGTGTTGACATAGGCCCCAATATTTTCCTGATTATTGGCGAACCAAGTACCATAAACCCCACCCATCGTTCCCCGCACCCTACCGCCTGCCCGCTCGCCAGTATTCAACAGCCGGGAAGATGTTGTGGCGTTTCCATAACCGACCATGGCTCCTATACGCATTTCGCCATTCATTCCAACGTCCACGTCAGCGTCAAGGCCAGTAACCAAGTTACTGTAGTCCAAGCTGATCTTCTGACCTCTAACTTCGTCGTAAGAAAGACTGCCGCCACTCACGCGCGCCCAGAATGGAGTATCAAATCTTTCGCTAGCAACACGCCTAGATAAATTTCCTGCCCGGGCCTGCAAAGGCACGCCAAACATCGATGTCGCTGCGTTGCGATTAGCCAGATACAAACCTACTTCAGGACGGAAGGTACTTGAGGAAATCAGATACCAGTCATCAGCAACGCCTCCGTTCCCTCCCCGCTTGAGCGTATAGTCGTACGCACCCGCCGTGATGGTGCCGAAGCGCTCGCGATACCCCGTGGAACGGCTATCCAGGCTGAACGCATCTGCGGCGGTAGTCGCTTCGTTGGCCGTTTTCACAACAACGATTCCAGTCGACGTTTTAGCCCCGGCGCCACCGGCATTGTCAACAATCACGCTAGTATGGCCCGTTGCACTGCCTCCATCGATGACCAGGCGATCTGTCTGCGAATCATCGCCCCCCAAGACCGTTCGAATCCTAAATACCCCATTATTACCCACATAACCATTACGTACAGTCACGGAATTGCCCGGTTGCGCACTGGAATCGACTGCGGCAAGATCGACCAAGCCAGCGTTTGTGAAACCTGCATTGAGCTGCAGGTCCTGATTCAGATGGTCCGCATAAGTCTCCAGAGAATTCAGCGCATTCAGCGTCCCAGCGTTAGTCACAGGAGCGTCGATCGTGGCGAAACTGGCCAAGGCACCTTGCCTATTGACCTGGATGAAACCTGCGTTACCACTGCCTTGACTCATTACCAACGTACCGCCCTCGACCGTTATCGCGCCTGCGGATTGCAGGGTTGAACCAGTCGTGAGCATACCGCTACCGTACTTGATGAACGAACCACTTCCGGTCACAAGGTTATTCAGCGACCAATCCTCCGAGGTATCGACCGCCAATGTTCCTGCATTGGTGATCGCCGCAGCGCCCAGGTTGGAAGGCCCGGTCACGCGAAGGACAGAACCGGCATCGGCAATCTGCATGGTTCCCGTAAATTGGCTATTGTCGCCGCTCAGGGTGATGTCAGAAGGGTCAATACTCAACACCCCCGCTCCAGAGAGCGCATTGACCAGCGTGCCGTTCGCATCTTGAAACGCCAACTGTCCGTTAATGGTAATTGCACCGCGCCCCAATCCATTGCCCTGTGAAAGCCTGACCGTTGCGGTTGGAGCAATGCTCACCGCCGCGCCCAAGGCGTCATTGCCCCCGGTAACGGCAGTGCTACCGTCGGCGAACATCAGCCTGCCGTCGCCAGCTAAGACACCAGCGATCGCCCCCCCCTTTACCGTCAGCGACCCGCCATCAAGGTTGAGCGCACTGCCAGCGACGGTGTCAAGAATCCCCACGGTCTGCGCACGCCCCTGCATATCCAACGTCGTGCCCGACGCCATCGTCAACCAGGAGGTTGCGCCAAATGCGTTGTCTGTGGCCATCTCGACCGTCCCTGCCTGGAGCGACGTCGGTCCTGTGTAGCTGTTGGCCACATTACCGAAGATGACCCTGCCTCCTGCAGCAGTGAGCGATACCCCACCCGCGCCACTGACAACAGCATTAAAGATTCCTTCCGTCGAGCCGCCATCCGCCACGTTGAGCGCAAGCATTTTGTCCTGGTAAAGATCTACGCCCTGCAGGCCCCAAGCCAGGTTCAGGTCGTTGGCCTGCTGCGCCAACTTGAGCCCCCATGACCCAAGCCCCACTCCAGCGCCACTGACATCCTTCAACTCCGCACGCAACGGATCCAACGACAGCCCATTACGATCCCGCAATGTCAGGTTGGCGACAGATCCTTGAAGACCAGAAACGGTATGGACAAGCGTGCGCTCGATACTATCGCCGGAGGTGAACAGGTTGGTCTCATTGATTTGCCCCTGTTCGACACTTGAGAGATCGGCTTCGATGGTGCCCGTCGTCATGGCCAAGGACTGGGACGTCACCGGAGCCTGGTCGGCCAGATCAAGTGTGCCCCCATCAAGACCGAGCGCCCCTGTCGCGTTCGTGCCTAGCGTAAGCACGTTACCGTCGCCCGAGGCCAGGGTTGCTGCGCTAAACATGCCGCTACTGCGGCCATCCAGAGTGTAGCGGCCATTCACCAGACTGACCTTGCCCGTAAACGCATCGAACCCCGACAGGCGATAGCCAGCATCGGCAGAACCCGCTGTCAACAGAAATGCACCGCCGCCCACCCAGGCATTGTCTAGCACAAGAGGCTCCCCTTGAGCCGCATTCACCGCCAACGTGCCATCGACAATGCCCAAGGAAAGCTGAGAAAGCTCGGTATCGGCCATCGTCAACATACTGTCATCGGCCACATTCAAGGTGCCGGCAAAAGTTGATAGTCCTGACAAGTTTGCCTGGGTGCCATCGGCGGCCACCAGCAACCCTGTGCCAGTGACATTATTGTCCAGCGTGCCCGATACCCCGCTGAGCCGCAGTTCGGAAGCATTGTTGATCGCACTGCTGCCCAGTGCGCCGGCCGTCTCCAGCACAAGCCTACCGCTTGTTATCTCTGTGCTTCCGGTGAAGTCAACATTGTCGCGCCCTATTATCCACGTGTTATCTCCCGTCTTTGCTAATTGACCCGCACCCGAAATTTCATTCGCCAAGGTCGAATCTTCCGCCCCCGCAAGAGTCAAGACAGCGTTGTTGACAATGCCACCCGTGCCTGCTGCATCAGAGGCCAGCAACGTGAGACGACCGCTACTTACGGTCGTGCCTCCGGTGAAGGTATTTCCCTGCGCAAGCGTCCAATCACCGGTATTGGTCACTGCACCGCTACCGGTGAGCACGTTACTCAAGGTGGCCGCCTCACTTCCGCCCAAAACCAAGCCACCCTGAAGAGCGATGTCGCCTTGCCCAAGCCCATTACCCTGCGAAAGAATCGCCGTAGCGCTCGGCGCAATGCTCACTGCGGCCTGGAGGTCTGCGTTGGCGCCCGTAATGGCCGTGTTGCCGTCGACGAACACCAATGCGCCGTCGCCGGCAAGACGCCCCGCGATCGCACCACCCTTCACGCTAAGCGAGCCGCCGCCCAGATCCAGCAGGCTGCCATCGGCGGTATCCAGGGCACCCACGGCCTGCGTATGGCCACGCAGGTTCAACCTCGCCCCTCCCGCCAAGGCGAGACTGGACGACGCGCCAAACGCGTTGTCCGTTGCCACATCGACAGTACCTGCACTCAGCAAACTGCTGCCGGTATACGCATTGGCCACATTGCCGAAAGTCAGCGTACCACCCTCAGCATTGAGCGCTAGCCCGCCCGCACCGCTGAGGACTGCATCGACGATTGCTATGGTCGAACCGCTGTCTGCCAGGTTGACCGATAATGTCTTGTCTTGGTAAATGTCCACGCCCGTCAGGCCGGAGGCAATACCGAACGTGAGTCCTTGCTGGGCGACTTTAAAGCCCCAGGACCCGATGCCCACCGTATCGCCGTCGCTGCCGTGGATTTCGACCCGATCCGTGACATTCACTCCATCCAACTTCAGTGCGGCAGTGGTACCGGTGATTGTGTCCGCAGAAATCAAACCTTGAACGAATGTATCGCCAGTCGTGAAGATACTTTCGCTTATTGGGCCCGGAGTAGGCCTAGGCAACGAACTGACGTCAGCTTGGACCCCCCCCGATGTCAGTGTCAACGACGCAGCGCTGTGCAGCGTCATGTCCGTACCAAAATCGAGCGTCCCGCCGTTGAAAGTAATATTCCCGCTTCCTAAAGAAGTAGTGCTACCGAGACGAAGGGTACCGCCGGTCAAAACGGTGTTTCCAGACCATGCAGAGGTCGTTAAATTAGTGATACCAGCGAGTTGCCGGAGGTTTAGCGTCCCGCCTTCCGTGATGTTCAGATCTTTGTCAAAGCTGTAGCTTGAACCGGTGTGATTGAAAATGATATTTCCTGTTCCCGCACCTACGTGAATTGTGTCATCGCTGGTAGAGATGACTCCAGGTGCCGCCGGCGCGTTGCCATCTAACGCGCCTATAGCGATTGTACCTGCACTGCCGCTTGCGCTGCCGACGGTCAGCGAACCACCCGAAGTGAATGTACCTCCATTGAGCACGCTCAGAGTCCCTGTTCCAGCGTTGCCCACAATAGTCCCATTCTGGTTCGTTAGCACAGAGTTAGCGCCGGAGACAGAAACGGTACCGTCCCCCGTCGTATTATTCCCCAATGCCAAGCCGTAAGTACCGCCGCTAACTGTCAGCTTCCCGCCATTTTCCAGGTTCAAGACACCGACGCCGTTATCGCCAATATTGGAACGCACGCCGCCCCCTCGAATGTCGGCGAAAGTAGCGTCATCACCGGAACCTGAAACCGTAACAGTACCTCTACTGCCACTTGACGCGCCAACGGTCATCGTACCCCTCGAAGTCAATGTACCTCCATTGAGCACGCCCAAAGTACCTGTGCTGCCATCTTCATTCCCAACGATCAGTGCTCCATTCGAAGTGAATGTACCTCCATTGAGCACGCCCACAGTACCCGTGCCGCCATCTTCATTGCCAACGATCAGTGCTCCATTCGAAAGGAATGCGCCTCCATTGAGCACGCTCAGAGTCCCTGCTCCAGCGTTGCCCACAATAGTCCCTTTCTGGTTCGTTAGCACAGAGTTAGCGCCGGAGACAGAAACGGTACCGTCCCCCGTCGTATTATTCCCCAAGGCCAAGCCGTAAGTACCGCCGTTAACTGTCAGTTTCCCGCCATTTTCCACGTTCAAGACACCGACGCCGTTATCGCCAATATTGGAACGCAATTCATAGCCCGCCTCATTAATCACCATATTGGCGAAGTTACCGTCATCATCAGCACCTGAAACCGTAACAGTGCCTCTACTGCCACTTGACGCGCCAACGGTCATTACACCGCCCGAAGTCAATGTACCTCCATTGAGAACGCTCACAATACCTGTGCTGCCACCTTGATTGCCAACAACGATCATCGTACCGTGCGAAGTCAATGTACCTCCATTGAGCACGCCCACATTACCCGTGCTGCCATCTTCACTCCCAACGATCAGTGCTCCATTCGAAGAGAATGTACCTCCATTGAGCACGCTCAGAGTCCCTGCTCCAGCGTTGCCCACAATAGTCCCATTCTGGTTCGTTAGCACAGAGTTAGCGCCGGAGACAGAAACGGTACCGTCCCCCGTCGTATTATTCCCCAAGGCCAAGCCGTAAGTACCGCCGCTAACTGTGAGCTTCCCGCCATTTTCCAGGTTCAAGACACCGACGCCGTTATCGCCAATATTGGAACGCACGCCGCCCCCTCGAATGTCGGCGAAAGTAGCGTCATCACCGGAACCTGAAACCGTAACAGTACCTCTACTGCCACTTGACGCGCCAACGGTCATCGTACCCCTCGAAGTCAATGTACCTCCATTGAGCACGCCCAAAGTACCTGTGCTGCCATCTTCATTCCCAACGATCAGTGCTCCATTCGAAGTGAATGTACCTCCATTGAGCACGCCCACAGTACCCGTGCCGCCATCTTCATTGCCAACGATCAGTGCTCCATTCGAAAGGAATGCGCCTCCATCGAGCACGCTCAGAGTCCCTGCTCCAGCGTTGCCCACAATAGTCCCATTCTGGTTCGTTAGCACAGAGTTAGCGCCGGAGACAGAAACGGTACCGTCCCCCGTCGTATTATTCCCCAAGGCCAAGCCGTAAGTACCGCCGCTAACTGTCAGCTTCCCGCCATTTTCCAGGTTCAAGACACCGACGCCGTTATCGCCAATATTGGAACGCACGCCGCCCCCTCGAATGTCGGCGAAAGTAGCGTCATCACCGGCACCTGAAACCGTAACAGTACCTCTACTGCCACTTGACGCGCCAACGGTCATCGCACCCCTCGAAGTCAACGCACCTCCATTGAGCACGCCCACAGTACCCGTGCCGCCATCTTCATTCCCAACGATCAGCGCTCCATCCGAAGTGAATGTACCTCCATTGAGCACGCTCAGAGTCCCTGTTCCAGCGTTGCCCACAATAGTCCCTTTCTGGTTCGTTAGCACAGAGTTAGCGCCGGAGACAGAAACGGTACCGTCCCCCGTCGTATTATTCCCCAAGGCCAAGCCGTAAGTACCGCCGTTAACTGTCAGTTTCCCGCCATTTTCCACGTTCAAGACACCGACACCGTTATCGCCAATATTGGAACGCAATTCATAGCCCGCCTCATTAATCACCATATTGGCGAAGTTACCGTCATCATCAGCACCTGAAACCGTAACGGTACCCCTACCGCCACTTGACGCACCAACAGTCAGTATACCCTGCGAAGTGAATGCGCCTCCATTGAGCACGCTCAGAGTACCTGTACCAACGTCCCCAACGACCCATTTCCCTTCGGGGTCAATACGCCCAAAACTCCCTGAAACTTGGCCCAAAACTTGGCTCGCCAGACTACCTTTTCCATTTACTGAAAGATCACCACTGCCGGAATTTGCCCCAAGAATTAGGCTCCCAAAGTTGAACGCCGCCCCGTCTACAACACTAATAGATCCTACTCCCGCCCCTCCAATCACCACCTCCGAAGCATTAATCATATCCCCAGGCGCGAGAGGATGTTGATCTGGAATTAAATTTGAAATACCAAGACCGCTTCCAGAGCCCGATAAAACGACACGACCATTACCTCCCCCGTTTAAACCCAGGTACATGTTCTTCGCAACTGCGAAATTCCCTTCATTTACTAGAAGCGTTGCATCCACAGAACTTCCAATCAGCAAATTATCGCTTGAACCGAACAAGCCAAACGAATACACCTGATCGCCCTCAATGGATATTTCTTCGGCGTGAACACCTTGCCCTACTGCTACAACAGCTAGCAGAGCCAAATGAATTGCCACGTGAAGCGGCGATCGCCCCAGCCCACCTTGCGCGCCGGGAGCCACAGGCGTACTTTGCATACTCGGGCACTGCAATTTATTTGAAGACATATCATTATCCTTTGAAATTAATGGGAAGTCTTACCCAAGATAATTGATCGTTGATTGACAGAGCGCGCCATGGAATTTAAAGAACAACAACAGCCTTGCTGCGTCAGTGGGCTACTGCACAGAGCAGATCTGGTGGCTTACGCGTCAAACCGACGCTGCTGCAAGTTCCTAGGCAGAAAACCCATCATGTTGCATAGTCACTTTTATCTTAGCGCTAGTCAGAAAAATGTGATCCACCCTTAATTTCAAACACGGCGGCAATTGGAATTTGATTTTAATATGCATAAATAGGCATACAAATAATGGACATAAATCCAGTCACAGCTACCATCCCGCATTAAGAGAGGCTTACAGCACCCTCCAATTCGGTCAAGCCGGCGCATCATCGCGGGCATGACACGTCGTAACGAGATTCCAATTGCGTAGTGGAAGCTCATCGAGCCACTGATTCCGCAGGTCGAGCCGCCCCTCAAACGGGTACAACCTCGCCTCAGTGATCAGCAGGTGCTCAACGGCATTGTCTATGTGCTGCGCGCGGGCATTCAGTACACGGCGCCGCATCCTCGTTGAGCGGAGATCCAGGCAGATATTCTTTATTGTTGGCGTTTAATAGCTCATCGGCCTTGATCCAACAAACCATCCACGCAAACCCAAAAGTTAAAATAGCAGTCAGACCAACTGCGATCCACCACTCTAAGGGTTGATGCATAAATCTCACGGCGTCACTCTCTATAAATTGGGATTTTTAACTTTCAACGCAAACCTGGTTCGGATGCTGGTGATTCTGTAAACCACGGAACTGCCTGCTGCGTGAACTGGACACACTGGCATGCAAACCAACCACACCGCGTTGCGCAAGCTGCCGCCTCATATCTGCCGCGAGCCCGGGCACGAGTTCCCAGGGCGTGGAGCATACAATTTCCTGCATAGCACTAGACTTCAGTCGCCTTTCGCTACGCACCGACAGACAGCACCCTATCAGCGCTCTGCGCGCATTGCTGTGCGGAGCACGCCAGACGTTTTGGTAAATTGACGGGCAATGCGGAAATTATCGAGAAGCTGAGCTAATTCAGTAAGATTTTGTACCCAACGATCACGACGATGTATTCATCTTTACGTAACGCCGTACTATGCGCTACCGCGCACATCTTCTGGGACAGGCATAAGCCCATTTACGTATGGGCAAATGCCCAACAGGCTGCTGAAATACCAATTTCGGCCCGCCGACCTGCATAGATGAGTAGCTTCTCCGCCAATTCTGAGGCGCCGGCGGACATTTCAGCAGCCTGCCAAGAAACCTCTGAACAACGTGCCACAAATGCGCGGCACCATTGGTTCGGAGTGAGGAGGCCATCCATCCAACTGACGTTCGGTAACGCCGAAGGCCTGGGCAAGCGTCAGCAGAGCCGCCGCGAGATCTTCCTGGCCGAGATGGAGCGCATCGTTTCCGTGAAAGCAACTGCTTGCCCTGATCGAACCGCATTATCCGGTGTCGGGGCGGCCGGGTCGGCAGCCGTGCGCGCTGGCGACGATGTTGCGGACTCATCTGCTGCAGCGGTGGAATGCGTTGAGCGATCCGGCGATGCAAGAGGCATTGCATGAGATCCCGACCCTGCGGCGTTTTGCCCAGCTCGGTGGCTTGGACAACGTTCCCGACGAGACGACGATTCTCAATTTTCGCCGTCTGCTGGAAACCCATGGACGTGCCGCGCATATGCAGGGGGCCGTCAACGCGCATCTGGCGCGTAAGGGTCACAGCTTGCGGTCGGGCATGGTCGCCGATGGACGCTGATCGCTGCGCCCTGTTCGACCAAGAACTCTGACGTGCGCGCGACCCTGATGCGCCACGGCACCACGACCGTGTTCGCCGCGCTGGACATCCACAACGGCAGCGTGATCGCCCAGTGCAAACCCCAACACCGACATCAGGAATTTCTCTAGTTCCTGCAGCATGTGGACGCGCAGGATCTGGACGTACATCTGATCTGCGACAACTACGTCATTCACAAGCACGCAAGGATCAAGGCATGGCTGGCCAAACGGCCGCGCTACCACATCGACTATACACCGACCTATAGTTCCTGGCTCGATCAGGTCGAGCGCTGGTTCGGCCTGACCATCCAACGGGCGATCAGGCGCGGCACCCTCGACTCGGCGACTGATCTAAAATGCAGACGACAGGCGCCCGGCGCCTTCCCATCGACCCTAGAACACACATACCATTTTGGAACCAGTACGAGATGCATAGAATAACGGTAGGTATTGCCGACGATCACCCGATCGTGCTGCTTGGGGTGACAAGCGTGCTCAAAGAGCAACCAGATCTGGAGATTGTCTTCAGTTGCGATGAGATTGGACAACTACTACACCACATTGCGCAACGACCAGTGGATGTGCTTTTGTGCGATTTTGAGTTCGAGAGCGATCCCCAAGCGGATGGATTGCATCTACTGCAACGCCTGCGCCGCGTGGCACCGGCGATGCGCCTGCTAGTGGTAAGCGCACACTCGTCCCCGGCAATCGTATCGGCAGCGCTGGAACTGGGCGCTGCCGGCTTTATCGGCAAAAGCCGTGCGGACTTCGGCAATCTAGCCAAGGCGGTGCGTGACGTCGCCGCCGGTGGGCTCTACGTTCCGCCGGGCCTGAGTGCCGCTTTGTTGGCAACACGCTACAGCAAGAGCCGCACGATCGGCATCGGCACACTCTCGCCCAAGGAGGCCTCTGTGGCGCGGATGACTGCAGAAGGGCTAACCATCATCGAGATCGCGGCGCGCCTGAACCGTAGCCCGAAGACCATTAGCAACCAGAAGCTTGCTGCGATGAAGAAACTAGGCGCCAAGAACGATGTGGAACTTGCGACGCTGCTGCAGGAACTTAAACAACGCTGATACAGGCGTTCACCGAGCTATTGGACTCGCGCATCCACGTTGCCTATGAGTTTCCGGCAACTTGTGAAAAGCGTCATCCAGTCCCCCTTCGCACACTGCCGCTGCAAGAGCTTTACCTCGTCGACCAGTTCATCGAGCCCTAGCGCCATCAGCGCACCTTGCAATCGATGGAGCCGACGACGCAGCGCGTCCAGATCACGCTCCAACAAGGCCCGTTCAATTTGCTCGCGCTCCTTACCCCATTCGGCACGGAATGCTTGGTGCAGCAGCACGTCGAGTTCGTCCGAACCCGGTTCGCGCGAGGCATTGATTTTCAGATTATCTGTGCGATTAAGCATCGTCGTCCTCAACACGCGGCGTAAATCGCTCAGCAGCACAGGCTTCTGCAACTGATCGGAAAACAGCTGGGTATTTGCCTGTATTTCTGCGGCGGCAGAGGCAGAAGTGGCTACGACGCGCGCCTCCGGATCCAGCTCGCGCAGCTTCTGCAGCAGCCCTACACCATCCAGACCTGGCATGCCCAGATCGGTGATGACCAGATCCGCACGCCGCTCCAGCCACATCTCCAGCGCCTCCACGCCATCGACAGCTATCCGCACCTGTTCACAGCCAAGGGCAGCCAGCTGATGCTTGATCAGGGTACGATTCACTGCATCGTCTTCTGCAATCAGAATATCCAATTGCAGTCCGATCGACTCATCGCTGGTCATCGCGCGTGGCGTCTCCGGCGAGACCGCGGCGCCACCAGTCAGGTGGATCAACGCCTCCAGCAGTCCCGACGAGGTCATCGAACTGACCTCGACGTGCTGACCGCGTAGTTGAGGAGCAAACGGTCCTTGGACTGTCACCGACACAGTACCCAGGCGCGGGAGGCGTATCGCATTGAGCGCATGCCATTGGTCATCGGGTGGTTGGGCGATCAACCGGATATCGATCGGCTGATTGACTGACTTACCCTCGACCACCGTTGCCCCCCAATGCCGCAAGCGCTTCAGAAGCGCGGCGTACCAGCTAGAATCGCCGCACACTACCTGAATGGAAACACCGTGTAGCGGGCTCGCCTGTGCACCGGTGCGCACGGTGGGCTTGAATGGAAGATCGACCCGGAACACGCTGCCCACACCCGGTTCGCTGCGAACACTGATTTTGCCTCCCATCAAATGACACAGATTCCTGCAGAGAAACAAGCCGAGGCCGGTGCCGCCATAACGCCGGCTGATGCTGTCGTCAGCCTGTGCTAGCGACTTGAAGATTTCCGACTGCATCGCTGCAGCGATCCCAATACCGGTATCTCTGACTTCAAAGCGTACCCAGACTTCACTTTCCTCCTGACGGATACGCCGCGACGAAATGGTGATCGAGCCGCGTTCGGTAAATTTTGCCGCATTGCCAAGCAAGTTTTGCAAAATCTGGGTCAGGCGCTGCTCATCACCCTCCACCACCTGATCCACATCTGGGTCGGTGAGACAGTAGAACGCGACCCCTGACTGAGTGATCGTAGCCCCAAAACTCTGCGCACAGCGCTCGACCACTTGGTTTGGCGACATCGCCACAGGGCTTATATGCAGGGCATTGGCTTCTAGCTTCGTGGAATCCAGCAGGTCGTTGACCAAGCCAAGCAAGGCATCGAAAGAGCGCTGGATCATTTCAATCCATTCCCTCTGCTGGTAGTCCAGCGGACTGCGCGATAGTAATTCGAGATGCCCCATTGCGCCGTGTAGCGGTGTACGGATCTCGTGACCAACAATCGCCAAAAATATCGATTTGGCGCGACTGGCCTCGTCGGCGGTTTTCGCGGCTTCCACAAGCAAGCGTTCGCTGGCTTTGCGCTCATTGATGTCCACCAAACCAAGCAATACCGCCGGGCGACCTTCGAAGCGCGTCTGTGAAGATGCAACACCAATGCAGCCACTCTTGCCTTCAGCTACTTCCCATAATATCTCTACGAAGGAATGATTGACATCTGTTGGCATCCCAACCGAGCGCTCCTGCATGACGTGGCGATAAAACGGCACCCCATCTTCGACGCTGGTTCCACCGCGCATTCGTCGTGCAACTGAGTTTTCCAGCAATACCGATCCGGTATCCGGTGCATACACACCTATACCGATCGGCAATGTATCAATGATCGCCTTACTGAAATTTTGTGCTTCGATTAGATGCTCCGCGTTCTTCAATAACGGCTTGGTGATCCGCAGATCGAAATACACAGCAGACGTCCACATGAATCCAAGCGCCAACACGCAGATTAATGTAGCGGTGATTAGCTCCGTCCGCAGGTCTTGCAACACATCTTGCCAGCGGTAGGTAGACACAGCAATCCACTGAGGTCCAGAAATACGCTGAAACACGTAAAATACGCCATCCTTGTAGAAATTATGAGCAACTGCATCAGCACGCTTCACCATCCCAACGTTGGCATATAACTGCATGAGCCCCACAGGCTCATATGTCGAGCCCGGCTGATCGCTCAGGTTCTGGCGGGCGTCCTCGCTAAGGAGGAAGAATCGACCATCTGCCCCATTATGGCCCATAAAAAAATGCATGAACTCTTCGCGCGATAAGGATAGAGCCATGGTCAGGGCGCGCTTGTCGCCTTGGTACATTGGTACAACGAGACTGGCAACCGATAGTCGCCGATTCTCGCTAGCAGCCGACAGCCAAAGCGGGCGCCGCTGACGAGCTTGATTCGGCGGAATGGACGCAAGCAGCTGCTCGAACGCACCGATGCGGCTCTGGACGAATTTCCGCGCCCCTTGTGAACGCGCCTGCTGCATTTCGGATAGAGACATCACCGGCGATGCAGCCAGGAATCGCGCGTCCTGCGAATATATGAAGCCATTCAGTGTTAAGCCAACCTTTCTAGCGTCAATCGATGGAACAGCAGAAAGATCGCGCACCACACGCAATGCCATCGCCAGATGTGTTTCATCCTGCGGTTCTTTCAATGAGCTGACAACAGTAAAAGGAATTGCAGTCAGATCGCCATCGGTGACCAAAACGCCGCCATCGCGCACCAAGCTCTCCGCATACCGGCGCAGCGGCACCACATCATTCTGGCGCAGCTTCCATACGCCTTCGTAGACGGCGGCAAACTGAGCAAGCCGTGCAGAGAGCCTGTCCACCTCATTCTGGATGCTCTCACACTTCCTGACAAACTGCATCACCTGGCGACCGTGGTATTGCTCGATGCTCCCAATTCCGAACAGCAGCGCGGAACTGATGGCTGCAAAAGAAAGTACAGCCGCGGATCCATACAATATGCGTCTGTAATAACTCTCCGTTTTGGCTAGCAAACGCCCCGGCATCTCTTCTCTCCAACAACCCTTCAACGGTCGCCAAACCATCATGCCTCGAAGATAGCCGAAAGGCGATAGCGCCTCACTGCGCAACATCCGAAATGGCACAGTAAACGTAACAAAACTGGGTCTTCGCGGATCACTGTGGGCGCAATCGAGCGTTTTCGGGCAGTGGCGGCAGGAAGCTGGCGATGATCTTGAGCTTGAGGAACTCCTCTGACAGGTGGCGCATGATGTGGAACTTGTCGAACACGATGCTGGGGTTGGGCGGGTTCTTGCCCACCGAGCTGCGGAACGGCCGCCACATGTGCATCACCGCCACCTCGATGCCGGCACTGCGTTTTGGCCCACTTCGACGAAGAACTGGTCGATGTCAGGCTCGGTGCGCCAACTGCCGCCGAACCAGATCGGTCGGCCGCCTTCCAGATCGCTGACGCCCACGCGATAGTCGTGGCCATTGTGGATCGCGATCTCGTCGATCCCGATGGCGCGTGGCGCCGGCGTCCCCGCACGACGCCCCTGCTCGGCCATGTACAGCCTGGACAAGTCCTTGACCGTACCGTCGTGTAGCCGCTCCAGCTCCGCCACGGCGGTTTGCGTCATGCTCCAGCACAGATTGCCCACATGCAGGGCGAATCGCTCGGTGTAGCGCGGGTTCTTGGCCAGCCCGTCCAGCCGCTCTAGGTACACGCCGCCACACCCCGGCCAACCGACCCGCCGGCGCCAGAACTCCACATGCAGCGTCCAGCAGGCCACGCGCAGGTCGCGGGCGCGACACGGGCGCTTGTCGTCGCGGCTGCAACACCGATGGCCGCAGCCGGAGCACACGGCCGTTTTTTTAAGGAAACTCTGATCAACACCACCGGCAGACATGAAAAGCCGTCCAGGGACGCGTATTTTGTGTTCAGACCCTCGATTTTCGCCGTTTTCGGCGCATTTGTTGCCGGTTTTCTTAAGCGCCGCAGGGTCACGATCCGCGCCTTCGGGGCGCCGAACACGCCCGTGAGCGTGGACCCGGCCGCGAAGCCAGGGAAGGAAAAACAACGCGCTCAGCCGGCGGCCCTTCTTCATGCACAACACCGCGTCAAGAAGATCAGTACAGGATGCACCACCTTCTGGGACGCCGGAAAGGGCTTGTTTCCCAGGCTCGATGCAGCTTCAAGGGCCTCAACGCACCCACACCAATCCGCAATCGGCCAAAAAAAATTCAAGAATCCCAAGCAATTTTAGGCGGCCACCCATTTCACGCAGAGTAACCAGCTATCCAGACCACTACCTGCTTCGCTCCATCCCTCAGCCACGAGCGTTGCTTGCCATACGCAAGACACGCTCTGGACAAGGTTTGCACCGCATCAGCGCCGTCGCCAGCCGCGGCAGCATCCGTTTCATAGCGAATCGATCCTTGAAGCGATAGGCCGCTTCGGCCAGGTAGCGACGCGCATGCGTGGCCTGGCCCACCGCATGGCAGGTCCCGCTGATAGCATGTTGGACGTTGCCCAGCACCACATTCAAGCAACGCGCTCCTCGCAGGCTGCCGAAATAACCCGATGGACCTTGGCGAATGCGCTGGGTAGAGCCAACACGGAACTCCTGCGTGAAAGCCGAGACTGCCGATGTCGGTCGGAGCCTCGGAATTGGCGGAAAAGCTAGTCATCTATGCAGGTCGGCAGGCCGAAATTAGTATTTCAGCAGCCTGCTTAACGCGCGAACGCGTGCTCTAACACAGCCCCCTCCCGAAGCACTCTGCCTACGTCTTTTTGGGCTCGCGCCCATGCCCTCTCCTTTTCTCGTTAGCGCATACTTTTCCGCGCACAGACATTTAGCGCATCAGTTGATGCCAGTGTCTCGATGCAAATTCCCTCCCCTTGCCCAGCCTATCCAAGCGGGCAGTTTCTTGACCGAGCCAAAATGAAGAAAATCATCTCCTCGCCCCCAGTTCTATTGATGGCCGTTCTATGCGTTTCATCGACGACAGCAATCGCCGCGCCTCCGCCTGTAGTCACCGTGGACGGTGGCACAATCAACTTCACCGGTTCCATCGTCAACACCGCCTGCAGCATTGAGGTCGGTTCGGATGACCAGACCGTTTCACTTGGACAAGTTCGAGCCGATGCTTTCACGGCAAAAGGTGACAGAAGCACGCCGGTGTTGTTCTCCGTTAAGTTGTCCGACTGCGCACTGGCAAAAAGCGCCACGCCGGATATCGACGCCTATTCAAATGTCGCCCTTCAGTTTTCGGGAGTAACTGCAACTACGGACAACACCGTGCTCGGCCTTTCCAATAGTGGCGATGGAGGTAACGCAAATAACATCGGGATTCAGATTTTGGATGGAGGAGTTCCAGTGGCTGTGAATGGTTCTGCAGCAACCCCAAAGCATTTGCTTGGCGAGGGAGAGAACACACTCAGCTTCGCGGCAGCCTACGTCGCCACTGCGCCGGGGGTAACCGCTGGCAGCGCGAGTGCGATGGCCAATTTCAAACTTATCTACGAGTAATCGCCATCAATCAATAAGCTGGCACGCTTGTTTGTCCGCGTGCCAGCTTATGGAAGGATCACATGCATATTTACGGTCTACGTATCAAATTACAAGCATTGCTTGCGGTAACGACATTCGCTTTTTCCTTGAGTGTCTCCGCAAACGGCATCACCGTCGGAGGGACACGGATTGTCTATCCTGCTGAGCAGAAGGTGCGCACTATTTCGGTAAGCAATTCCTCCAAGCACTCGACGTTCCTGGTGCAATCATGGGTCGAGGATGCGCTAGGAAAGAGAACCCACGACTTCGTAGTGACGCCGCCCCTCTACAGCAGCGGTCCTGGAGACGAAAACACCGTACGGCTGATATACGTTGGTGGGCATCCTGCCACTGACCACGAGGAACTTTACTATTTTAACTCGAAGGCAATTCCTTCGATCGATAAAGATTCCCTGCAGGGCAAGAACATGTTGTTGATCGCAACAGTGACTCGACTGAAGCTCTTTCTTCGTCCACACGGTTTGAAGCTGGCAGTCGACCAAGCGCCCAGTAAGCTGACTTTTGAGCAGAACAACGGAAATCTCATTATCAGAAATCCGACGCCGTACTATCTAACTCTTTGCGGCATGAAAGTTGGAAGTACTGAGCTGGAAACCTTGATGGTCGCCCCCAACGGCAGCGAAGCGGTCCCCATGAAAGGCATGGCAGGGGATTCGATCACGTTTCATACGATCAATGACTATGGGGCAACTACTCCAGAACAAAGATCGTCAATATTGAAAAAATCATTGCAGTGAAACTTGAAACGCGTCGATTGCGGCAGAGTCAAATCTATCTTGCATTGGGGCTGCTGTTTCCGTTGGCATGCCTCGGAAAAGGCAATTTATGGTTTGACCCTGCCTTTCTCTCGGACAATGCTCAAGACGTCGCGGATCTCTCGCGGTTTGCGCGTCCCGGGGCGCAAGCGCCCGGCAGCTACCCAGTAGACGTGCTGTTGAATGGCGAACATATCGCCTCCCGCACCATCAACTTCATCGCCCTTCCAAGTAACTCGTCCAACCCGTCTTCAGCCGAGCTGGATAACAGCGACCGAGCCACCGCAGCGCTGCATGATAGCACGGGCCTGCTTGCATGCGTGTCGATCAAGGATCTGTACGAGATGGGAATCAGGCTTACTGCGAATGCTCGTGCAGCGGCTATCGGCGCCGAAGGCGGCGGATGTCGCCCACTCGGTTTGCTTATTCCACAAGCGTGGACCGCGTTCGATTTCAAAAGAATGCGGCTCGATATCAGCATTCCCCAGGTGGCCCTTGAGCACACTCCATCGGGGTGGGTCGATCCCGGACGCTGGGACGAGGGTATCAATGCGGGCTTGCTCACTTACCGCATCAGTGGCAGCAATAGTACCGGAGCATATGGTAGCAACAGCAACCATTATCTTGGCTTGGAAAGTGGCATCAATATCGGTGCGTGGCGCTTACGCGACACCAGAAGCTGGACGGAGTCCATCAACACCATGTCCAGTCATAGCGCCTGGCAGCGCCAACGCACCTATGCGCAACGTGCCATCGTTCCCTGGCGCAGCGAGTTGACGCTGGGCGATACGGTGACCAGCGGCGATATCTTCGACAGCCTTAGTTTCAGCGGCGCAATGCTGGCAAGCGACGACACGATGTATCCTTACAGCCTTCGCGGCTACGCGCCGATAGTGCGAGGTGTAGCCAACACCAATGCCCAGGTCGAGGTGCGGCAGAACGGCTACTTGATATACCAAACCAATGTCTCGCCTGGTGCCTTCGTGATAAATGACCTCACGCCGGGAGCGCTGGGCGGCGACTTGCACGTAAAAGTGACTGAGGCCGACGGGCGTGTCCGCGACTGGATTGTTCCTTATGCCTTGGTGCCGATGCTGCAGAGACAGGGATCGATGAGGTACGAGATTTCTGCGGGACAGTATCGATCCGTAGCGCGCAACTCATTGCACCCGACACTGGGCCAAGGAACCGTGCTGTGGGGCCTGCCGCACAATGTGACCGCTTATGGTGGTGTGCAATACACCAGCCGCTATCTGGCTACGGCGATGGGGATGGGCCTCAACATGGGACGCGCAGGTGCCATTTCCGTCGACATTACCCGCGCAGACAGCCGCATCGCCGATGATTCACGTCATCAAGGCTGGTCGCTGCGATTTCTTTACTCCCATACCTTCGATTCACTGGGATCTTCGTTTCAGATGACGGGTTATCGCTATACGACAGCTGGGTTCTATACCCTTGAAGATACGACCTTGAACCAGATGCGAGGCTGGCAGGCTGCAGCAGATTCTGCGGACCTGGACTGGCACGACCTCTACCGGCAACGGCGGCAACTGCTACAGATCAATCTCTCTCAACGCTTGGGGACGTTCGGCGACATCTATTTGACCAATTCGCACGAAAGCTATTGGAACTCCAGCACAAGCACCGATTCATTACAGATCGGTTTCAGCGGCAGTTACCATCAATCCAGTTTCACTCTTTCTTACAGCGAAATGCGAGAGCCGCACCAATTTGCCACTGATCGTGAATTACAGCTGACCATATCACTCCCCTTGTCGTTTCTATCGTCGCGGAATGACAGCACTCAGACCAGCCACCCGATGTACTCCAGTTTACACAGCAGTCGCAACGATCGGGGCGACACCTCTTGGACCGCAGGTGTCAGCGGAACGGCACTAAAGGATAGCTCTCTGGCCTGGGAGGTGTCGCAGGGGCATGCTGCAGATGGCAATAGTGGCAACACCAGCATCAGCTGGTTGGGTAGATATGGCAACGTCAATCTTGGTTATAGCTACGGTGAGGGTTCTCGGCAAACCAGTTATGGTTTTTCCGGAGGTGTCGTCGTGCATCACCACGGTATGACGTTTGGACAGCCATTAGCCGACACCAATATCCTCGTGGAGGCGCCCGGCGCCTCGGGTCTGACACTGCAAAGCAACCCCGGGGTCAAAACCGATCGGCGAGGCTACGCCGTGGTTTCCTCCGCTCAGCCCTATCAGGAAAACCGCGTTGCGTTAGGACTCGGCAACCCGTCTTCCAATGTCGACATCGTAGATACGGTCCACCGCGTGGTGCCGACCCGCGGCGCTTTGGTCAGTACGCAATTCGTCACCCACACCGGTGCCAGTGCACTATTGACACTGACCCATGCCGGCGCGCCGCTTCCCTTCGGCACCAGTGTCCGCATCGACAACAGCAGCGGCATCGTCAGCGACCAAGGTGAGGTCTTTCTGTCAGGTCTTCCATCCACCGGCACGCTCCGCGCGACATGGGGAGACGCGGCCGATCAGCAGTGCCAAACCCATTACAGCCTGCCGGTAGAAACCGGAGATATGCCGATTCTCAGATTGAAGCTGGCCTGCGACGACTTTCCTATCGCAAACCCTTCTACGGCGGCTGATCGACGGAGCCACGATCCATGACAGGCTGGCAACACAGATACTTGGCAGTTGCGATGCTCTGCGCGTTGATGACAACGGCACGCGCCACGGCAGTCACCACCAGTGTGGCCGTCAAGGTCATCCATAACACCTGCACACTACAGACCGCCGAGACCCTGGTGGCGCTGGATACAGTGGGCGCTGCCAGCATCAGGCAGGGGGCCGACATCGGCGGGAAAGCCTTCTTCGTGACATTGAAGGACTGCGGGGCCGATGCCAAGAACGTCGAGGTCACAGTGGCCGGGGAAGCCGACCCAACCAATGCCAACGCCTTCAAAAACACCTCAACTGCCAGCAGTGCGGCTGCAGGAGTCGGGCTGAGCTTATATGCGGATGACGGGATTACCACCACCTTAATGAAGCCCGATGGTACTGGCCAGGTAGTACAACAAGCTTTGCGTCCGGGTACGGATAATACACTGCACTTCAGAGCCGCCTACACCGGAACCGGGCCGGCGGTCCAGGCGGGCGATTTCCTATCGTCGATCCATTTGATACTAGGATATGAATAATGAATTCCGATATTTCATCTAACTGTTTCCGTGTCGTCACGTTGGGCATTTCGCTTTTTATCGGACCTGCGGCAGCGGCACCAAATGCTTGGATCACCGTTAAAGCGCAAGTAACTCCCGTATGTACGCTCTCGATAAGTGAGAGCGCAATCGATCTTGGAAGCATCTCGGCGCTAACCCTGGAATCGACGGCGCCGGGCACCGCACTCAGCGGAATGACAAAACCGATCGGTGTAACGAGCAGCTGCGTCGGCACGAACCTCGCAACCTTGCTTATCAACACGACGGACGCGGTGAAGGACGGCTATATAGTTCCGGCACCGGGGGATGTTATCCGGTTCGGGATTGATTCGGAGCAAGGACCTGTGCGCCTAGACTGGTCAACAAAAGCTTACAGCATGCCCATAACCCAATCCGGCACCAGCACATACAACAAATTCACCGTCTACGCCGTGGCAGGCGCTGCGCCAGATACCTCAACATCTGCCGGAACTTATACAGCTACCATCCAGTTCACCTTGAGTCCCGGTTAACGGCAGAAGAGTGGTGCACGACGATTCCAAGCACCGACCGCCGCGCACGGCCGTACCCCTTCGTGCGAGCGCTGGGCAGGTCTGTCTGGGTCGAGTTCTAAGGACGCCTCTCGTGGCCCCTGCGAATCCATCGGCTTCCGTAAAATTTCTGCTGAGCGAAACGATTCAGGAATGATGCAATATCGCACTGGATACGTCGAAATTTGAATTTTTTTAAATCTTTCCATTCGGTTTATATTGATGAATAATTCAAGAATATTCATAACATTTCTGCTTGTGACAATCTTTGGCCTTTTAGAAAATGCAGCGATGGCACAGCAGCCTGGAAGTATAGAAATTAAAGCTCAATCTACTAAGGGGCGAGCCACCCTCAGTCATTTCGACCTTCCCCCCTCTAATTATAGCTTCAAGGAAGGAACTGAGTGGTTTCTAGAGAAACCGACAACAGCAGGGCAATGCCAGGTATTTGGTAACGGCACACTGACGGGGAGTGTGACCTTCAGGTTCGGCACCCCTTGGCAACTTGTCACCATTACGGCAGACCAGCTCTTGAGTGAAAATCGCATCAGTCTAGGCTTTCCAGTGGAGTTTACTTCTGGCCCTCTTGTTTACCCTAAAATACAACCTCTTTTCATGAGTTCAACATTGCTTCTTGAAAACTTCTCGCACGAGCCGATTAATATTGGCACGTGGCCTGGCTGTAAACGTATATTATCGTTCGGGAATAATCATTGGAATGTTGCAATTACCGGCGCCGCATCATCCATTCCTATGTGTGAAGTTGGAGTGTCACCCGAAATAATCGACCTAGGGGACATTAATGCAATTGCAGTTTCGCAAACGGCGGCAGGACATGATATTGTGGGTCATTCGGGGACTGCTGATATTAGCGTTACGTGCAATTACTCCGGTTACATTGCAACAGTTTCCACCACCAAGGTTTCAGGCCCATGCATTGGGACCAATACTAATGTATTGCGTTTTTGCGTTGAGATGGCGGGGAAGCGTCTTGATCTGAGTTCCGGTTCCGACAGCATTACTGGGACGGGCGCCATCTTTGGTAGTAAAATAAAATTAGAAATTTTTCCTCAGCGGGCTGCGTGGGTTCCCCCTAAGGCTGGCGTGTATTCTGGTACAGCCAACATTACAGTAACTGTCCCGTAGATTACCTGATTAGGCCCATCCCTCAGCCATGAAAGTTGCTTGCCATGCGCAAAACGCGCTCTGGACAAGGGGTTGCACCCCATCAGCCGTCGCCAGCGGCAGCGGCATCTGTCCAAGATTAAATCGACGCTTGAATCGATAGGCTGCTTCGCCCAGGTAGCGCTTTGCATACTTGACCTGGCCCACCGCGTGGTAGGCACCGCTGATGGTTCGCTTGACGTTGGCCAACACACCGTTCAACCAACGCACTCCCCTTACTTCGCTTGCGGCACGGCCAGTGGCGGCGCCAGAGTGGTGCGGGTGCGTGCCCCCCCTTCCTCCAAGCGGCGAAGCACGCCACGCAGTCGCTGTAAACCCGCATACCGGCTCCGGACGCCGCGCGCTCCAGTCAGTCAGCGAAGCGCTGTCAAAGGCCTCCACCGGTTCGATCACCGCAAAGGTGGAGGGCAACTTGCTGGACTGGAACAGCGTACCAGCACGCAAGATTGCTCGCCGCGGCGGCCTTTGGAGAAGGAGCGCCACCTCACGGCATGCCAACCCGCCCATTTGTCGTAGCGTCCGCCCTGCCACGCGCATCCTTTGCCGCATACATCGCTTCGTCCGCGGCATGCATCAGGCTGGCGGCTTCGGCCTGTTGGCCGTGTTGCCAGGCCACGCCGATGCTGGGCTGGATCGGTAGCCGCTGCTCGCCGAACAGGGCACCAGCGGCAGCGGCATGAGCGATGCGCTCGGCCACCGTGGCGCAGTCCGCCTCCGGTGTGTGCAGATTGTCCAGCAGCACCACGAATTCATCGCCGGCCAGGCGCGCCACCAGGTAACGCCCCTCCACCGCGCGTTGCAGGCAATGACCGAACGCCACCAGCACCGCGTCGCCGGCGCGGTGGCCGTAGGTGTCGTTGATGCGCTTGAAGCCATCCAGGTCCAAAAACATCACTGCCACCGCGCGCTGCAACTGCTGCGCCTGCACCACCGCGGCCTGCAAGGCCTCGGTCCAGGCGTGGCGGTTGGGCAGGCCGGTCAGCGCATCGCGGGTGGCGCGCTCGTGCATCAGCCGGTGCAGCGTCTTGTGCGCGGTGACGTCCTGCGCCATCAGGAAGAAGCCTTGCGTGCCCGCACGCGAACGGCGGGTTTCCGGCACCAGGGTGATCTCCACATCGCGCGGCGTGCTGCCGCTCCGCAGCACATGTTCGAAGCTGGCGCGTTGTCCGGCCGCCACCTGCGCCAGCGCGGTGCGGGCGGGAACGCTGAGCGCTGCGCCGAGCAGATGGGTGATGGGCGTGCCGACCAGGCTGGCAGGCTCCACGCCCAGCCAGTCGCGGTGCGCTTCGTTGGCAAACAGGCAGCGCTGGCTGGCATCGAACTGGCTGACCAGCGCCGGCGTGGCATCGCTGATGGCCCGCAGCCGCGCTTCGCTTTCGGCCAGGCGCTCGGCGGCGACATGGCGCTCGGTGACGTCCTGGATCTGCGAAACGAAATGCACCGGCGCGCCGCTGCCGTCGCGCACCAGCGACACCGACAACTGCGCCCAGATCACCGCGCCCTGCTGGCTGATGTAGCGCTTGGCCAGGCTGTAGCTGTCGCGTTTGCCGTCGATCAACTCCTGCACCAGTTTCAGGTCCATCCCCAGATCCTCCGGATAGGTGATCTGCTGGAACGTGGTGCGCAGCAGCTGCTCGCGCGGGTAGCCCAGGATGCTGCACAGCGACGGATTGACGTCGCGCCAGGCGCCTTCCAGCGACACGATGGCCATGCCCTGCGGCGCGGTCTCGAAGGCACCGGCGAACCGTTCTGCCGCCAATTGCGCAGCGGCCTGCGCCTGCAGCTCGGCGGTGACGTCGATGGCCATGGCCAGGTAGCCGGCCAGCCCTTGCTGTGCATCGTGGATGATGTTGAAGCACAGGCGCACGCGGCGCAGCTCGCCGTCCTTGCGTACCAGGGTCCACAGTTCCTCGCGCAGCATGTCGCCGGCCGCAGCCGCGGCCAACTTCACGTACGACGGGGGCGACAGCGCCAGGGTGGCCATATGCCGGTCGAGCTCGGCCTGCAGATGGAAGCGTGCCGGGCCGCTGCCCAGGACCTCGTCGGCGGCATAGCCCAGCAACTGTTCGGCACCGGGATTGAACAGCTCGATCCGGCCCTGCGGATCGAAGGCGATGATGGCCACGTCCTGCGAGGCATCCACCAGCGCCTGCAGCCGCGCGCGCTCGGCCGACAACGCCGCCGAGGCGTCCTTGAGCTGGGTGATGTCGTGCATCACGCAGACCGCGCCCAGCGCGGTGCCCTTGTCGCCCACCACCGGGTCCGCATTGCACAGCACGCTGCGCGCCGCTTGGCCATGGGCGCGGATCACCAGTTCGGCATTGCGCACATGCTCGCCGCGCCAGGCGCGCAGCAGCGGAATGGCGTCGGTGGGCAACAGGCTATTGCCGTCGGCGGTATATAGATCGAAGTGCTGCGCCCACTGCGCCGGTGGCAGCACCCGCGGGTCGGCGCCGTGCCATTGCCGCGCGGCCTGATTGAACTCGCGCAGCAGGCCATCGGTACCGCAGGCCACCACGCCATCGGGCATGGCTTCCAGCAGCATGCTCAGGGTCTGCCGCTGTGCCTGCGCGGCCAGGCGATCGCGGCGGGCTTCCAGTTGGCTGACCGCCTGTCGCGCCAGCCGGACCAGCGCCTGCTTTTGATTCTCGTCGAGCACGCGCGATCGGGTGCTGAGCGTGCACAGGGTTCCGTAGGCATAGCCTTCGCGGCCGATCAGCGGCACGCCCGCATACGAGCGCACGCCGGGCGCGGTGGTCACCAGCGGGTTGTTGACGAAGCGCGGGTCGGCCTCGGCATCGGGCACTTCCATCAGCTCGGTGCCCATCACCGTGTGCGCGCAGAACGACGCGCTGCGCGGCGTGCCTTCCAGGTCGGTACCGCAGCGTGCCTTGAACCATTGCCGGTCGGCGTCGAGCAGCGACACCAGCGCCATCGCGGCGCCGGTCACGTGCGCGGCCAGCCAGGCGATGTCGTCGAACTCGGCTTCGGCCTCGGTATCGAGCACCTCCAGCCGGCGCACCGCTTCCACGCGCTGGGCATCGTTGGCGGGGATCGGCATGGGCGGCAACGGGGCAGTCATGGCGTGGTCGGCGGGTGGTGTCGGGTCAGGGTAGGTCGCACCAGGTAACGGCGAGGCGATGGCCGACTTGAGCGCACCCGGCTGCGTTCGTTCGACGCGGACCGGCCGGCATCGCGGTGCAGCGGGGTCGATGCGGCACCCCGGGGGTGCAGACGCCGATTGCAGGGGCGGCGCGGACCCACCCTGCCGTTGTGCCCAGTGCAGCGATGCCGGCTTCGCCGCAGCAGCCACCCTGCCGAACAGCATTTGCGGCCTCGCCAGGCAGCCACTACCCTCGGCCGATTGCCCTGTCCTGGAGTGTCACATGCTGCGTCCGCTGTCCCTGTTGATCGCCGGTGTGCTCGGCGTCGCTGCCGGTACCGTTGCCCCCGCCGTCGCGGCCGCCCCGGCCAGCTTGTCCAAGAGCGCGGCCAGCAGCGCCATTCCCGACATCGCCTATACCCGCTTCACCCTGCCCAACGGCCTGACCGTGGTGGTGCACGAAGACCACAAGGCGCCGGTGGTGGCGGTGAGCATCTGGTACCACATCGGCTCCGGCGACGAGCCGGCCGGCAGGACCGGCTTTGCGCACCTGTTCGAGCACCTGATGTTCTCCGGCTCGGAGAACAACAAGGGCAGCTTCTTCGCGCCGCTGGAAAAGGTCGGCGCCACCGACATGAACGGCACCACCTGGTTCGACCGCACCAACTACTTCGAGACCGTGCCGACCACAGCGCTGGATACCGCGCTGTGGATGGAATCGGACCGCATGGGCCACCTGCTCGGCGCGATCGGCCAGGAAGAACTCGACACCCAGCGCGGCGTGGTGCAGAACGAAAAGCGCCAGGGTGAGAACCGCCCGTACGGCCGCGTGGACCAGAACATCCTGTCCAACCTGTTCCCGGCCAACCACCCCTACCAGCACAACACCATCGGCTCGATGGAGGACCTGGACGCGGCCTCGCTGGCCGATGTCAAACAGTGGTTCAACGACAACTATGGCGCCGCCAATACCACCCTGGTGCTGGCCGGCGACATCACCGTGGCGCAGGCGCGCGCCAAGGCCGCGCAGTATTTCGGCGATATCCCGTCCGGCAAGCCGGTGGCGCGCCAGCAGCCGTGGGTGACCCCGCTGGCGGCGCCCAAGCGCGGCGTGCAGCACGACCATGTCTCGCAGCCGCGCATCTACCGCACCTGGGCCGCGCCACAGCTGGGCACCGACGATGTGATCCAGCTGGACCTGGCCACCACCGTGCTGGGCGGCGGCAAGACCTCGCGGCTGTACCAGCGCCTGGTGTATCAGGACAACCTGGTGGACGACGTTTCCGCCTCGGTACAGATGTTCGCGCTGTCCAGCCAGTTGCAGATCCAGGCCGACGTCAAGGACGGCGTGGACCCGGCCAAGGTCGAGGCGATCATCGACGAAGAACTCAGGAAGTTCATCGCCCAGGGCCCGACCGTCGACGAATTGCAGCGCGCGCAGGTGGCCTACCGCGCCGGCTTCGTGCGCGGGCTGGAAAAGGTGGGCGGCTTCAGCGGCAAGGCGGTGATCCTGGCCGAGGGCCAGGTCTACCGCGGCGACCCGGGCGCCTACAAGAAGGACCTGCAGCGCGGCCAGGCCGCCACCGTGGACAGCGTCAAGCAGGCCGCGGCCACCTGGTTCGGCAAGGGCGACTATCTGCTGACCGTATTGCCGGCCGGCAAGGACTTCGACCCGGCCGCCGAGGACAAGGCAGTCGTCGCCCGCGCCGCCGAGCCGGGCAAGCCGGCGCCCAAGCTGCCGGCCGCAGGCAAGTACAAGACCGTCGCCAGCACGCTCGATCGCAGCAAGGGCGTGCCGAACACCGAGCAGTTTCCGGACCTGAGCTTCCCGCAGTTGCAGCGCGGCACATTG